>NZ_JBJMIE010000255.1:0-5827 GCF_045807065.1 Actinophytocola sp. | reverse complement strand
GGCCGCACTGCTGCTCGGGGCAGGAGTGCGGCCGGCGCCACGCTAGAGGAGCACCCCCAGCAGCGCGTCCACCGCGGTGCGGACCAGTGCGGGGGCCTCGGTGTCCTGGCCGCCCACGGTCAGGGCGGCGTCCGCCCAGGCGTCGACCGCGGCCAGGGCGCGTTCGGTGTCCAGGTCGTTCGACAGGTGGTCGCGCAGGCGGGCGACCACGTCCTCGGCGGGTGGCGCCGCGGCCACCTCGACCGCCGAGCGCCAGCGGGCCAGGCGGGCCTCCGCGGTGGCCAGCACCTCGGGTGTCCAGGGGCGGTCGGACCGGTAGTGCCCGGACAGCAGGCCGAGCCGGACGGCCATCGGGTCGACCTTGTCGGCGCGCAGGCGGGACACGAACACCAGGTTGCCGCGCGACTTGGACATCTTCTCGCCGTCCAGGCCGATCATGCCGGCGTGCGCGTAGTGCCGGGCGAACGGGTTCTCGCCGGTCAGCGCCTCGGCGTGGGCGGCGCTGAACTCATGGTGCGGGAAGATCAGGTCCGAGCCGCCGCCCTGCACGTCGAAGCTCATGCCGAGGCGGTTCAGGGCGATCACGCTGCACTCGATGTGCCAGCCCGGGCGGCCCGGCCCCAGCTCGCTCTCCCAGCTCGGCTCCCCCGGCCGCGCGGCACGCCACAGCAACGCGTCGAGCGGGTGCCGCTTGCCGGGGCGGTCCGGGTCGCCGCCGCGCTCGGCGAAGTACCTGGCCATCTCCTCCGGCGAGTAGTGGGACACCTCGCCGAACCGACCGGAGGCCAGGTGCGAGTAGTAGATGTCCGGGTGCTCGTGGTCGGCCACCCGGTAGGCGACGCCGTCGGTGAGCAGCTTGGCGACCGCCTCGACGATCTCCGGGATGGACTCCACGGCGCCGAGGTAGTCCCGCGGCGGCAGCACCCGCAGCGCGGTCATGTCCTCGCGGAACAACGCGGTCTCGCGCATCGCCAGCACGACCCAGTCGTCCTGGTCGCGTTCGGCGCGCTCCAGCAGCGGGTCGTCGACGTCGGTGACGTTCTGGACGTAGTGCACCTCGTGGCCGTTGTCCAGCCACTGCCGGTGCACGAGGTCGAACGCGAGGTAGGTCGCGGCGTGCCCGAGATGGGTGGCGTCGTACGGGGTGATGCCGCAGACGTACATTCTCGCCGTCGGACCGGGCGCCGTCGGGCGGATCTCCCTGGCCGCGGTGTCGTAGAGCCGCAGCGGGCGGGGGGTGCCTGGAACCCGGGACACGGGGGTGGATGGCCAGCTCTGCATGCTTCCGACGATAAACGTACGACTCGTGAACACGATCCGCCCCAGATCATGTGAGGCCCGTTACACCACATGCTGGGATGCCGAACTACCGGACGACGCGCTATTCGCGGAAGAAGGTAGGGACGATGACAGCGGCAGCGGACGGAACCACCGGCAGGTACCTCGTACTGATGGAGGACGACTGGTCCACCGCGACCCAGGAGCTCAGCCGCGTGGCGGGCATCCGCGCGGAGAGCTCGGCCGGCGCCGAGGACAACCGGGCCCTGTGGGAGGCCGAGGGCCTCGTGATGCACGAGCTGGGCGTCGCGCTCGTGTCCGCGGACCCGGACCAGGTGACCGCGCTCGCACAGGCCGTGGGTGAGTCCGGCCCCATCGCGCTGATCGAGCCCGAGCGGTTCGTGCGGGCCATCGAGCCCACGACGCCGACCGTCGAGCCGGCGGTCGCGGCCGTCGACGAGACACTCTTCACCTGGGGACTGCAGCGCACGGGCGCGCCGAACAGCACGGCGACCGGCAAGGGCGTCAAGGTCGCCGTTCTCGACACCGGGTTCGACCTGCACCACCCGGACTTCGCGGACCGGACCGTGGTGTCCAGCTCGTTCGTCCAGAACGAGGAGGTCCAGGACGGGCACGGCCACGGCACGCACTGCGTCGGCACCTCGTGCGGCCCTCGGGAGGTGGAGTCGGGCCCCGGCTACGGCATCGCCTACGAGGCGGACATCCATGTCGGCAAGGTGCTGAGCAACGCGGGTTCCGGCGCCGACGGCGGCATCCTCAACGGCATCAACTGGGCCATCACCACCGGCTGCGCGGTCGTGTCGATGTCGCTCGGCTCGCCGACCCAGCCCGGCCAGGCGTACTCGCGCACGTTCGAGCGGGTCGCGACCAGGGCGATGCAGAAGGGCACGCTGATCATCGCGGCCGCCGGCAACGAGAGCGACCGGCGGGTCGGGCGGACCAACCCGGTCGGCCACCCGGCGAACTGTCCCTCGATCATGTCGGTGGGCGCGATCGACGTGGGCGGCAGGATCGCGTACTTCTCGTGCGGGACCGTGGACAGTATCGGCGCGGTCGACCTCGCGGGCCCCGGCGTGGACGTGTACTCCAGCTGGCCAACGCCGCTGCGGTACAAGCGGATCTCCGGCACCAGCATGGCGACCCCGCACGCGGCCGGCACCGCCGCGCTGATCGCCCAGGCGACGGGCGCACGCGGGCTCGAGCTGTGGGCGCGGCTGTCGCAGATGGGCCGGCGGCTGCCTTTGCCCTGCACGGACGTTGGGGCAGGATTGATCCAAGCACCCTGACCGGAGTTGTCGCCGAGGAGGCCACGTGGCGCAGGAGCAGGTGGTCATCTCGGTGGTCGACGACCAGGTGGAGGACATGGGCTCGGTGGTCGAGGCACTGCGCCAGGCGGGACTGCGGGTGAGCGAGGTCCTCGACAGCGTGGGGGTCGTGACCGGCACGGTCGACGGGGACGCGCTGGGCAACCTGTCGACCGTGCCGGGCGTCGCCGAGGTGGAGCGGTCCCGGGAGATCCAGCTGCCGCCGGACGAGCCGACGTACTAGGCACGCTCACACGGCCTGCGGGAAGTCCACCAGCCGGGTCGTCAGCCTTGGGGACGGCGGATGACCAGGCACGGCTGTTCCACCAGGCTGCTGTACTCGTGGTGCCAGTACCGGCCCATGGCGGCGACCAGCTCGTCCTCACGTGCCATGAGCGGCCGGATCCGGTCCGCGCCGAGGATGAGGAAGACCTGCCAGTCGCCCTGGACCACCAGCTCGTGCGCGGGCAGCCCGAAGCGGGACTCGAGGACCGCCAGCAGCGCGTGCGCGGTCGACGGTTCGCCCGGCGGCGCCTCGTCCTCGACGGCGGCGCGGGATTCGGGTTCGTCGGTGCGGTCCGCGGACCAGACGTGCTCCTCGAGGCTGTGGAACTCGCTCGACAACGTGTCGGCCTGCTCGTCGGTGACGGTCAGCACGATCGGGCGGCCGGTGGTCGTCGTGAACGTGAGGTCCGCCGCCAGGGGCGTCCCCTCGGGCGTGGCCCTCGGGCGGCCGTCCATCGTCTCGGCGATCGGGATCGGTGCGGCGAGCGTGTCGGCGGCCAGGTTCGCGGCGGTCCAGAACGCGGCGGGGTCGTCGACCGCGGTGTCGGCGTGGGTCCGGGTGAAGCCCGCGTAGGTCGAGCGGACGCAGACCGTGCCCGACCGCCCGGCCGGGTCCCACACCGCGAGCACGTCCGCGAGGCCGTGTTCGCGGCGGTAGTGCTCCTTGCCGTCCTCGACTGTGACGGTCCAGCCGTCCTGAGGCGCGAAGGTGTTCACGGTGTGGTCCCTGCGGTCGTCTCCGGCATCGGGCGCGAAGGTACCCGGTCAGGCCGCCAGCAGGCCGGCGACCTCCGCCAGCTGCCGCGGCGTCAGGGGGCCGTGGGCGAGCGCGCCCGCGTTGTCCTCCGCCTGCGTGACGTTGCGGAAGCCCGGGATCGGGATCGTGCGCCCGCTGCGGGCCCACAGCCAGGCCAGCGCGCCCTGGGCGAGGCTGCGGCCGTCGCTGGTGAGGATCTCGCGGAGGCTGTCGACCCTGGCGCCCCACTCCGGTGTCGGCACGCCGTTCGCGAAGTACCGCAGCCATTCCGGGGCGGCGGTGCGGATGTCGGCGCCGGTCGCCGGGCGGGTGTGGTCGCGGCGGCCGAGCAGGCCCATGGCCAGCGGTCCCCGGTTGACGCTCGCCAGGCCGTGCCGCTCGCACAGGTCCAGCATCTCCGGGGCGTCGTGCAGGACGCTGCACTCGTGCTGCACGGCCACGCAGCCGGGCCGGCCCGCCCAGGCGGCCGCGCGCTCCGGGTCGTCCGTGCTCCACGCGTAACCGCGGATCAGGCCCTCCTTGACGAGTTCCTCCGCGGTGTCGGCCAGCGGTTCGGCCTCCTCGACGGACGGCGCCGGGTGGAGCTGGTACAGGTCGAGGTAGTCGGTGCCGAGCCGGGTCAGGGTGGCCCGGATGGCCTTGCGCATGTACTCGGGCGTCACGTCCGAGCCGGTGCGGACCTTGGTGTCCTCGTCGAACAGGTTGCCCCACTTGCTGGCGATGACCACCTCGTCGCGGTGGCCGGCGACGGCCCGGCCGAGCACGCGCTCGCTGTGCCCGGCGCCGTAGATGTCCGCGGTGTCGAAGAAGGTGACACCCAGCTCCAGGGCACGCCGGATGGCGGCGATCGACTCGTCGTCGTCGACCTCGCCCCAGCCGAGGGGGTTGCCGTCGGTGTCGGAGAAGGGGCCGCCGATGGCCCAGCAGCCGAAGCCCAGAGCGCTGACCTCGCGGTCCCCGATCAGTCGTGTGTCCATGTCACCCCATGGTGGTGGGTGGAGCGCGGTCCAGGTCCAGGTCTAATTTGAGCTGAGGGGAGCTTGCGGAGCGAACGATGGAGCCAGGATGCGCAGTGAGGTCAGCCCGAAACGGGTGCGGGTGTACGCGGGTGGGCAGCTGGTCGCCGACAGTCGCGCGCCGGTGCTCGTGTGGGAGATCCCGCACTACCCGACGTACTACCTGCCGGCGGCCGACGTGCACGCGAAGCTGGAACCCGCCGCCGACGGCGCGTACGACGTGGTGACCGGCACCACGGTCGTGCCGGGCGCGGCGCGGTTGGCGGAGGACCTGGTGCGCCTGGAGTTCGCCGCGATGGACGAGTGGCTGGAGGAGGACGAGCCGATCTACGTCCACCCGCGCGACCCGTACAAGCGGGTGGACGTCCTGGCCAGCTCCCGGCACGTCGAGGTCCGTGTCGACGGGCAGGTGGTCGCGTCGTCGGGCCAGCCGCGCATCCTGTTCGAGACGGGCCTGCCGCCGCGGTACTACCTGCCGCTGTCCGACGTCCGCCTGGACCTGCTGCGACCGTCGACGACCCGGACGTCCTGCCCGTACAAGGGGACGGCGTCGTACTGGCACGTCGGCGAGCACGAGGACATCGTGTGGATCTACCGCACGCCGCTGCCCGAGAGCCAGAAGGTCGCCGGCATGGCGTGCTTCTACAACGAGAAGGTCGACCTCTACGTGGACGGCGAGCCACAGGAGCGGCCGACGACCCCGTTCAGCTGATGAGGGAGCTGATCTACCTCTCCGAGCGGAAGCTGGCCGAGTTCCGCCCGCAACGCCGACGATGGTTCCGCGTGCGGGAGATCGGTGTGCCGGGCGTGGGGCAGGTGGGCATCGAGCAGCCGGCCGACTCGCACCTCGACGAGGTCATCGACCACCTCTCCGGGATCGCCCGCTGGTACCAGGAGGACGGTCTGGGGCCCGGCGAGTGGGTGCAGTTCGAGACCGCGATGAGCTACCTCGTGCTGGAGTTGGAGGACCTGCCACCCATCCTGGTGTTCGCCGAGGCGCCCGGTGGTCGACGGCTCATCCTGCACGGGTCGCCCGAGCACCTGATCGGTGCGCCCGCGCCGCCGGCCGCCAAGCTGCCCTGGCTCGGCATGTCCCGAGGTCCCGCACTGCAACGACTTCTCGTCGCCATGGCGAAGCGGTCCGGCGCGCCGGACCGGCTCGGACG
>NZ_JBJMIE010000254.1:0-18425 GCF_045807065.1 Actinophytocola sp. | reverse complement strand
CGGATCTCGGGCAAGAAGGGCGAGCGGATCGTCTACATCCGCACCCTCGTCACCGGCAAGAACCAGGAGTCGGGTCGGGCGATCGACACGGCGACCAACACGGGCCAGTACCTGTAGCAGGTGCTCCGGCTCGGACTTGGACTGGCGGCACTCGGCCGGCCGGCGTACATCAACGTCGGCCGGTCCGAGCTGCCGCTCGTCCGTTCTGTTCAGGCCATGCGTGAGGCGTCGTGGGCGGTCCTGGACGCCGCCCACGCGGCCGGCGTCCGCTGGGTGGACGTGGCCCGCTCGTACGGGCTCGCGGAGGAGTTCCTGGCGGGCTGGCTCACCGACCGCGCGGTGACGGACGTGACCGTGTCCAGCAAGTGGGGCTACGCGTACGTGGGCGACTGGCGGTTGGACGCGGCCGTGCACGAGGAGAAGTCCCATACACTCGACCGGTTTCGCCTCCAGTGGGCGGAGAGCACGTCCCTGCTGGGCCCACACCTGTCCCTCTACCAGGTGCACTCGCTGACCCCGGACAGCCCGCTGTTCGACGACCTGGCGTTGCAGGACGCGCTGGCTTCGGCGCCGGTGCGGGTCGGCTTCTCGACCTCCGGTCCCGAACAGGCTGCGGTGGTGCGCCGGGCACTCGCCCTGGAACGGCACGGAGTGCGCGTCTTCACGGCCGTACAGTCGACCTGGAACGTGCTGGAGCCGTCTGTTGGTCCGGCGCTGGCGGAGGCACACGCGGCGGGCGCGCACGTGCTCGTCAAGGAGGGTGTGGCCAACGGCCGCCTGGCGGTGGACCCGCCGGCACCCGTGGCATCCCTCGCCAGGACCCTCGGCGTGGGCCCGGACGCGGTCGCCCTGGCCGCCGCGCTGGCCCAGCCGTGGGCGGACACCGTCCTGTCCGGCGCGGCCGGCACGGGACAGCTGGCGAGCAACCTGGCGGCCCTGGCGGTCGAGGTCGACCTGCCGGACCTCGCGGAGCCGCCGGCGGCGTACTGGGAACACCGCTCATCACTCGCCTGGGCGTGAGCGACCCACCCGTATCGGCGCGATGTCGGTCCAGGACCGTAGGCTTGGGGACATGCGCCGGATCATGGGTACCGAGGTGGAGTACGGCATCGCCGTGCCGGGAGACGCGACCGCCAACCCGGTACTGACCTCCACGCAGGTCGTCCTGGCCTACGCGGCCGCCGCGGACATCCCGCGCGCCCGCCGGGCCCGCTGGGACTACGAGGTCGAGTCGCCACTGCGGGACGCGCGCGGGTTCGACCTCGGCGCGCCCGGCGTGCCGCCGTCGGACCCGGAGGTGGAGGACCTCGGCGCGGCCAACGTCATCCTCACCAACGGCGCCCGCCTCTACGTCGACCACGCGCACCCGGAGTACTCCGCGCCCGAGGTCACCAACGCGCGGGACGCCGTCATCTGGGACAAGGCGGGGGAGCGGGTCATGGAGGAGGCGGCCATGCGGGCCGCCACCGTGCCCGGCCAGCAGCGCCTGCAGCTGTACAAGAACAACGTCGACGGCAAGGGCGCCAGCTACGGCACCCACGAGAACTACCTGATGGCCCGCAACACGCCGTTCACCGCGGTGATCGCGGGGCTGACGCCGTTCTTCGCCTCGCGGCAGGTCGTCGTCGGCTCCGGGCGGGTCGGCCTCGGCGCGGCCGGTGAGGAGGCGGGCTTCCAGCTGTCCCAGCGCGCCGACTACATCGAGGTCGAGGTCGGGCTGGAGACCACGCTCAAGCGCGGCATCATCAACACCCGCGACGAGCCGCACGCCGACGCCGACAAGTACCGCCGGCTGCACGTGATCATCGGCGACGCGAACCTGGCCGAGACCTCCACCTACCTCAAGGTCGGCACCACCGCGCTGGTCCTGGACCTGATCGAGGCGGGCGTCCGGTTCGACTCGCTCAAGCTCGCCGACCCGGTCCGCGCGGTGCACGCGATCAGCCACGACCCGACGCTGCGGATCACGGTCGAGCTGACCAACGGCCGCAAGTACACCGGCCTGGACATCCAGAGGGCCTACCACGAGCTGATCTCCCAGCACATCGACCGCACCGAGCAGGACGCGGTCTCGCTGGACGTGCTGCAGACCTGGGGCGACACGCTCGACGCGCTGGCCCGTGATCCGATGGAGTGCGCCGACCGCCTCGACTGGCCGGCCAAGCTGCGGCTGCTGGAGGGCTACCGCGCCCGCGACGGCCTGGCCTGGAACGCGCCGCGCCTGCACCTGGTCGACCTGCAGTACTCCGACGTCCGGCTGGCCAACGGCCTGTACAACCGGCTGGTCGCCCGCGGCTCGATGAAGCGCCTGGTCACCGAGGAGGAGGTGCAGGCCGCCATCACCACGCCGCCGCATGACACCAGGGCCTACTTCCGCGGCCGCTGCCTGGAGCGCTACCCGAACGCGATCGCGGCGGCGTCCTGGGACTCGGTCATCTTCGACCTGGGCCGCGAGTCGCTGGTCCGCATCCCCACACTGGAGCCGCTGCGGGGCACCAAGTCCCACGTGGGCGAGCTGCTGGAGGCCTCGTCGACGGCGGAGCAACTGGTGGACGCGCTCACCAGTGGTCCGAAGAAGTAGTCCAAGTAGTAGCCGCCCGTTCGCTGACAGCGAATGTCCCGATTCACGATCATCAACCGGATGGTCCGCGAAATTGTCAGTGCCGGTCGGTAATCTTGGGGAGGACAAGCCCCGATAGGGAGGCGAGATGGCCCAGGAACAGACCCAGCGGCAGGGCGGCGGTGACGGCGACGAGGATGTCGACGGCGCCGCACCAGCAGGTCAGGAACGCAGGGAGAAGCTCGGCGAGGACGTCGATACGATCTTGGACGAGATCGACGACGTGCTGGAGGAGAACGCCGAGGACTTCGTGCGCGCGTACGTGCAAAAGGGTGGCGAGTAGATTCTCTCGCTGTCCCCACCGAACGGACAGAAAGCAGGCATGGAACACACCCCATTTCGCGCCATGCCCGGCGCATCGCTCCCGGCTGCCTACATGACGGCCGAGACGTCCTCCTTCGTCGACTTCCTCCGGGTCCAGGCACCACACCTGCTCCCGGGCGGCGGTGGGCTGGGCGCTGTCGAGCCCGTGCGTGCCCGGCAGCTGGCCGACCTGACGCCGCAGCCGCCGCACGGCACCACGATCGTCGCCATGACGTTCGACGGCGGCGTGCTCATCGCCGGTGACCGGCGCGCCACCTCGGGCAACCTCATCGCACAACGCGACATGGACAAGGTGTTCGTCGCCGACACCTACTCCGCGGTGGGCATCGCCGGCACGGCCGGCCTCGCCGTCGAGATGGTCCGGATCTACCAGGTCGAGCTGTCGCACTACGAGAAGCTCGAGGGCGTCTCGCTGTCCCTGGACGCCAAGACCAACAAGCTGGCCGCCATGGTGCGGGGCAACCTCGACGCGGCCCTGCAGGGCCTCGCCGCGATCCCGCTGTTCGTCGGCTACGACGTCGACGCGTCGGACCCGGCCCGCGCCGGCCGGATCGTGTCGTTCGACGTGGTCGGCGGCCGGTACGAGGAGCGTGCCGGCTTCCACGGCGTCGGCTCGGGCTCGCTGTTCGCGCGCTCGGCGCTGAAGAAGCTGTGGGATCCGGGCTGCGACGAGGACGCCGCGATCAGCATGGCGATCGAGGCGTTGTACGACGCGGCGGACGACGACTCGGCCACCGGCGGGCCGGACCTCGCCCGCAGGATCTACCCCCAGATCGTGACGATCACGGCGGCCGAGGGCGCCGTGCACCTGTCCGAGGACAGGGTTGCCGAGGTCACCGAGTCCGTGGTGACCGCCAGGACGAGCCAGCCCCGCGGCTGACATCCCTACCAGCAACAAAGAGGAGCCACCACCGTGACGATGCCGCTGTACGCCTCGCCCGAGCAGTTGATGCGGGACCGCTCGGAGTACGCCCGCAAGGGCATCGCGAGGGGCCGCAGTGTCGTGGCGCTCAAGTACGCGGGCGGCGTGCTGTTCGTCGCCGACAACCCGTCGGCGACGCTGCACAAGGTGTCCGAGATCTACGCCCGGATCGGGTTCGCCGCGACCGGCCGCTACAGCGAGTACGACGGCCTGCGCCGCGGCGGCATCCGGCACGTCGACCTCTGGGGCCTGGCCAACGACCCGCGTGACGTGTCGGCGCGCCTGCTGGTCAACGTGTACGCGCAGACACTGGCCGCGGTGTTCGCCGACCAGCTCAAGCCGTACGAGGTGGAGTTGTGCGTCGCCGAGGTGGGCGCGACGCCGGAGACCGACCAGCTGTTCCGGCTGACCTTCGACGGCTCGATCGTGGACGAGGCGTCGTACCTGGTCATGGGCGGTCAGACCGAGCCGGTCTCCACCAAGATGAAGGAGACCTACGAGGAGGGCATGTCGCTGGAGGCGGCACTCGGCTTCGCGGTGGCCGCGCTGTCGGCGGGCTCCCCGGCGAGCAACGGCGAGAACGGCGTGGGCAAGCTGGAGGTGGCGGTGCTCGACCGGACGCGACCCAAGCGAGCGTTCCGCCGCATCGAGGGCGCCGCGCTGACCGCGCTCCTGCCGTCCGATTCATCCGAATCCACCGAGGAGTCCGCGGAGTCCCCCGACGCGGAGTCCAATAGCACTGACCAAGCGTGACGGGACGGCCTTCGATGACTAGTTTGTCTCACCTCCGAGCGGCCACGAGAACTGTGGCCCGGAAACGCCTAGGCTAAAGGGATGCAGCGGCGGATCTTCGGCATCGAAACCGAGTTCGGCGTGACCTGTACGTTTCACGGACAGCGCAGGCTGAGCCCGGACGAGGTCGCGCGGTACCTGTTTCGTCGAGTGGTGTCCTGGGGACGTTCTTCGAACGTGTTCCTGCGAAACGGCTCACGCCTCTACCTCGATGTCGGCTCACACCCCGAGTACGCCACCGCGGAGTGCGACGACCTGGTACAGCTGGTCACGCACGACAAGGCGGGGGAGCGGATTCTCGAGGACCTGCTCGTCGACGCCGAGCGTCGGCTCGCGGACGAGGGCATCGGCGGCGACATCTTCCTGTTCAAGAACAACACCGACTCGGCCGGCAACTCCTACGGCTGCCACGAGAACTACCTGGTCACCCGCGCGGGTGAGTTCTCGCGGATCGCGGACGTGCTGCTGCCGTTCCTGGTGACGCGTCAGCTCATCTGCGGCGCCGGCAAGGTGCTGCAGACCCCGCGGGGCGCGGTGTACTGCCTGTCGCAGCGCGCCGAGCACATCTGGGAGGGCGTCTCGTCCGCGACGACGAGGTCCCGCCCGATCATCAACACCCGCGACGAGCCACACGCGGACGCCGAGCGCTACCGCCGCCTGCACGTGATCGTCGGCGACTCGAACATGGCCGAGGCCACGACGCTGCTGAAGGTGGGCAGCGCGAACCTGGTCCTGGAGATGATTGAGGACGGCGTCCAGTTCCGGGACTTCAGCCTGGACAACCCGATCCGCGCCATCCGCGAGATCAGCCACGACCTGACGGGCCGCCGCCTGGTCCGCCTGGCCGGCGGCCGCGAGGCGTCGGCCCTGGACATCCAGCGCGAGTACTACTCCCGCGCGGCCGAGCACGTCGCCCAGCGCGGCTCCGACCCGGTGGCCGAGCGCGTGATCCAGCTGTGGGGCAAGACCCTGGACGCGGTGGAGGCCCAGGACCTGACCCGCATCGACCGCGAGATCGACTGGGCCATCAAGCACCGCCTGGTGGAGCGGTACCAGGCCAAGCACGGCCTGGAGCTGTCCAGCCCGAGGATCGCCCAGCTGGACCTGGCGTACCACGACATCCGCCGCGGCCGCGGCATCTTCGACCTGCTACAACGCAAGGACCTGGTCGCCAGGGTCACCGAGGACGGCGAGATCGAGGCCGCCAAGGACACCCCACCCCAGACCACCCGTGCCAAGCTCCGCGGCGACTTCATCGCCGCCGCTCAGCAGGCAGGGCGTGACTTCACGGTCGACTGGGTTCATCTGAAGCTGAACGACCAGGCTCAGCGGACGGTGCTGTGCAAGGACCCGTTCCGGGCGGTGGATGAGCGGGTGGAGCGGTTGATCGCGTCGCTCTGAGGTTCTCGGGTCCCGGGTCCCGGGTGGGGCCGGGGGCATGGTGAGGGCGGGTTGGCAACGGGGCGGAGTTGGCAAGGCCGGCTTTGTTGGCCACGATGGTTCATGGGTGCTTGGGCCTGGGTTGTTGGTCGGGTCCGGCTTCACCTTGCTGGCCTTCCGGTCCACCTTGACCGGCGCCAGCGCGCCCACCGGTTTCTGAGCGGGTCCAGGCTGCCCACCGGACGTTTCGGCGATCGCCGAGGTGTCGCCGACCTAGCATCGAGGTCATGAAGCTAGCCGAGGTCGCCGCCGTCCTGGCTGACAACAGCCGGGCCACCATGTGTCTGGCCCTGATCGACGGCCGAGCGTGGACCGTGACCGAGTTGGCCCACGCCGCCCGCGTGGCCCCGTCCACGGCCAGCGAACACGTCCGAACCCTCGCCGACGCCGGCTTCGTCCGCACCCTCAAGCAGGGCAGGCACCGCTACATCCGCCTGGCCGGCCCCAACATCGCCGATCTCATCGAACGCCTGGCCAACCACGCCGGCCCGGAGCCACCCCGCGGCCTCCGCGCGAGCGTCCGCGCCCGCCGCCTGGCCCAGGCCCGCACGTGCTACGACCACCTGGCAGGCCGCCTGGGCGTAGCCCTACGGGACGGCATGCTGACCAGGGGCCTCCTGACGGACCGTGACGGCCTGACCATAACCCCCCAGGGCCGCAACACCCTGACCGAACTGGGCGTGGAACTCCCCACCACCCGCCGCGCCCTACTCCGGGACTGCCTCGACTGGACCGAACGCCGCGAACACCTGGCCGGCGCCCTCCCCGCCGCAATCCTCCACCGAGCGTTGACCGCCAACTGGCTGACCCGCGACCCCCACCGCGCCATCACGGTCAACGACAACGCCTGGCCGGCCCTCGAACGCCTGGGCCTGACGCGAGACACCCCAACACAGACGCTGAACCCCGCCGCGACAAACTGAGCGACCTCGTGAACAGGCCGGCCGCCCCGGCCAGAGCTTCCGCTGCGGCCAGGCGTTGAGGCGGCCTCTGACACTCGGCCCGGCAACATCATCTCCGGACCCTGCGAACGGACGATCAGTCCCGCGCCCACCGGGCCTGGCCTCCGGCCCCCGGTTCCACGCTACCGAACACCACCGACAATCCCGAACCGTCCACAGGCGTCTGTCCACAGGCGCCGGTTCTGTCGGTGCTCCCCGTTACGCTGGATCCGGGGGCCGGAGGCCACGCCACCGGCAACGACTCACACAGCAGCGGGTTCCTCCTCACGCAACCCCACCCGGTCGTGCACGCGGCGCAGAACCGGCGGCGCCCACCACGCCGCGCGCCCCAGCACCCGCATCCCGACCGGCACCAGAACCCCCCGGATCAGCGTCGCGTCCACGAGGATCGCCAGGCCGCTGCCGATCCCGAACATCTGGATGAAGCTCACCCCGCTCGTCCCGAACGCCAGCAGGCTCACCGCGAGCAGCGTCGCCGCCGCCGTCACGATCCGGCCGATTCGGGACAGCCCGTGCGTCACCGCCTCCTCCAGGCCGGCGCCCTGAGAGTGCGCCTCCTTGATCCGGCTCAGCACGAACACCTCGTAGTCCATCGACAGCCCGAACACGATGCAGAACAGCAGCACCAGCATGGCCGTGTCGAGCGGCAGCGGCGTGAACCCCAGCCACGACGACAGCCACCCGTGCTGGAAGACCAACACCAGCACACCCAGCGTCGCCGACAGACCGAGCACGTTGAACAGCAGCGACCGGATCGGCTGCCACACGCTTCCCGAGAACAGGAACAGCAGCACGAACGTGCTGACCGCGATCAGACCCGCCGCCAGCGGCAACCTGCTGCCGATCGCGTCCTTGCTGTCCACGAGCTGCGCCGCGTTGCCACCGACCAGCGCGTCCACCCCGTTCACGCCGTCCACCGGCAGTGCACGCACCGCCGCCACCAGGTCCTGCCCCTGCGTCGAGTGCGGGTCGTAGGCGCTCTGCACCGCCAACCGCTGCAGCCCGGTCTCCGACGCGTACGCGGGGTTGCCCCCGCCGACCGCCCTGCCGTCCACGAACGTGCCGACGCTCGCGGTCACCGACCTCACCCCATTGACTTCCGACAGCGCGAGCGCGTAGTCGCCGACGATGTTGCTGCCCACCGGCGAGGTGGTCACCACGTCCAGCATCCTGGCGTCGTCGCCGGGGAAGTCCGCGCGCAGCACGTCGCCGACGGCCCTGGTCTGTGCCGCGGTCGTCAGGACGCGGTCGTCCGGCGTGCCGAACCGCACGCCCAGAAGCGGAACCGCCGCCGCGACCAGCACGAGCACCACCGGCAGGCCGGTCAGCACGGGCCGGCGCAGAACCACCGACGCGATCCGCGCCCACACGGCCGACGCCGAGCCGGGCGTCCGCTTCAGCCACGGCAACCGCAGCGAGTTGACGCGACCGCCGAGCAGCCCGAGGAGCGCCGGCAGCACCACGAGCGCGCTCACCATCGCGATGAGCACCACGCCGACGCCCGCGTACGCGAAGGAGCGCAGGAAGTACAGGGGGAACATCATCAGCACACCGAGCGCGACCGCGACCGTCAGCGCGCTGAACATGATGGTCCGGCCCGCCGTGGCGACCGTGCGGGCGGCGGCCTCGACCGGGTCCTGCCCCTTGTCGAGCTCCTCGCGGAACCGGGACACCATGAGCAGCGCGTAGTCGATCGCCAGGCCGAGCCCGAGGGCGGTGGTCAGGTTGATCGCGAACACCGACACGTCCGTGACCGAGCCGAGGACCGCGAGCAGGGCGAACGTGCCGAGCACCGCGAGCGCGCCGATGGCCAGCGGCAGCAGCGCGGCGATCACGCTGCCGAACACGATGACGAGCAGCACCAGGATGATCGGCACCGCGATCGACTCCGCCAGCGCGAGGTCGCCGCCGACCTGGTCACCGATGTCGGTGCCGACCGCGCCCGGCCCGCCGACGCGGACCTGGAGCGGGCCGGACCCGGTGGCGTAGGCCTCGCGCAGCCGCTCGACCTCGTCGGTGCCCGTCAGCTTGGCGACCACGAGCGCGTGCCGTCCGTCCTCGGCACGCAGCTGCGGCGCCCTGGTCGTGAAGTACGAGACGACGTCGGCGAGCCCCCGGTCGCTCGTGAGCCTGTCGGTCAGCTCGGCGCCGGCCCGCTGGTTGGCCGCGTCGTCGACCGTGCCCGTGGCGGGCGAGAGCAGGAACACGATGTCGCTGTCGCCGCCGAACCGCCGGTCGACCAGTTCTTGCGCCCTGCTGGACTCGGCCGCCGGGTCGACGAACCCGCCGTCGGACTTCAGCTTGCCGAACGCGGTGAAGCCCAGCGCGCCGGCACCGACCACGACCAGCAAGGTCACCAGAAGCACGCTTCGCGCATGCGTCGCGGCGAACCGCCCGATCCGTCCGAACATCGCGCCCCTCCTTCTATGTGTGCACCCGTAAACTTATCGCCTGTTAACTTGCCATGCGATGTTGACTGGTGTCAACATCGGTCTCATGGAATCCTCAGCTCCGGGCAAGCGCGGCTATCACCACGGCGACCTGCGCAACGCGTTGGTCGCGGCCGCGGCTGAGCTGGCGGCCAAGGGCGGCCCGCAGTCGGTGACCGTCCGCGCGGCGGCCAGGGAGGTCGGGGTGACGCCGACGGCGGCGTACCGGCACTTCGCGGGGCACGAGGAGCTGCTGATGGCCGCGAAGGAGCGCGCGCTCGACGAGCTGACCAGGTCGATGCACGCCGAGATCGCGGCCAGGACGACGTCGACGGGTGATCCGGTGCGCGACGCGCTGGTCAGGTTCGGTGCGATCGGCCGCGGTTACCTGGCGTTCGCGCGGGCGGAGCCCGGCCTGTTCCAGACCGTGTTCTCGGCGGACGGCCCGACGATGCCCCCGCCGGAGGAACGCGACGAGATCGGCCCGTTCATGATGCTGGTCGAGGCGGTGGACGAGCTGGTCAGGGTCGGCTACCTGAGCCGGCGGCGCCGGCCGATGGCGGAGTTCGCGGCGTGGTCGACGATCCACGGCCTGGCCACGCTGCTGCACGGGCCGCTGCGTGACATGCCGGAGGACATGCGTGACGAGATGATCGTGCGGAGCATGCTGGTGCTCGGGCGCGGGTTGAGCGGCGCCGGGCTGGCGCCGGACCTGGAGGCGCTGCTGGCGAAGGAGTTCACCAGGGGTCGCTAGGCGGTGCCGTGCAGGGCGCGGGCGGTGGGGGAGTTCTCCACCTCCCGCGGGTCCGGGCAGGTGCCCAGGACCCGGTCAGCGGTGCCCGAGCTGGTGACGGTGAACCAGTAGTGCTCGTTCTTGTAGTGGTGCAGCCGGTGGTTGCGCCAGATCGCGCGGTAGGGGCGGGAGCGGGGCCGGTAGTCGCTGTGGATGAGGTAGTGCGTCCACTCGTAGCCCATGCCGAGCAGCCCGACCACGGTCATGAAGGTGAGACCGAGGCCGGTGCGCGGGAACGCCAGCAGCCCGATCGCGAGGATGATCGGCAGCAGCCACAGGTGCACCTGCCAGGGGATGAACACGAGCGGCACGTCCCGCGGGTCGACGTGGTGGGCGCGGTGCTTGCGGGACAGCAGCGGGTCGATGGTCACCGGCCCCAGCCGCCGCGGCCGCCAGTGCAGGACGCACACGTGGACCACCCACTCGAAGAACGGGAAGGCGGCGAGCATCGCCAGCGGCGTCCACGCGTCGGAGAACCGCCAGTCCCCGACGAGGACGCGCGCGGTGCCCACACCGATGAGGAAGACACCGATCAGCCACGGCGACGGGTGCCACCAGAAGCCCCTGGCGGCCTCGCCGAGGCTGATCGACCTGCGCTTCGCCTCGTCCGCCCGCAGCCGCTCCCTGGCCAGCCTGTCGACGTCGTCGCTCATGGCTACGGCATCTCCTCGAGCTTGCGGACCGCGGCCAGCAGGGCGTTGGTGGCGGGCGTGAGCAGGTCCTCGGCGGCGCGCCGGGCGCGGTCCGCGTCCCCGGCGACGATGGCGTCCGCGAGCGCGCGGTAGATCTCGATCTGCCCGACCTCGGCCTCCATCATCGTGGCGAGCGCGGCGATGGCCGGCTCGTAGGCGGCGCGCAGGCTGTTGAACATCAGCCGGAACACGATGGATTCGGCGCCGTCGACGATCTGGTCCCAGAACAGCAGCGCGTGCCTCTGCCGCGCGAGGGGGTCCTCGTCGACCTCGAGCCCCGCGACGATCTCCCGCAGCGCCTTGCCGATGCGCGTCGCGGACCGCTCCGCGGCGAGCGCGGCCACCTTGGGACCGACCAGCAGCCGGGCCTCGAGCACGCTGCGTGCGACGCCCGGGTCGAGCTCGGCGCGGGGGAAGAGCAGCCGGGGGAGGAGGTCGAGGCTGGCGTGCCGGCGGAAGTCCCTGACCGTGGTGGCGTCGCCCTGCCGCACCTCGACGAGGCCGGCCTGCGCGACGCGCTGCAGGGCCTCGCGGACCGCGGGTCTGGAGACGCCGAGCACCTCGGCGAGCTTTCGCTCGCTGGGCAGGGACTCGCCAGGTGCGAACTCACCACTGACAACATCATCGATGATCTGGTCGAAGACCTCATCCGGCACCGAGCGCCGGGCAACGGGTTGCAGTGCCATGAGGAGAGTTACCCACAAACATTGCAACAGGTCAAGTGGTCATACCAATATTATCCACAGGCAACCCGTCCTCTGTTCACTCCACGTCGGACGCCGCCCTCCGGTTCACCCGATGCCCGACCTGCGCCGACCTTTCGACGATGGTCTGGACCAGTGCACCAAAGGACCGTTCGCTCCAACACCCTGGCGCGCCAACGGGACTCCCCTGACCCAGTCGGGCTAGAGTTCGAAACGTGTCCGTCGTCCGCGCTGAAAGACTCGTGAACCTGGTGCTGTGCCTCCTGTCCACGCGCCAGTACCTGACTGCCGAGAGCATTCGCAAGATTGTTCCCGGCTATGCCGACGCGCCCAATGACGACGCGTTCTTCCGCATGTTCGAGCGCGACAAGACCGAGCTCCGCGAGCTGGGCATCCCCTTGGAGGTCGGGCGGAACTGGTCGTTCGACAAGATCGACGGCTACCGCATCGCCCGGCGCGACTACGAGCTCGGCGACATCGAGCTGGAACCGGACGAGGCGGCCGCGGTCGCGCTCGCCGTCCGGCTGTGGGACTCCCCGGAGCTGACCGGCGCGGCGCACGGCGCGCTGTTGAAGCTGCGTGCCGCGGGGGTGGACGTCGACCAGGGCGTGCCGGCGGTGGTGGAGCCGAAGGTCCGCACGACCGAGCCGGCGTTCGGTCCGCTGCTCGCCGCCGTGCAGGCCGGCCAGGCCGTCAGCTTCGACTACCGCCGGCCCTCGCCGGCCGAGCTACGCAGCCGCACGCTGGAGCCGTGGGGCGTGGTGTCCTGGCGCGGCCGCTGGTACGTGGTCGGGCACGACCGCGACCGCGACGCACCGCGCTGCTTCCGCCTGTCCCGCATCGTCGGCGACGTGCGACTGCTGGGCAGGCCGGGCACCGTGCGCCGCCCGCCGGAGGTCGACCTGCTGAAGTTCGTCGCGAGCACCAGCAACGAACCGATCGAGACGTCCACCGTCCGGCTGTGGCTCGCCAAGCACCGCGCCGCCGGCCTACGGCGCCGCGCGACGGTGGTCGCCGAGCGCGAGCTCGACGGCGAGGTGGGTGACGTGGTCGAGCTGGAGGTCGTGCACACCGACTCGGCGGCGAGCTGGATCGCGGGCTACGGCCCGGACGCGGTCGTGCTCGAACCGGACGTGCTGCGCAAGGCCGTGCACGAGCGCCTGCTGGCCGTGGCGGAGTCGACATGAACGCGGGCAACACGTCGACCGAGCGCCTGCCACGGCTGCTGGCGCTGGTGCCGTACCTCATCGCACGCCCGGGCATCGCGGTCGACGAGGCCGCGGCCGACTTCGGCGTCACCGCCAAGCAGCTCCGCAAGGACCTGGAACTGCTGTGGATGTGCGGCCTGCCCGGCTACGGCCCGGGCGACCTGATCGACCTGTCCTTCGAGGGCGACACCGTGTCGGTCAACTTCGACGCGGGCATGAGCCGCCCCCTCCGCCTGACCGGCTCGGAGGCGACGGCCCTGCTGGTCGCCCTGCGCACCCTGCTGGACGCCCCGGGCGTGGCGGACGCCGACGCCATCCGCAGAGCGGTCGCCAAGGTGGAGGCCGCGGCCGGCCAGGCCCAACCGGCGGGCGTCGCGGTGGGCCTGGGCATCCGCGAGGGCGAGACCACGGCCCGCGCCCGCGAGGTGGTCCAGTCCGCACTGCGTGCGCGGCGGGCACTGCGCATGACGTACTACACGGCGTCCAAGGACGAGATCACCGACCGAACCGTGGACCCGATGCGCATGCTGATCGTGGAAGGCCGCGGCTACCTGGAAGCCTGGTGCAGACGAGCCGAGGGCGTCCGCCTGTTCCGCCTGGACCGAATCGACGACGTCACCGTCCTGGACGAGCCCGCCGCCCCACCCCCGTACGCCGAACAGACCGACACCACCGCCGGCCTCTTCCGCCCGAAGCCGGAACAACCCGAGGCCCAACTGGTCCTGATGCCCGACGCCCGATGGGTGTCGGAGTACTACCCCACAGAGGACGTCGCCGAACTGGACGAGGGCCGGTTGCGAGTATGGATGCGCTACGCCGACCTGTCCTGGATGGTGCGGTTGCTGCTCGGGCTCGGCGGGGATGTTGTGGTTGAGGGGCCGGAGGAGTTGGTTGCCGCTACTCGGGATCGTGCTGTTCGGGCGTTGGCTCGGTATCGCTGAGTCTGGCTCTGGGTTTGGGTGGCGGTGTGGCCGGGTCCGGGGTCCGGGCCGGGGGTGGGGGAGCGGTGGCTTGGCAAGGGGGTTGCTCAGTCGGCGCGGTTGAGTAGGGGATTGGGCTTGGCGCTTGATTTGGATAGTGGGATGGGTTGATCTGGCGGGTTTTTTTCGCTGATCCTCTTCACTGCCTGCCTGCCTGCCTGCCTGCCTGCCTGCCTGCCTGCCTGCCTGCCTGCCTGCCTGCCTGCCATTCCCGATCTCATCCCCAGTCCGTTGCATGCCGCGTCTATCGCCGCGCCGCTCCTGCTTGCCTCGCCGTCCACCGTCTTGCTGCCCTTGCCGGTTCTGCTCTGCCGGTCCCAACCCGCCATCTCGCCTCGCACTTCGCTTCGTCCCGCCGCCTGCGTGGCCTCGCCCGCCGCCCCTGCCGTCCACCTCCAGCTCAGCGGCTCCCCCATCCCAAAGAGCCATCCCCACCTCCCAATCTCCACCCCAAGCCACCCACCTCACGCCCACCCGCCCCACCAGTCCATGTGTGATCTGTGTGAAGAAAAGGACTAGGTAGCCCACCTCCATCACACGCCCACTACGGTAGAAACTGTGATGTCGTACCTGCCGGCCTTGATCCTGGTCGTCGTGGGGTTGTTGGTGCTTGTTGTCGTGTTGGTCCGGATGTGGCGGCATGTCAGGGAGTTCAACCAAGCCGCCGATGCCTACCGGACGAATGTCGGTTACGAGACCGGCACCCTCAGGGCGCGCCTGGCGGCGCTCCAGGTGGCGATCAGGGACACCCGGGCACGGGTGAAGCACGCTCCGGCTGCCGTACCATCGAACAGCCGGGGGAGACAGGAGGAAGACCGTGGGTAACCTGGGTGTGCCCGAGCTGCTGATCATCGCAGGGGTGATCGTTCTGCTCTTCGGAGCCAGGAAGCTCCCTGAGATGGCTCGCTCGCTCGGCAAGTCCGCGAAGGCCTTCAAGGAAGAGACCAAGGGCCTGCGTGACAACGACAAGGACAACGACGAGAAGCCCGTTGTCCAGCAGCAGCTGCCCCAGGCCCAGCCGCCGGCCCCGACGCCCGCTCCCGAGCCGCCGGTGCAGCAGCAGGCCCAGACGAACGGCGTCGTGCCGCAGTCTGTCGAGCAGCAGAACAAGAACGCCTAAGTCCTAGAGAACAGGTCTGAACGGTGGCGCGCATGCACCGCCGGGACGAGCGTCGCGACAAGAAGAAGATCCGTAGCCGCCGGCACAACCCCGACGGCACGATGACTCTTCGGGATCACCTGTACGAGCTGCGGCACCGCCTTGCCATGGCCCTCCTCGGGCTGCTGGTCGGCTGCATCGGTGGCTTCCTGTGGTTCCAGTGGCGGATCGGCCCGATTCCCTCACTCGGTCACCTGCTGACCGGGCCCTACTGTGCACTGCCGGCTCCGCCTCGACTCGAGTTCGCGCACGGCAGGTGCGGACTGCTGCAGACGCAGCCGTTCGAGGCGTTCCTCATCCAGTTCAAGGTGGGGCTCGCCGCTGGCGCCGTGGTGACCAGCCCGTTCTGGCTCTACCAGATCTGGGCGTTCATCACCCCCGGACTGTACGAGAACGAGCGCAAGTTCACCCGGATCTTCGTGATCCTCGCGTCGTTCCTGTTCGCGTGCGGGGCCGTGCTCGCCTACGAGGTGATCCCCAAGGGGCTCGCGGTGCTGGTGAGCTTCGGTGGTGACCAGTTCATCACGGCACTCGCGGCCAACGAGTACATCTCGTTCGTCCTGATCATGCTGCTGATCTTCGGCGTCAGCTTCGAGCTGCCGCTGGTGATCACCATGCTCAACCGGATCGGCATCCTGCCCTACAACAACCTCAAGAAGTGGCGCCGCGGGATCATCTTCGTCCTGTTCGTGTTCGCGGCGTTCGCCACGCCCGGCACCGACCCGATCGGCATGTCCGTCCTCGCCGGCGCCATGACGGTCCTGTTCGAGCTGGCCGTGCAGATCGCCCGGGTCCACGACCGGAAGAAGCAGCGCCGGGCTGTCGCCGACGGGTGGGGCGACCACCCCGAGGACTACGACTTCTCCGAGGAGCCGGACAGAGTCAACACCGACGATGTGACCTGACCGTGAGAGCGGCGATGGTCGTCCACCCCGCGTCCGGGCTCGGCCGGGCGGGTCGCGTCGCGGGCACGGTCGCCGAGCGGCTCCGAACAGTCCTCACCGACCTGGTCACCGTCGAGGCCGGCACGGTCGAGGAGTCCCACCGGCTCATGCGTGCTGCCGGGGACCTCGACCTGCTGGTCGTCGTCGGCGGTGACGGGTCGGCCCACCAGGGCGTCCAGTTCTGCGCCGACACCGGCACCGCGCTCGCCGTCATCCCCGCCGGCACCGGCAACGACCTCGCCCGTACCCTCGCCGGCCAGGCGCAGGACCCGCTCGTCGCCACCGACGCCCTGGTCAGCGCCATCAGGGACGGCGCGCGCACCACCATCGACCTCGGCCGCGTCACCGACGGGCCGTGGTTCGCCGGCGTCCTGTGCGCCGGGTTCGACTCCGCGGTCAACGAGCGGGCCAACCGCATGCGCTGGCCGTCCGGTCCGCGCCGCTACGACCTCGCGATCGTCGCCGAGCTGGCGCGTCTGCGGCACGGCCGGCTGACGATCGAGGACGACGGCACGCGCATCGAGGTCGACGCCACCCAGATCGCCGTCGGCAACATCCCGTACTACGGCGGCGGCATCCCCGTCTGCCCGGCCGCCGACCCCGCCGACGGGCTGTTCGACGTCACGCTCCTGCGCCGGGCGACCCGGTTCGACCTGGTCAGGATGTTGCCCGGGCTGCGGACCGGCAACCACGTGCACCATCCGCTGGTCACCACGTCACGCACGAAGAAGATCCGCATCGGTGAGGCCAACGGCTGGGTCGCCTACGCCGACGGTGAGCGCATCGGACCCCTTCCCGTCGAGGTGACCTGCGTCCCGAACGCCCTCGAGGTGGTCGGCCGACCCGCGTGAACCCCGAAGCATGTGACAACCTTGAACACGTGGCTGCCAGCCCTTCTCCATCGCCCGCCGAGTCCTACACGGCCTCCCGCCGGCGTGCGAGATACCCCGAACTGACCGAGTTCACGTCGTTGCTCTCGTTCACGCTGGACCCGTTCCAGCAGCAGGCGTGCGCCGCCCTGGAGGACGGGCACGGTGTGCTCGTCTGCGCCCCCACCGGCGCCGGCAAGACCGTCGTCGGCGAGTTCGCCGTGCACCTCGCGCTGGGCAAGGCTCAGAAGTGCTTCTACACGACGCCCATCAAGGCACTGTCGAACCAGAAGTACGCCGACCTCGTCGACCGCTACGGGCCCGACCAGGTCGGCCTGCTCACCGGCGACACCTCGATCAACGGCAACGCGCCCGTGGTCGTCATGACCACCGAGGTGCTGCGCAACATGCTCTACGCGAACTCCTCGACCCTCGACGGCCTCGGCTACGTCGTGATGGACGAGGTGCACTACCTGGCCGACCGGTTCCGCGGCGCCGTGTGGGAGGAGGTCATCCTGCACCTGCCCGAGTCGGTGCGGCTGATCAGCCTGTCCGCCACGGTCAGCAACGCCGAGGAGTTCGGCGACTGGCTGGTCGAGGTCCGCGGCGACACCACCGTCGTCGTCGACGAGCACCGGCCCGTGCCGCTGTGGCAGCACATGCTGGTCAACAACCGCATGCTCGACCTGTTCACCGGCGAGGGCCCGGACGGCGAGCCGCGCATCAACCCCGAGCTGCTGCGCCGCACCGAGAACGAGAACCGCGTCCAGGACGCCTGGGGACCCCGCAACGCCCGCGGACGGCGTTCCGGGGCGCCACGGGGACCGCGGTTCCGGCCGCCGTCCCGCATCGACGTGATCACCCGGCTCGACGCCGCCGGGCTGCTGCCGGCCATCGTGTTCGTGTTCAGCCGGGTCGGCTGCGACGCGGCCGTCAGCCAGTGCGTCCGCTCCGGCGTGCGCCTGAACACCGAGGCCGAGCTCGCGGAGATCCGCAAGGTCATCGACACCCGCACCAAGGACCTCAACGACGCCGACCTGCGGGTCCTGGGCTTCTGGGAGTGGCGCGAGGCCCTGGAGCGCGGGTTCGCGAGCCACCACGCCGGCCTGCTGCCGGCGTTCAAGGAGACCGTCGAGGAGCTGTTCGTCCGCGGCCTGGTGAAGGTCGTGTTCGCGACCGAGACCCTCGCGCTCGGCATCAACATGCCGGCGCGGACGGTCGTGCTCGAACGCCTGGTCAAGTACAACGGCGAGGCGCACGTCGAGCTGACGCCGGGGGAGTACACGCAGCTCACCGGCCGGGCCGGGCGGCGCGGCATCGACGTCGAGGGCCACGCGGTCGTCATCTGGCAGCCCGGCGTCGACCCCCGCCAGGTCGGCGGCCTCGCCTCGACCCGCACCTACCCGCTGCGCTCGTCGTTCCGGCCCGGCTACAACATGGCCGTCAACCTGGTCGGACGGCTCGGTGCCCAGCAGGCCCGCGAGATGCTGGAGCAGTCGTTCGCCCAGTTCCAGGCCGACCGCTCGGTGGTGCACCTGGCCAAGCGGGTGGAGCGCAACCGGGAGGCCCTCGAGGGCTACGCCGAGG
>NZ_JBJMIE010000253.1:0-8132 GCF_045807065.1 Actinophytocola sp. | reverse complement strand
CGCTTGACCCGCCGGGGTGCGTCGCCGACCGCCCAGAGCACGGCCTCCCTTTCGGTCAGCTCGACCACCGTGTTGCCATCGGCGCTGGCCTCGATGCCCCGCGGATAGCTGGGGTCGGGGTCCAGGCGAACACTGCCCGCGAACCGTGTGCTCGCAAGGGTTTCGAAGATCGCCTGCCGCGCCTCGGCCGACGGGTGGAGCGTGTTCGCGGAGAGGCCCAGCCGCAGGGACAGCGCCGGGTCGTCCGCCCGCTGGTTCGCGGCCTCGGCCGCCAGCGCGCGCTGGGTGGCCAGCGTCTGCTGCTCGACGGCCGCGCTTCGCTGGCTCTCCGCCTCGAACCACTGGTACCCGGCGGCGCCACCCGCGGCGAGGGCCACGCAGAGGGCGATCACGGCGGCACGCAGCAGCCGCCGCAGGAGCCGTGCCCTGCGCAGTTCCTCCGCGCGTTCCTTCTCCGCGACACGCTTGCTCGCCGCCAGGAACCTCTTGTCCAGCTCGCGCAGCGGCTGCGCCTTCGCGACCGCACGCAACCCGCGCAGGCGCTCGCCGCGGGCCAGGAAGTCCCTGTGCCGCTTGGCTTTGTCCCACGCGTCGGCGGCCGCCTCCAGCTGCTGGCGCAGCAGGAGCGTGGCCCTGTCCTCGTCGATCCACCCACGCAGCTGGGGCCAGGCGGTCAGCAACGCCTCGTGCGAGATCTGCGCCGTCGACTCGTCCACCGTGATCAGCCGGGCCTCGGCCAGCCGTTCCTGGACTCGGACCGTCGCCTGCCGCTGGGGGTCGGACAGGCCTTCGAGCAGGACCGCCGCCGGCACGCGGTGGCGGAGGGCGACCGCGTCCGGGGTCACGTGGACCATGCGGAGCAGCAGCTGGCGCAGTGCCCGCCGGCCGAGGGCGTCGAGTGACGCGTACAGCTCGTCGGTCGTGGTGGCGACGGCCGACCAGATGCCGCCGGTGTCGTGGTAGCCGGCGAGTGTGAGGCGGGTTCCCTCGCGGCGCGACCACGTGCCCCGCAACGCGTGCGCCAGGAACGGCAGCGCGACGGTCGAGCCGTCGGCGCCGCCCTCGCGCAGGTCCAGGACCAGGCGGTCCGTCAGGCCATCCTCGACGGTCAGGCCGACCGCCGCGGCGGGACGTTCGACAGCGGCGCGCAACGCCTCCTCCCGCATGGGGGTCAGGGTCAGCTGCCCACGTGCGATGGCGCGTTCGAGCGACGGGTGGGCGAGGCAGCTGCCGTAGTGGTCGGCACGCACGCTCAGCACGACCTTCGGCGCGGCGGCGGACAGGAGCAGGTCGACGAACGCGGCGCGTTCCGCCCCGTCCTCGCTGCGGGTGAAGACCTCCTCGAACTGGTCGACCACCAGCAGCCGGCACGCCGACCCGGGGAACCGGCCGGCGTCGAGCTCGGCACGCACCTCCGCCAGCGGGCGCCCGGTCACCGCCGCCCACCGCTCCGCCAGCGTGCTCATCGGCGACGGGCCCGGCGCGGGCAGCAGCACCGCCGGCCACGGCACGTCCTCGCCCGCCTCGAACCGGCGCTCCAGCGCGGCGAGCAGTCCCGCCCGCAGCAACGACGACTTCCCCACCCCGGACGCGCCGACCAGCACCACCGGATCCGGTCCGGCCACGGCGGCCAACAGCTGCTCGACACCGTCCTCCCGGCCGAAGAAGTGTGCGCTGTCCTCGACCCGGAACGCCTCGAGGCCCGGGTACGGGCACGGCAGGTCCGCCGGCGGCACCCGCTCCGCCTCGTCGGGCCGGTAGGCGCGGTTGCGGGCGACGACCAGGTCGCCGAGCGAACCGTCGCTCTGCCGCCGCGGCCGGCTCGGTCCCTCGCGGAGCTCCCGGTCCACCGCGGCGAACAGCCGGTCGAGCGTCAGCACCGCCGGCCCGGCCGGGTCGCCGTCGGTCAACGCGCGCAACAGCACGCCGCTGAACAGGGTGCGCCGCTCGCCCTCCGGCGCGAACGACAACCCGTAGTTCGAGGCCGAGGAGATGAGGTATCCCCCGCGCGGCCGGGCGGACGCGTACGGGCGCGCCGCACCGTCGGCCGGCGTGTCCGCGCGGCCGGAGAAGCAGCAGTCCAGCACGACCACGCTGCCACCCGCTGCGTCGCCGAGCAGGTCCCGGACCGTCGGGTAGGACACGGCCTCCGCGATGCTCGTCGCCGACCGGCTCGCGGCGGTGGCGAGGTACAGGTCGTTGCGGGGCCCCAGCAGTCCGTGGCCGGCGTAGTAGACGAGCAGCGGGCCGCGAGCGTCTGCCACGGCTTGTTCGACCGCGGCGAGCACCGCGGCAGCGTCGGCGTCCGAGGGCACCCGGACGACGCTCGCCGGCGCCATGCCGCAGACCTCGGTGAGCACGGCAGCCAGGTCGTCGAGGGTGGTTTCCACCGAGGGCACGTCGGGCAGGCCCGCGTACCGGCCGGTCCCGATCAGCACCGCCGACGCGAAGGCGCCGGACGCGTCGGTCACCGCGCGGCCCCGTCCTCCCCCGGCTCCAGCAGACCGGCGATCTGGTCCACCTGCCGCTGCAGCGCGGCGGCGTCGAGGTCAGCGACGCGTTTCGCGGTCAGCTCCGCCGAGGCGCCGTTCGGCAGGCGCACGGTGATGCGCACGTCGCCGCGCCGGCTACGCAACCAGGCGAGCACCGCGGTGGCGAACGCGGTCGCCGCGCCGCCGGGTCCCAGCGCGATTGCGAGCGCGTCGAGCGCAGGTCCCATGGCGCCCGGCGCGGGCGGGGACTGCTCGAAGTGGACCCTGCCCCGCAGCTCCGCCACGTCGGTCAGCCACTCGTGCAGGGACCGGAGCTGGTCGGCAGCATCCGGACCGTCCGCGATCACCGCCGCGTTCACTGTGCCCCCAGTTCGCCTCACACACCGGATCTCACCGAGCGTATCGACATCCGAACGTTTTTGACCAGCACGGGGCCGCCGCGCGGGTCAGGACGGGGAGCCGATCGAGGCGCGGTCGAGGAAGCGGGTGGGCAGCACCCGCGTCTCCGCCGGGTGTGCCGCGCCCCGGATCCGGGCGACCAGCAGCCGCACGGCCGTGGCGCCCAGCTCGTGCGCCGGCTGGGCGACGACGCTGAGCGGGTGGTCGACCACGACTGTCCAGTCGGCGTCGTCGAAGGCGACGAAGGAGATGTCGGCCGGGATGCGCAGCCCCGCCGTGCGGACGGCCGCCAGCGCGCCGACCGCCACCACGCTGTCGGAGGCGAAGATCGCCGTCGGCGGGTCCGGTAGCGCCAGCAGCTCGGCGGTGACGCGTTCCGCCGGCTCGCGTCCCGTCGCGCCGCCGCCGAGGTAGCGGCCGTGGTCGGGCACGCCGGCCTCGCGCAGCGCGTCGAGGTAGCCGGCGACCCGGTCGGCGCCGGTGGACGCGGCCGGTCCGCGTGGCCGCCGCCGCGCGTCGGCGCCCGTGACCATGCCGATGCGGCGGTGGCCCGC
This sequence comes from Actinophytocola sp., assembly GCF_045807065.1. GTDB lineage: Bacteria > Actinomycetota > Actinomycetes > Mycobacteriales > Pseudonocardiaceae > Actinophytocola. The sequence goes on along the minus strand of NZ_JBJMIE010000253.1, from coordinate 4,687 downwards.
TGCGGTCAGGCGGCGGATGACCCGGGCCGCGGCCTCCCGGTTGTCCGCGACCACCGTGTCGAGCGCGAGATCGGGGAGCGTGCGGTCCAGCAGGGTGACCGGGAACCCCGAGCGGCGCGCGCTGTCCAGGTGGTCGTGGTCGTGTGCCGAGGCCGGCGCGATGATCACGCCGTCCACCCGCTTGTCCAGCAACGTCTTCATCGCCGCGCGTTCGCTGGCCGAGTCCTCGTCGGTGTTGGTCAGCGCCACCTCGAAGCCCTCAGCCCTGGCCGCGTCGGTGATTCCCCGGACCGGGCGGGCGAAGAAGACGTTCTCGATGTCCGCGACGACCACGCCGATGGTGTTCGTGCGGCCGGTGATCATGCTCTGTGCGGGTTGCGCGGCCCAGCGAGGTAGTCGTCGAATCAGGGCTGGGTGGGAGCCGCGCTGGAATGTTCGTGGAGGAATCTGCGTGCGGTCATGCGGGATACGCCCGCGCGGCGGGCGAGTTCGCTGATGTTGATCGGCTTACCCGGCGCCACCATGGCGGCGGCCTCTGTCGCGAGCCTCGCTCGCTGCTCGGCTCGCTGCCCGTAACGGCGCGCGTCGCTGGAGGTGCTCGGTTCGTCGCTCTTGGCGCGTGGGGCGCGCAGCTGCATCGCCTCGGCAGTAGCGCGACGCCAGTGCGCCACCCCGTTGGGTGTCGCGTCCGGTGGGGGGATTGTCAGGCTGACCCGGTTGTCGTTGCGGACGAAGTGAAACTGGCGGGCCGTCAGGCCATGCAGCGCGGCGACCTCACGGGCATCGAGCAGATCGTCGGGATGGTTGGCGCTGTCGATCTCCGGCACGGGCTGGCTGGCCGCGTAGGCCTTGACTTGCTCGGTGTCCCACAAGGCCGGGTCGCCGCCGCGGCGAAGATCCCTGCCAGGACGGCGGTCGTCGGATGGCTCGTTGATCGGCCGAGGATGGCCTGGCTGGGACCAGGGCTTGCGACGACGCGCGGTATGCCAGGGCAGCCCGTGCAGGTGGCCAACGCCTTCCCGGTCAACAACCGACCGTCCATGGCGAATCACGGCAACCTCCATCGTCCTGCTTCGGATGCCGTTCGCGCTGGTGAGACGCGGGTAGGCGTCCACCTCCGCAGCCAATATATACACCCGCAACGGCGCACCGGAGGATGCTGGTTCCTGTCTCGATACACTCACCAGCGGCAACTCCTTGAACCGCACTCGTGCGGTTCTGGGTTGTTTTGGGAGACGGATGTGGGGCGGCGGTCGATCGTGTCAGCCGCGTCAGCGGAGCCGCACCGGGGTGCGGTGGTCGGCCACCCAGCCGCTCCACATCCGCACTCGCCATCGACCAGCAGGGCCGGTTCCGGTCGCGAGCTGGTGTGCGTGTCAGGCCAGCGCTGCGGCGACGAAGTCGGCCGTGGCCCGTTGATGCATCTCGACCAGGTCAGCGATGACCGCGGCATGGTCGGCGGCGCGCAGTGGGGTCTGCGGCGGGGCATATCCGGCGACCATCTCACCATCGAACAAGATCGCAACGTCGGCGACGTGGTCGTCGACGAGCAGGTCGCGGGTGCCGCGCAGGGCGATCAGCCAGGCATGGTCGCGATCGGGTGAACGCCCTTCGCGCAGGATGGTTTCGGGATCGGCCAGTGAGGTGAGGGTCCAGGAGATCGTGGTCATGGCGCTACCGTGAGCCTGTTCAGGTGGACCGTCAACAACGACGGCACCTCCTGTGGATAACTCGGCTAGCTGTCCACAGGAGCGATCCACAGGATGTGGGGGCCTGCATGACTGACGGCCAGTTTGTCGGTCGAATGGACGGGCCGGCAGTCCAGGTTGGTCGGACGGCCTGGGGTGCGCTGGACGCGCAACGAGTTCTCGACGAGGCGCTGCCGCTATGCCCCCTGGCGGCGGGATTGCCCGCGATGCTGTCGATCACTCGTGCGCTTCGATTGATGCAGCGGGCCGTGTCGGCGTTGCTCAGTGGCCTTGCAGTGTGGTGCGGCCTCGATTCGTATGGGGCCGAACGCGCCCGACAGCCCGCCCGGACGGCGGTGTCCGGGCGGGCTGTCGGGTGGGGGTCAGAAGGTGCGGGGGACGGGGAAAGCGTCCTCGGCTTCGCGTAGCGCCGCGCCGATCCGGTCGAAGGCGGTGCGGTCGACGACTTGCCAGACCAGCCGCCCGGTGGTGACCCGCAGGTGCATCGGCGTTGCGGTCTCCGCCCGTGCTGTGATCATCTGGACGTGGAACGTCTCGGTGAGGGTCAACCGCGTGACGGTGGCAACTGGCGCACTGGTCCAATGGGGCTGAAGCCAGGTCTGGCTGGCGTGCAGGGGGAGACGTCGCGCGCCGTAGGCCGCCAGGTCCCACCGACGGCATACCGCGCCGATCGCGACCACGTCCTCCACCACGATCATGGTGTCGGCGACGTACAGGTGGACCTGCGGCGGTGGCGAACTCAGCTCGTGCACCTCGACCCGGGTCGGCACCTCACCGCAGACACGAATGATGACCGCCAGTACTGCATGAGTCACGACCGTGGTGGCGTTGGCACCATGGTTGGGCATAGGGGCTCCTTGAAAGAAGGGGGTTGCTGTTGGGAGAAGCGGTCGGATGTCAAACCGACCCACGAGCAAAGTTTACATCTAAAACGGCGCACTCTGGTGGAACAGCCCACCGTTGTGTGGTCAACCGTCGATGGCCGCTCGGCGCGGGAAAGTCACCACGCCAGCTGCGGTCAGTCGGGTGGGCGCACGAAGAGATGGCGCGGCGTCGAGCCTGACCGCCCCACGGTTGGTAGGGCCCGCGATGTCCAGGTGGTGTGCGAGGAAATCAGGTCTTCCGTGAGGCCTGCTGGGCGTTGTGCTCTCAGCGGCCGTCCGCGTGATGCCAGTTCCGCTCTCGTCTCAACATATCGTCGCGATGAAACCGAGGGTGATCGCCAGAAGACCGTCGCCGCTGTGGGCAACGGCATGGGTCTACAGCGACATCCTCGCTGGCGTGCGGAACTTGGTCAGCCACTTCTGGTGGAACTCAGCTGCGGGGCCGAACTTCAGGTGAGCGACAGCGACGGCGATCCACGGTGCCCAGGTTCCAGCCAGGCGCACCGGCGGGACGGGCTCGGGGTAGTACATCACCAGTGCGTTGTCGTCGGTGAGCCGCATGCCTAGGGCTGCGTCGTAGTTGAAGTTCTTCCACTCGTTGCCGACGATTTCGCACCAAATGCGGTGTGTGGTCACCAAGGTATGTGCCATCGGCCACGGGCGCCACTGGGGTTCGGCCATGCGCCGAGCTTTGCGTCGGGCCCGGTGCTGCGTGGCGATCGATCCCAGGGCGTAGCCAGCGAGGAAGTTGAGGTCGCCGACCAGCACGGCCGGGCGCCGGCTGGTCACCATGACGTCTGCGCCGACGAATCGTGCGTAGTTGACGTCGAGGCCGGTGGGTGGACCGAACACGCCGATCGCGTATTCGTCATGTTCCCGCGGAAGGTGGGCGACGGGAGGCGGGACCGGAACTGCCGGGAAGGTTCCGCCCGCGCTGAGCGTGGTGTGCAGGTCACATGCGGTCTGCCACGGTGTCTGCGATGCCCCCATGATCACGTCCTCCTTCACGGATCGGCGACCGGTGCACATAGTAGCCGAATCGCGATGTTCTGCGCGCGACTCGTGGATTGCCTGGCGAAACCCGGCGCGGCGCTACGGTGCCCACCCAAGGGAGGTGCGTGGCCGTCGTTGTTGAGGTGTATTGCCTCGCTCCGTCATCGACATCGGTCGTGGCCGGGGACGTTGCCGATGAGGTAGCTGCTGTCGCCGCAGACACCGTGAACTTCCACGCGGAATGGCTGGTGGTGGACAGGAACGCGGGCTGTGTTCGCGTATTGGAGCGTCGATGTGCCTGGTGGACGGCTGCGGATCGTTGACACAGTGGGACAGCCCGGTTGGACAAGACAATAAGTGCCGCGTTGGACGTCGGAACGGGTGCGGTGGCGCCGACCTGTTTCGACAACGAGACGTGCGGAACTCATCTGTGGAAGCGGATTGTGTAGCGGTGTCGTGGTCCGGTGGCACTGGCATTCTGTCCAACCCGTCGGACCACCCATGACGGTCAACCAACCATGGCTCGGCTGTTCACGAGGGTTGCCTGCGGGCGAAGGCGGTTCGACCACCGACACCCGAACCGGATGGTGAGAGGTCGAACCGCCTTCGCCCACACCGGTCAGCTCTTCTTCTTGGCGCGAACGCTGCCCTTCCTGCCGCGCGTCGAGGACCGAGCCCGCGGCGTCTTGGCGGCCTGGGCGTCTTTGGCCTCCTTGTAGGCCTCGACGACGTGCGAGGGAATCCGGCCACGACCAGAGAGCCCGAAGCCGTTCTCCAGAGCCCACGCGCGGATCTGCCCGGCCTCGCCGTTCGAGCGCGTACCGGGGGAACTTGTCGTGCTGCCGCGCTTGATGCGACCGCCCACGCGGCGCGCGGAGTCGACGAACTCCGCGAGCGTGTCACGCAGCTGCTCGGCGTTGTCCTCCGCGAGGTCGATCTCGTAGGAGATGCCATCCAGACCGAATAGAACAGTCGACACGTCGGTCGAGGCCGTGCCATCCAGATCGTCAACGAGCTGAACCAGAACTTTCTGAGCCATCGGCTACTCCTCCATATCCGCAGGGTGATCGGTCGTGTAGAACCGCACGATATCAAGATTGT
>NZ_JBJMIE010000252.1:0-25238 GCF_045807065.1 Actinophytocola sp. | reverse complement strand
GTTGCCCACGCCGAAGCGCACGGCCGGCGAGACCGCGGTGCCGGAGCGCCTTGCGCGCGTTATGATCGAGGAAAAGCCGAAACCGCCGCCACCGCAGCAGGGCGACGCGGATGAGCTGTCCACGAAGGTGTGGGCGGACGAATGACCGCCGACGGTTACGGCGTCGAGATCGACATGGTGCAGCGGCACGCCACCAACGTGACGCGCATCGTCGGCCAGCTCGACCCGGCGCTGCAGGCCGCCAACTCCCAGAGCCTGCCCGCCGACGCGTTCGGCCTCATCGGTGCGGAGCTCGGGATCGGCGGCTGGCTCGTCTCCCCGCTGCACGACCGGGGCGTCACGGCCGTCTCCAACGCGATCGCGCGGGCGGAGGAGATCAAGAAGACCCTCGACTCCGTCGCGCGCTCCTACGACTCCATGGAGACCGACAAGGTCACCATCTTCGGCGACCAGGAACGGCACCTATGACCACCGAAACCAACCCGCTGGTCGCGCAGGCGCAGGACAGCCCGCGGTGGTTCAGCGGGATCGGCGCCGTCGAGGGCCTCGACGGGCTGATCAGCGGCATCGAGAACGGCAGCTGGATCGAGGCCGGCCTCGGCACCGTGGGCACGGCGCTGGAGACCGCCTCCGTCTACTTCGACCCGATCGGCACGCTGCTGCGCTGGGCCGCCTCCTGGGTGATGGAGCACCTCGAGCCCGCCCGCAAGATGCTCGACAAGCTCGGTGGCAACCCGCCGGTCATCGACGCCTACGCCCAGACCTGGACCAACGTCGCCACCGCGCTGTCCGGCAACGCCGACCAGCTCGAGTCGGCCGTGAAGACCGACATCGCCACGTGGAAGGGCGACGCGGCGGACACCTACCGCGGGGAGGCGGCGGAGAAGATCACCGCCATGCGGGAGGCCGCGAAGCTCTGCGCGTCCAGCGGCAAGCAGATGTCCCTGGTCGGCGGGCTGGTCGGTGCCGTGCGGACGATGGTCCGCGAGGCCATCTCGGCGCTGGTCGCGTGGCTGGTCAAGTCGATCGGGCTGACCGTGCTGACCGGACCGTTCGGTGCCAGCGAGGCCGTGCGCACGGCGATCAGCGAGATCGGCCGCGTCACCTCGATGATCAGCAACACGATCGCCAAGCTGCTGCGCTCGCTGGCCAACCTCAAGGGCCTGCTGCCCAGGTTGCTCGAGGCGTTCGACACGGTCGTCGCGAAGCTCGCCCCCAAGGGCGCCCGCGCCGCCGAGAGCTCGGCGACGCGGGCGGCCGAGGCCGTCGACGTGGTGCCGCCGCCCCGCGTGCACGAGCCCACCCCGGCCACGCCCCACGAGACGCCGAACGGCCAGGGCACCCACGCGGCGGTGGAGGACGGCGCCGTCGGCGGGCAGAAGTCGGAGGGCAACCGCGGCACCGACGCCCGCGGCGGCGACCCGGTGGACGCCGTCTCCGGCCAGATGATCACCAGCGCCACCGACGTCGACCTGCCCGGCCTGCTGCCGCTCGTCCTGCGGCGTGCCTACGCCTCCGGCTACCGCGGCGGCCGGCTGCACGGCCCCGGCTGGTCGTCCACACTGGACCAGAGACTCGAGGTCGGCGCCGACGCCGTCGGCTACTTCGGTGACGACGCCCAGGTCCTGCTGTACCGCGAGCCGAGCGGTGCCACGCTGCCCGTCGCCGGCGCGCGCTGGCCGCTGACCTGGGACGCCGACACCGACACCTACCGCGTAGAGGACCCGGGGACCGGCCTGGTCCGTCACTTCGGTCCCCACCCCGCCGGCTACTCGACGCGCCCGATCACCGCGCTCACCGACCGCAACGGCAACCGCGTGGACTACCGGTACGACGAGGAGGGTTACCCGACCGAGGTCGTCCACCCCGGCTACCGCGTCGCCGTCACGACCGCGGTCACGTCCGGCGGCGTGCGCGTGACCGGCCTGCGCCTGCTGCCCGCGCACGCCGCCGACGTCACCCTGGCCGAGTACCGCTACGACGACCGCGGCCGGCTCACCGAGGTCGTGGACACCGCCGGCCGGCCCTACCGCTACGAGGTCGACGACGCCGACCGCGTCACCGGCTGGGTGGACCGCGCCGACCACCGCTACCGCTACCACTACGACGCGGCCGGCCGGGTCGTGCGCGGCGAGGGCGACGGCGACTACCTGACCGCCGACTTCCACTACGACCCCGCCGCGCGGACCACGACCGTCACCGACAGCCTCGGCGGGCGGACCGTCTACCACTACGACGAGAACCAGCACCTCACCAAGGTGGTCGACCCGCTCGGCAACACCGAGCTGACCGAGTACGACGACTACCACCACCTGGTGTCGCACACCGACCCGCTCGGCGCCACCACCCGCTACACCCGCGACGCCGACGGCAACCCGACCCACATCGAGCGCCCGGACGGCACCACGGTCCACGCGACCTACGACGAGTCCGGCCGGCCGGTCGAGATCACCGGTCCCGACGGCGGGCGGTGGCGCTACGTCTACGACGAACGCGGCAACCTCACCGCCGAGGTCGACCCGGCGGGCGCGGTGACCAGCTACGGGTACGGCGAGCACGGCGAGCCGCGGCTGATCGTCGACGCGCTGGGGCACGCCACCACCGTCACCACCAACGCGGCCGGACTCGCGACCTCCGTCGCGGACGCCGGCGGCCGGGCCGTGACCTACACGCTGGACGAACGCGGCCGCGTGGTCGCCGTCACCGACCCGCTCGGCGCGGTCACCACCACCGAGTGGGGACCGGCCGACGAACCCGTCCGCCGCACCCACCCGGACGGCACGAGCGAGACCTGGCGGTACGACGGCAACGGCGACCTGGTGGAGCAGACCGGACGCACCGGGTTCGTGACCCGCTTCGAGGTCGGGCCGTTCCACCTGGTGACCGCGCGCACCGACCCCGACGGGGCGCGGCACACCTTCACGCACGACACCGAGCTGCGCCTGACCGAGGTCGTCAACCCGCAGGGCCTGCGGTGGCAGTACACCTACGACCTGGCCGGCCGCCTGGTCGGCGAGCAGGACTTCAACGGCCGCGCCGTCGCCTACGCGCACGACGCCGCCGGCCGGCTCACGAGCCTCACCGACAGCGCGGGGCAGACGGTCGAGGTCACGCACGACGAGCTGGGGCGCATCACCGCGCAGCGCGGCGAGGGCCTGCACGCCACGTTCGGCTACGACCGCGCCGGTCGCCTGGTCAGCGCGGACAACGCGGACGCGGAGGTCCGGCTCACCCGCGACCCGATGGGCCGGGTGCTCACCGAGACGGTCAACGGGCGCACGCTCACCGCCACCTACGACCCGATCGGCCGGCGGCTGTCCCGGACCACCCCGGCGGGCCACACCTCCACCTGGCAGTACGACTCGACCGGCCGACCCACCCGGCTGACCTCGGCCGCGCTGCCGATCACCTTCGAGTACAACGCCGCGAACCAGGAGACCCGCCGCTGGCTCGGCCCCCGCGTGGCGCTGACCAGCACGTGGGACGGCACCGGCCGGCTGGCCGCCCGCCGGCTGGTCGGCGCGGACGGCACCGGCGCCGGCCGGGTGCTGCACAGCCGCGCCTGGACCTACCGCGCCGACGGCGTGCCGGTCTCGATCGCCGACAGCGCGGCCGGCGTCGCGCGCTTCGACCTCGACCCGATCGGCCGGGTCACCACCGTCCGGGCCGAGGGCTGGACCGAGCACTACGCCTACGACCTCACCGGCAACATCACCTTCGCCGCCGACACCCGCGCCGGCGACTCCCCGGTGGCCGGCCCCCGGGAGGCCACCGGCACGCTGCTGCGCCGCGCCGGCCGCACCCACTTCGACCACGACACCCAGGGCCGGCTGGTCCGCAAGCTGCGCACCACGCCGTCGGGCACGCGGCAGGTCTGGCACTACCGCTACGGCGTGGGCGACCGCCTGGTCGAGGCGGTCAACCCGGCCGGACACCGCTGGCGGTACCGCTACGACGCGCTGGGCCGGCGGATCGCCAAGCAGCGCGTCGGCGACGACGGTGGCCTGGTCGAGGAGACCAGGTTCGCCTGGGACGGCGAGATCCTGGTCGAGCAGGAGCAGGTCGACGCCGGTGTGGTCACCGCGACCTCCTGGGACTACGAGCCCGGCGCGTGGGCACCGGTCAGCCAGGACCGGCGCACGTTCCACGCCGACGCGCCCCAGCACGTGATCGGCCGGCAGTTCCACGCGATCGTCACCGACCTCGTCGGCGCCCCGACCGAGCTGATCACGCAGGACGGCCGCGTCGACTGGCGCCGGCAGGCCGACCTGTGGGGCAACCACTACCGCACCGCGGCCTCGGGCACGAACTGCCTGCTGCGCTTCCCCGGCCAGTACCACGACCACGAGACGGGCCTGGACTACAACGCCCACCGGTACTACGACCCGGAGACCGGCCGGTACACCACCCCCGACCCGCTGGGCCTCGACCCGGCACCCAACAACCACGGCTACGTGACCAACCCGCTGGCCTACCTCGACCCGCTCGGCCTCATCAGCGACACCCGCTTCGGGCGGCTGGACCGGCCGGGCTGGCGCAACTACGTCCTCAAGGACGCGGCGGGCGAGGTCTACTACTCGGGGATCTTCGGGCCGACGATGACCGCGGCCGACACCGAAGCCCGGCACGCGGCCAACCACAACCGGTTCAACGCGGCGAACGGCGACAACCTCGAGGTCAAGGCCGGCACGCGCACCTACGGCGAGTCCCGGCTGATGGAGAACGACCTCGCCCGCGACCACGGCACGTTGATCGGGCGTGACGGCGACAACTATCGTGGCAACCGGCAGCGGCCGATGGACGACAAGCGGGTCGCCGAGTACCAGGAATACATGCGGCGGAAGCAGGCCGGTGGCACAGGCGCAGGAGGATGTGGGTGACCGACGTCGGGTTCGGTGAGGTCGTCGCCGAGATGGCGGACGAGCTGGGGTCCCCGCCCACGCTGGCCGAGTTCCTCGAGGTCCTGAGCTGGTCGGTGCCGGTGCTGAGCGACGCGACCGACGGCACCCTCGACCAGCCGATGCGGTTCACCGCGACGCTCGCCGGGAAGAAGCCGTACCGCGGCGACGCGCCGTCGCGGGTGGGCGACCTGGACGACAACGTGTTCGAGGAAGCCCGGGAGCAGCTGAACGCGCTGGCCGAGCAGGCGAAGGCGCGCGACGGCGCGCCGGTGGACGCCAAGCGGCTGGCCGCCGCCGTGCTCGGGGAGCTGCGCGGCGGGCGGGTCGTCCTCTCCGACGCCGAGCCCGACGAGATCCGCGGGCTCACCGTCGAGACGCCGAAGAAGCGGGTCGCCAAGCTCAAGCCGGGCGACGTGGTGGCCATCCCGGCCGCCGCCGGCGGTTACCACGTGGCCGTCGCCCTGTGCCGCAACAGCTTCGGCACCGCGATCGGCCTGTTCGCCGGCACGTCGCCGAACGGCCAGGTCGGCAGGCTGCGGGACGCCCCGCGCGGCTACGTCTACACCGAGGAGAGCCTGGTCAAGGACGGCACCTGGTCGGTCGTCGACCACGACGACTCGCTGCGCGAGCTGTTCCCGGCCGACCCGCCGATCTACCACCGGCCGAACTCCACTCCCGGCGTCGACACCGGCGAGTTCGGCGCCGCGGAGACCGCCGACGGCACCCTGACCCCGATCAGCGAGGAGAAGGCCCGCGAGATCGGACTCACGGACGGCACCTACCGGCAGACCAAGCACGCCGCTTTCCTGCAGAAGCAGCTCGACGAAGGCGCCGCCTGAGCCGCGCAGGCGCTCCTCACGGTTCAGCGCTCGTCGCGGTAGCGCGGCTCGGACCTCTTGATCGGGCGGTTGGCCCAGGAGTCGATCACCACGACCAGCAACGCGAGCACGATGAACACCACACCGACGACCGCGATGCCGCCCCACATGAACAGGCCCGCCAGAACCAGCAGCGGCACCACGGCGAACAGACAGAAAGGATCGACCCGTCCGAACACCTGTTGCTTCTGCCCCCTAGAACTTTCGTACTGCCCCGCGATCTTCTGTCCGCCCATCCGTCCGTGCCGTCGTCTGTAGTCTCGGGTTGTCCCGAGGAAATCCCGAGCAGCATACCGCCCACCCCACCGCGCCGACGGTCGGTTCGGCGGATCTCCACCGGACGTTCCTGGTGCTGTGGCGGCTGTGACTTCTGTGACCGGTGGGACTGGGACGGTTCGGTGAGGCGTTGGACGCTGCCCTCAATCGCTACCTTCCGTGCCCGTTCGCGTCGTTCGTGCGTCGTTCTGGGGTTACCCGGGTGGCGTACGGCAACACCCACGGTGTACGAGCTGCGATGATGGTGGGGTGCTCGAACGAGGCGACCGCACTCCCGTGGCGGACGCCCGCGTGTACACCGCGGGGCAGGTGGCCCGGGCGTTGGGGGTGCCGGAGCCGACGTTGCGTTCCTGGCACCGCCGGTACGGCGTGGGTCCCCGGGCGCCGAGGCCGGGTGGCTACCGCAGGTACACCGCCGAGGACATCGTCCGGCTGGAGAACATGCGCGACCTGATCAGGTCCGGCATGCTCGCCTCCGACGCCGCCCGCCGGGTCGACGGCGAGGTGCCCACCGCGGCGCTCGACGAGGTCCGGGAGCGGTTGGCCGCCGCCAGCCACCGCCTCGACAGCCCCGCCTGCCGCGCGATCGTCCTGGAGGCCGTCCGGACGTTCGGCGTGGTCCCGGTCTGGGAGCGCCTGTGCCGCCCCGCCATGCACGACGTCGAGGCCGAGCAGGCGGCGCGTGCCGGTGACGAGGCGTGCGTCCCGCGCGAGCACGTGATCTCGTGGGCGGTGGCGGCGGCCTTGCACCAGGTCGCGCCGCTGGCCCCGGACGGCCGACCGGCCGTCATGCTCGCGTGCGCCGACGGCGAACAGCACTCGCTGCCGCTCGAGGCGCTGGCGGCGGCCCTGGCCGAGCGGCACGTGCCCGTGCGCATGCTGGGCGCGGCCGTACCCCTGGCCGGCCTGGTCGACGCGGTGCGGGCAACGTCTCCGCGGGTCGTGGTCCTGTGGTCCCAGCGGGCGGACACGGCGAACCCGGAGGCACTGCGCCGGCTCCGGCGCTTCCCGTCCCGTCTCATGACCGCGGGCCCCGGCTGGCCGGCGCGGCGCCGGGGAAGCGCCGAGCACCTCGACAACCTGACCGACGCACTCGCGACCCTGACCACGCTCGCCTGAGCACAGGGCGGCCGGCGAGCAGTGTCGCGCCCCGTGCCTGCGCCTCAACCAGCGGCGCCGGGGCGGCTGACGTCGCCGCGCCACGCGCCCGTCTCCTCGCCGCGCTGCTCGATGAACTCCTTGAACCGCTTCATGTCGTTCTTCACGCGGTGGTTCAGCACGCCGAGCTTGTCGCCCACCTGCTCCACGAAGCCCTCGGGGTCGATGTCACGTCGACCGACTCGGTGATGGTGCTCATCGTGTTCTCCACTGCATCGTTTGTGCATCGATGGACGACGGCCGGGTACCCGGGCGGTCATGACCTACACGTTTGACGGCGAGACGCAGCGCAGGACGGGGGACCCCCGGCTCGACGAGGGCGGCTGGCGCGACTCCCTGGACGAGACCACGGTGGAGGCGGTCGGCACGATGACGGAGGCACTGGAGACGGTGGAGGTGGCGCGTGGCCACCTGTACGCCTTCCACCAGCTGACCGGCTCGGCCGACTTCAAGCTCGAACGCGCCATCGAGCTGCTCGGCGAGGCCGGGCACACCGACCTCGCCGAGCGCCTGTCCCGCGAGCTGCTGGGCCGCAACGTGCTGCCGGGCCGCTGGACCTTCCAGGTGGTCGAGGACTATGAGGACACCTACTACCGGCCGTTCCGCGAGCACGAGCGCGCGGTCCGCGAGCTGACCGGCGGCATGGCCCACGTCTACGAGGCAGGCCTGAAGCGCCGTCGCCGTTCCCCCGGCGTCCCCGGCCACGAAGCGACCCCCCGCGAGCCCGCGGCCGAGTAGGCCCGTCCCCGTGCTCCCCGTGCTCGTGGTCCAGGCGCGGCCGACCTCGTGACCGCACCGGCCGGTCCGGCACGGCACAGTATCGTGAGCGCCGATGAGGGCGTGGAAGGAACTGTCGGCGGTCACCCGCCTGTGCGTCGCGGTGGCCATCGGCGCGGTGGCCGGACTGGTCGTGGGCGTGCTGTCCGACGTGCCGGTCGGGGTGGTCACCGGCATCGCGCTGGCCGAGGCGCTCTTCCTGGTGGTGGGCTGGCTGACGCTGTGGCCGATGGACGCCACGGCCACCCGCCAGCACACCTGGCGCGAGGACTTCCGCCCGGTCCTCGAGGAGATCATGGTCGTCGCGGTCGCACTGGGCGGCCTCGTCGGCATCGTGATCCTGCTCGTCCTGCGCGACTCCGCCGTCGCGGCGGCCCTCGCCCTCACCGGCGTGTTCACGGGATGGGCCGCGCTGCACCTGATGTACGCCACGCGCTACACCCACATCTACTACCTGCCACCCGAGGGCGGCATCGACTTCAACTCCGCCGACCCGCCGACCTACCGCGACTTCCTCTACTTCGCCTACAACCTGGGCATGACCTACCAGGTCTCCGACACCTCCGTGTCGAGCACGGCGATCCGCGCCATCGTCCTGCGCCACGCGCTGCTGTCCTATGTGTTCGGCACCAGCGTCCTGGCCACCACGATCAACCTCGTCGCCGGCGCCGTCACCGGCTGAGGTCAGGAGGAGGCCGGCGGGCCGAGCAGGTCCCAACGGTTGCCGGCGATGTCGCGGAAGACGACGACCTGGCCGTAGGGCTCGGTTCGCGGCTCGGCGAGGAACTCGACTCCGGCGGCGCGCATGCGCCGGTAGCTGGCCTGGAAGTCGTCCACGCGGAGGAAGAACCCGACACGGCCGGCATGCTGGTTGCCGATCGCCTCGACCTGGTGGTCGCCGTCGGCACGAGCGAGGAGGATGCCGGTCTCCGCGCCCGGCGGGCGGACGACCACCCACCTCTTGGGACGGCCGTCGTCGGTTCGGGAGGGCGAGTCCTCGGCCAACTCGAATCCCAGTGCACGGGTGAAGAAGGCGATCGCGTCGTCGTAGTCCTCGACGAGGATCGCGGTGAGCTGTAGCCGCGCCATGTCGGCAAACTACGGCAGCGGGAATGTCTCCGGGTTTTTGGTCTCTTTGTCGGGTTCCCAATTCGGGCTGGGGCGAATGGGAATGCCGCCTGGTCGAGATCGCCTGATCACGTCGCCTAGTCTCAGCCGGTGAGACGACGTGTACGGATAGTGTCCCGCCGGTGAGAATCCGCGTGCAGTCTCTTACGGAGGGAACGTGCTCGGTTACCTGGCTCGGCGGTTGATCGGTTACGTCGTGCTCTGCCTGGTCGCGACCTTCCTGGCGTTCACGCTCGCGGCGGCCACCTTCAACCCGCTCGGGTTGTTGCGGCAGCGTCAACCGCCGCCGCCGGCGGCGACCATCCAGGCCAAGTTCCACGAGCTGCGCCTGGACCAACCCATCCCGCAGCGGTTCCTGACCTGGCTGACCGGCGCGCTGCACGGCGACTTCGGCAACACCTGGCAGGGGCAGCCGATCACCGACGAGCTGTGGCGGCGCGCGGGGGTGAGCCTGCGCCTGTTCCTCCTCGGCACCACCGTCGGCATCCTGCTCGGGGTGCTGCTCGGCGTGCTGTCCGCCATCCGCCAGTACCGGCCGAGCGACCACGTCATCACGATCGCCTCGTTCGTGATCCTGTCCACGCCGGTGTTCGTGCTCGGGACGCTGCTCAAGTACGGCGCGCTGGAGGTCAACGACCTGGCCGGCAGCGACTACCTCAGGTACACCAACGAGTCGACGCCCGGCTTCGAGGGGAGCTGGCTGGCCTCACTGGGTGACCGGCTGCGGTACCTGATCGTCCCCACCGTCACGATCGCGCTGTGGCAGATCGGCTTCTACAGCCGCTACCAGCGCAGCGCCATGCTCGACGTGCTGGGCAGCGACTTCCTCCGCACGGCCCGGGCGAAGGGCCTGACCCGCGGCCGGGCGCTGGTCAAGCACGGGCTGCGCACCGCGTTGATCCCCATGGCCACGCTGTTCGGCTTCGGGTTCGGGCTGCTGATCACCGGCGGCGTGTTCACCGAGCGGATCTTCTCCTGGCACGGCATGGGGGAGTGGCTGGTGCAGGGCATCTCCAGCCAGGACACCAACATCGTCGCCACGGTCACCCTCTTCGTCGCCGTCATGGTGCTGGTGTCGGGGTTGCTCTCGGATGTCCTGTACGCGGCGCTCGACCCGCGGATCCGGGTGCGCACATGACCGACCCGGAACTCACGGTGGTGGGAGAGCCATGACGTTGATGCGGGATGACGAGGGCACGGCGAGTGCCGCCCCCGTCGAGCCGCCGACACAGGCGATCAGTCGGGGCGGGCTGGTGCTGCGCCGGTTCGCGCGCCGCCGGCTGGCGCTGGCCGGGCTCGTGGTGATCGTCGCGCTGTACCTGACGGCGTTCGTCGCCCCGGTGTTCGTGCCGTGGCGCTACGACGACCTGGACTACGCCGCGTTCCTCTCCGCGCCGTCGCCGTCGCACTGGTTCGGCACCAACAAGATCGGGCAGGACGTGTTCGCGCAGGTCATGCGCGGGCTGCAGAAGTCGCTGACGATCGGCCTGCTGGTCGGGGTGATCTCCACGTCGGTGTCGGCGGTGGTCGGCGCGACCGCGGGGTACCTGGGCGGGGTCCCCCACCGGGTGCTGATGTGGGTGACGGACCTGCTGCTGGTGCTGCCGTCGTTCCTGATCATCGCGATCGCGTCGCCGTGGTTCAAGGGCGCGAACTGGCTGGTGTTCGTGGCGCTGCTGGCGGCGTTCAACTGGATGATCACCGCGCGGATCGTGCGCGGGATGACACTGTCGTTGCGGGAGCGGGAGTTCGTGCTGGCCGCGAAGTTCATGGGGCAGCCGGCGTGGCGGATCATCGCCAAGCACATCCTGCCCAACATGGCGTCCCTGCTGATCGTGGACGCGACCATCAACGTCGGCGTTGCCGTGCTGACCGAGACGAGCCTGAGCTTCTTCGGGTTCGGCGTGCAGCCCCCGGACGTCTCGCTCGGCACGCTGATCGCCGCCGGCACCGGCTCCGCCACCACCTACCCGTGGCTCTTCCTCGCTCCCGCCGGGTTCCTCGTCCTCTTCGTACTGGCGGTCAACCTGGTCGGCGACGGCCTGCGCGACGCCGTCGACCCGTCGTCGGGAGGCGGCCGGTGAGCGGAGCTCGCGGAGCGGACGATCAGGTGCTCGCGCCCGTCCTCGAGGTCGACGACCTGGACGTCTCCTTCCCCGGCGAGACGGGCAGGGTGCGTGCCGTGCGTGGACTGTCCTATGTGGTCAATTCCGGCGAGGTGCTCGGCATCGTCGGGGAGTCGGGCTCGGGCAAGTCCGTGTCCTCGCTGGCGGTGATGGGGTTGCTGCCGGAGAACGCGGCCGTCTCGGGCTCGATCCGCTTCCGCGGCCAGGAACTGCTCGGCCTGTCGGACAAGCGGCTGTCGGCGATCCGCGGCCGCCGGGTGGCGATGGTGTTCCAGGACCCGCTCTCCGCGTTGACCCCCGTGTTCACCGTCGGCGACCAGGTGGCCGAGGCGCTGCGGACGCACGACCGGGCACTGTCCACCCGGGACGCCCGGCGCCGCGCCGTGGAACTGCTCGACCTGGTGGGGATTCCGGACGCGCCGAGCCGGGCGCGGGCCTACCCGCACGAGTTCTCCGGCGGGATGCGGCAGCGGGTGGTGATCGCCATGGCCATCGCCTGCGACCCGGACCTGATCATCGCGGACGAGCCGACCACCGCGCTGGACGTCACCGTGCAGGCGCAGGTCCTCGACGTGCTCAGGACCGCCCGCGACGTCACCGGCGCCAGCGTCGTGCTGATCACCCACGACCTCGGTGTGGTCGCCGGGTTCGCCGACCGGGTCATGGTCATGTACGCGGGCAGGGCGGTGGAGACCGGTCCCACCGACGCCGTCTACGCCCACCCGCGCATGCCGTACACGCTGGGCCTGCTGCGTGCCGTGCCCCGGCTGGACGCGGCATCCCCGCTCGTCCCGATCGACGGCCAGCCACCGTCCCTCGCGGACCTCCCGACCGGTTGCCCGTTCGCGCCGCGCTGCCCGCTGGTCGTCGACGCCTGCCGGGAGGTCGAACCGGCACTGTCCCCTGTGGCGGACGGGCAGTACGCGGCGTGCATCCGCGCCGAGGAGGTCGTCGCCGACGAGCTGGTGCCCACGGCCCGGCGCGCCACCGTGGACCGGCAGGACCGGCGGATCGTGCTGTCCGTGCGTGACCTGACGAAGACGTTCCCGATCACCAGGGGCAGCGTCATCAGGCGGCGGGCCGGCACCGTGCACGCGGTCAACGGCATCGGCTTCGACATCGCCGAGGGCGAGACGCTCGGCCTGGTCGGCGAGTCCGGCTGCGGGAAGACCACCACGCTCATGGAGATCCTCGGCATGGCCCGGCCGCAGGCCGGCCGCGTCGAGATCCTCGGCAGGACCACCCACGAGCTGGACAAG
Source organism: Actinophytocola sp. (assembly GCF_045807065.1). Lineage (GTDB taxonomy): Bacteria > Actinomycetota > Actinomycetes > Mycobacteriales > Pseudonocardiaceae > Actinophytocola. The sequence goes on along the minus strand of NZ_JBJMIE010000252.1, from coordinate 12,735 downwards.
GCCGCTCGCAAGGCACTGCGCGCCGACGTCCAGGTCGTGTTCCAGGACCCGGTCGCCTCGCTCGACCCACGCCTGCCGGTCGCCGACATCATCGCCGAGCCCCTGCAGGTCCACGGTCACGACAAGGCCGCGATCCGGGCCCGCGTCGCCGAGCTGCTCGACCTGGTCGGCCTGCGGCCCGAGCACGCGCGGCGCTTCCCCGCCGAGTTCTCCGGTGGCCAGCGGCAACGCGTCGGCATCGCCAGAGCCCTTGCCCTGCAACCGAAAATCCTCATCCTCGACGAGCCGGTGTCCGCGCTGGACGTGTCCATCCAGGCCGGTGTGATCAACCTGCTCGACGAGCTGAAGGCGAAGCTCGGCGTGGCGTACCTGTTCGTCTCGCACGACCTGTCGGTGGTCCGGCACATCGCCGACCGGGCGGCGGTCATGTACCTCGGGCGGATCGTCGAGATCGGCGCCGCCGAGGCGCTCTTCACCGCGCCGCTGCACCCGTACACCCAGGCCCTGCTGTCGGCCGTCCCCATTCCCGACCCGCCGGTCGAACGGCGCCGGGAGCGCATCGTGCTCACCGGCGACCTGCCCAACCCGGCGCACCTGCCGGCCGGCTGTCCCTTCCACACGAGGTGTTTCCGCCGCGCGGCACTGCCCGAGGCGGACCGGGCGCACTGCGTGGACAAGACACCGGAACTGGTCCAGCACGGCACGGACCACGACGTTGCCTGCCACTATGCCTGACCCTGCCCGACCCCTGCCTGACCGACCGAAAGGAACCCGAACCGTGCGACGTCCCGTTCTGGCGTTGACCCTGATCACCGTGTTGGCCGCGGCCGGCTGCGGCGGGACGGACAACGCGGAGGCACCACCGCCCAAGGCCGCGCTCAACCAGATCGATATCAACCCGGTCGACCCGGACACCCTGCGGCAGGGCGGCGACCTGAACTGGCCGGTCCAGGACTTCCCGAACCAGTTCAACGAACTGCAGGGCGACGCGACCAGCGGTGACATCCCGCCGGTCACCCGCTCCATCATGCCGACCCCGTCCTGGGAGAAGCCGGACGCGTCGTTCCAGCCCAACCCGGACTACGTCGAGTCGTTCACGCTGGTCTCGGAGAACCCGCAGAAGGTCGCCTACAAGCTCAACCGCAAGGCGCACTGGAGCGACGGGAAGCCGATCACCTGGGAGGACTACAAGTCGCAGTGGCAGGCGGTGAACGGGAGGAACCCGGCCTTCATCCCCCTGTCGACCGCCGGCTACGCCAACATCTCGGACATCGCCAAGGGCGCCGACGAGTACGCGTTCACCGTCACCTACGACCCGACCTACGCCGACTGGGGCAGCGTCTTCCAGGTCCTCTACCCGAAGTCGGCGACCTCGAACCCCGACGAGTTCAACAAGGGCTGGATCGCCGCGCCCAAGGTCACCGGCGGCCCGTTCGCCGTCGACAAGATCGACAAGACCGCGAAGACCGTGATCGTCAAGCGGGACCCCAACTGGTGGGGCTACCAGCCGCGGCTGGACCGGATCATCTTCCGCAACCTGTCCACCACCGGCGGCACCTCCTCCATCGACGCCCTCGCGAACGGCGGCCTCGACTTCTCCGGCATCGCCGGCAACCTCGACGCCTACAAGCGCGCCAAGCAGATCCCGCACGTCGCGTTCCGCCGGGCGACCCTGCCGAACCTGCGCTGGATCGTGTTCAACGGCGGGGGTTCCGGGCCGCTGGCCGACAAGGAGGTCCGCAAGGCGGTCATCCGCGGCATCGACGTCGCGTCCATCACGAAGGCGGAGGTGGGTCAGCTCATCCCGGACGCCAAGCCGCTCGGCAACCACATCTTCGTCGAGGGCTTCCCCGGCTACCAGGACAACTCGAAGGGCTACGGCTACGACCCCGAGGCCGCCAAGAAGCGCCTGGACGAGCTGGGCTGGAAGCTCAACGGCCAGTACCGCGAGAAGCAGGGCCGCACCCTGACGATCCGCGACGTCGTCCCGGCCGACAACCCGGCCAGCGACGACGAGGCCGTCCTCGTCCAGCACCAGCTCGCGCAGATCGGCGTGGAGGTCAAGGTCGAGCAGGTCGACCCCGACGGCTACTTCGACGAGCAGATCACCCCGGGCGACTTCGAGCTGGCCCACTGGGCGCAGATGGACGCCGCGTCGCTGATCACCGTCATCCCGTCCTTCGACCTGACCCAGGACAACGTCGAGCAGAACTTCGGCCACATCGGGAGCGCCAAGATCAACAAGCTCCTGAAGGACGCCGCCAAGGAGCTGGACCGCGACAAGCGGAACGCCATCCTCAACGAGATCGACAAGGAGCTGTGGGACCTCGGTTACGCCCGGCCGCTGTACCGCCGCCCGTCCATCGTCGCGGTGAAGGACAACCTGGCCAACTTCGGCAACTCCGGCCTGGCCGCCATCGACTACACCAAGATCGGCTGGATCCAGAAGTAGCTACTCGACCGGTGGGACCTGGCCGTGGGCGGCCAGCCAGTCCAGGGCCTCCCGGACGGCCTGCGGCGAGCTGTACCGCGGGCGGTAGCCGAGCAGCCGGGTCGCCTTCGCGATGCCGCAGTTGGGGCTGTGGGCGATGTGGTCCCAGGTGGCCGCGGCGGCGCCCGGCTCGACCGTGTCCCGCCACTGCTCCCAGGGCAGGAACTCGAGGTCGGCCTCGCGCCCGTACCAGCTCGCCACGGCCTCGGCGTAGCCGCGCAGGGTGAGCGCGGCCGGTGACACGACGTGGAAGCTCTCGCCCACGGCCACCGACCGGTTGGCCATGGCCGCGGTGAACGACTGCGCGACGTCGTCGGCGTGCACGTGGTGCAGGGTCTCCATGCCCAGGTTGGGCAGCGCGACCCGCTCGCCGCCGGCGAGCCGGCGGTAGACCGCCAGGTCGAGGTTGCCGGCCGGGTTGATCGGCACCCACCCGGGCCCGCTGATGTGCCCGGGGTGCAGCACGGTCGCGGGGAAGCCGTGGCGCTGCGCCCGGTCCAGCAGGTACGACTCGATCGCGGCCTTCCGCACGCCGTAGTCGCCGAAGGGGCGGCGGGGCGCGTCCTCGGTCGTCGGGACCTCCACGCTGGGGCCGTGGACCCAGATGGTGCCGCAGTGCAGGAAGTGCCGCACCCGTCCGTCCAGCGCGTCGGCCAGGTGCCGCGCGCTGTCGAGCGTGAAGCAGATCAGGTCGATCACCACGTCCGGTTCGAGGTCGCGGACCCGCGCGCCGAACGTCCCGGCCCGCTCCTCCTCATCCCGGTCCGCGACGACCGTCGTGACCGCCGACCACGCGCCGTCCGACCGGTAGGGCGTCGCCTTGCCCCTGGTCAGGACCGTCACCTCATGCCCGGCGGCCACCAGCCGCGGCACGAGGTAGCCGCCGATGTGCCCGGTCCCACCCAGCACCACCACATGTGTCATGCCCCGATCGTCCCCACCGCGCGACGGCGCTGTCCACTCGGCTCAGCTGCCCGGTTCGGGTGCGGGCCGTGGGGGCAGTGGCCGGTAGTCGGTGTCGTAGCCGAAGTAGCGGGGGCCGACCAGTGCCAGTCCGGCCGGGGTCGTCCACCTCGGGTCGCAGGGGATGCCGAGGACGGTGACGCGGTTGCCGTAGCGCATGGACTCGGTCGTGATGGGTTCGCCGGTGTCGGTTTCCAGGACGCAGATCAGGTCCGGGGTGGTCGCCACGATCTCGTCGTCGCGGGCGGCCAGGAGGTACTCGTTCTGGAACGACAGCCTCAGCTGCGCGTCCGGGCCGGCGATGGTGGCGGTGCCGCGGGCGAAGCCGCCGGTCGTGGCGCGGTGCACGTCCACGACCTTGCCGGTGGCCAGGTGGACGCCCTCGACCGCGGCGGCGACGGCCGCGGCCGGGTCCGCGTGCGCGGCGCGGGCGCCGCGGACCGTCGAGCCCAGGCGTTGTGCCAGCGTGATCGTGCCGGCGACCAGACCGTCGGACAGCTGCGCGCCGGTCATGACCGTGTCGGCCGTGTACACCGAACACCCGGTGGCCACGCAGGCCGCGCGGGCGATCCGTTCCGCCCACAGGCTGGACACCGTCCGGAGCACCATCGTGTTGCCCTTGTCGTCGGCGACGGCCATGGGGCTCGTGGGCACGCCGGCGAGAGTCGGCAGCACCATCTGCGCCTCGGGGAACGCGCGGCCCATCGCGTCGCCGTCGACGACCGGCAGGCCCGTCTCGGCGGCCAGGGCGAGCGGGATCAGCGAGTTCATGCCGCCGATCTCGATGGGCACCAGGTGCGTCGCCGCGGTCCCGGACGCCTCCTCCAGCGCACGCAGCGCGGCCAGGGTCTCGGTGCCGTTCGGCAGTTTCTCCTGGGTGACCGTCGGTGCGCCGAGCATCGCGACCGGGACGACCACCGCGTCGGGGGCGACCTCGTCGACGGTGACGACGGCGATGGGGCCGTGCCGGGTGATGGCGGCCTCGGCGAGGAGCTTGCCCAGGTACGGGTCGCCACCGCCGCCGGTGCCCAGGATGCCCGCGCCCCGGGCGATGTCGTCGATGTCCGCCAGGTCGATCTCACGCACCGGGCGCCCCCGCCGGCACGCGATCGAGGTCGAGGTCCCCGACGGCCTTCACCCGCACCCGGGTCGCACCGCCGGGCAGGTAGGCGAGCGGCACCTCGTCGATCTCGACGACCCGGACGCTGCCCGGCCGCGCGCCCGCGGACTCGGCCCGGGCGACCGCCTCGGCGCTGACCTCGGCGAGCACCTGCTCGCGGGTGCCGTCGGCGACCTGGACGATGCGGTCCAGCTCGCCGCCGACCTTGGCGATCGCCGCGCCGATCGCGTTGGCGACGTCGGAGTGCTCCGGGCGGCGCACGTCGGGCAGGCCGGGGAACTCGTCCGGCAGCACCACGCTGCCACCGCCGACCAGGATCACCGGCAGCGGCGCCGGGGAGGTGCGCATCCGGTCCACCGCGTCGGCGATCCGTTCGTTGACCCCGGCCAGCACGGCACGGGCCCGGGTGTCGTCGAAACGGCGCACCAGCGCGCTGGTCGTGCCGAGCCGGATGCGCCCCGCGGCGACCGCGACGTCGGTCAGCGTGAGCGTGTCGCCACCGAACACCAGCGCCCGCCGGGTCAGGTCGAAGCCGACGCTGTCCGGGCCGACGATGGTCTGCTCGTCGCTGGAGAAGTGGCGGACGAGGCTGCCGCCGCCGATGCCGAGGGAGAGCACGTCGGGCATGCGCCAGTTGGTGCGGATGCCGGCGATGTCGGTGGTCGCAGGCGCCTCACGGGGGAAACCGCCGACGAGTATGCCGATGTCGGTGGTGGTGCCGCCCACGTCGATCACCGCGCAGTCGGCGACACCGGACAGGAACCCCGCGCCCCGCATCGAGTTGGTCGGCCCGGACGCGAACGTGGCGGCGGGGAAGCGGCGGCAGTACTCGACGTCCATCAGCGTGCCGTCGTTCTGGCTCAGCAGCAGGGGAGCGGCGATCCCGGCCTCGGCGAGCGCGGCGGTCAGCGCGTCGGCGAGCCGCCCGGCCAGCTCGATCAGCGCGGCGTTGAGGATCGTGGCGTTCTCCCGCTCCAGCAGGCCGATCCGGCCGAGCTCGTGGGAGCAGGACACGTGGAGCCCGGGCACCTCGGCCCGCAGGATGTCCGCGGCCTCCAGCTCCATCGTCCCGTTCACCGGCGCGAACACCGACGACAGCGCGACGGACCGCACCCCGGCCGCGCCCAGCTCGCCGGCGACCCGCCGCAGCTCGTCGGAGTCCAAAGTGGACAGCGGGCTGCCGTCGTACTCGTAGCCGCCGTGGCAGAGGTAGGCCCGGTCGCCGACGGCCGATCGTAATCGCTCCGGCCAGCCGGTCAGCGGCGGAAGCGCCGCCGTCGCCGGCAACCCGAGGCGGACCACCGCGGTCGGAGCCAGGTCGCGGGCCTGCACGACGGCGTTGGTGAAGTGGGTGGTGCCGATCATCACCGCGGTGATCCCGCCCGGCTCGAACCCCGCCGGCGCGCTCCGCACCAGCTCCCGGATCGCGGTGACGACGCCGGCCGTGACGTCGCCGGTCGTCGGGGTCTTCACCGCGGCCAGCACGCGCACGTCGTCGTCCCGCCGGCCCGCGAGGAGGACCGCGTCGGTGTTGGTGCCGCCGACGTCGATGCCGACCCGCATCACGCGGTGCCCTCGGCGACCGGCAGCTCCCTCGTGCCGCGCACCAGCCCGGCCTTGCCCGCGACCACGTACGCGACCCCCGCCACCACGAGGGAGTTGAGCGCGGGGACGCCGAACTGCACCTGCTCGGTCCAGTAGCCGAGCACCGCCGAGCCGACCCAGATCACCAGCGTCGCGGGTACCCAGCCCGGCTCCGTCGCCGGGAGCCGCCCGCCCGCGCGGGCCTCGTCGAGTGCCGGGCGCCAGCGGCGCACGAGGAAGTACTCCGCGACCATGATGCCGGCGATCGGGGGCATCGCGACCCCGAGCACGGTGAGGAAGTCGGCGAACCGGTCCAGGATCCCGGCCGCGGACAGCGCGGTGCCGAGCACGCCGATCGCGACCGTCGCCACGACCCGGTTCAGCCGCAGGCCGAACACGGTGGACAGGGTGTTCACGAACCCGAGCGAGGAGCTGTAGAGGTTCCAGTCGTTGATCTTGACGGTGGCCGAGACCAGGACGACGATCCCGACGACGCCGGAGGTCGCGGCGAAGATCTGCACGACGTCCGCGGACCTGATGGCGTAGGCGAGGATGACGCCGATCAGGCCGAGCACGTACTGGCCCAGCGTGATCGAGACGACCGTCTGCTTCACCACGTCCCCGGTGGTGCGGTTGAACCGCGTCATGTCCGGCGTGAGCACCGCGCCGGCGATGTAGGAGCCGGCGACGATCGTCGCGCCGGTCGCGACGGACATCGGCTCGCCGAACCCCTTGGTGCCCAACAGGTCCCCGAGGCTGTGCCTGGACAGCTCGCCGACGACCGACCAGCCGGCCAGCAGCAGGAACGCCGGCACCGTGACGTAGGCGACCCACGCCATCCACCGGAACCCGTACACCACGAGCGCGGTCACGCCGAGCCCGGTCACGATCGACCACACCCACACGGGCACCCCGTGGACCAGCGCGTGCAACCCCTCAGCGAAGATCGCGTTCTGGATGCCGAACCAGCCGATCAGGCTCGTCGCGACGACCAGCCCGATCAGCGCGGAGCCGAGCCGCCCGAACCCGGTCCAGCGCGCGAGGACCGAGGTGGACAGTCCCTCCCGGACCCCCGCGATCCCGGTGAACACCGCGACCAGCTCCAGGATCACCGACCCGAGCGTCAGCGACCAGAACGCGCCCCAGAACGACATCCCGGCACCCAGTGTGGCGCCGAGCAGGAACACGGTCAGGTCGGACAGCTGCCCGAACCGCTGCACCGCGACGGTCCACCACGGGTAGCGCGCCTGGTCCGGTACGCGGTCCAGCGCGTAGTCGTCGGCCCCCAGCATCAGCTCAGCTCTCCTTCACTCGCGAGTCTCACTCCCAGCACCCGCGAGTCGCGCGTTGCGAACCCCCGAGTCGCGTCGTGGCGCACGTTCCGGTGTGCACGAAAACGCAACTCGCGGGTGCCGAACGCGAGACTCGCGGGGGTTGGTCGGGTGTGGTGGGTGGTGTGGTGGTCATCGCCGCACCAGTCGGTCGGGGCCCGCGGTGGGCGGGCCGGTGGGGTGGGCCACCCCTGGGCGGGGTGGGCCGTCGGCGCGTGCCCGCAGTGCCACCGCCGGCTCGGCGAGGTAGCTCAACGGCGTCTCCTCGATCAGCTTCGTCCGGGCCCGGCGCGGGTCCGCGCCGGCACGCACCGCGGCCGCCCGAGCCGCCTCGCTCACGGCCTCACGCATGGCGGCCGCGTCGTCGCCACGCACGGGCACCACCCGCTCCGCCTCGCCGCCGACCGGTGCCGTCGCGACCCCGACCGCGGCGGCGGCCGCCGCCCACGGTGGGCAGCGCACACCGTGCGTGCCGCTCAGCCGCAGCGGCAGCGCCGTGGCGAGCTCCTCCGCGCCCGGGCCGCCCAGCAGCAGCGGCAGGTCCTCCGGTGCGCTCTTGGCGCGGTCGACCGCCTCAACCATGGCGCAGACGTCGACGGCGGTGTCCGCCGGTGACGCGCCGAGCGCCCGGGCCGGCACCTGCGCGATCACCCGCAGGCTGGTCGGCACGCCGGCGATCGTCGTGTGTCCCGCCGTCAGCCTCGGCTGCCCCGCGGTGACCGCGCAGATCGCGGGGGCGGTGCCGTCCGCGCGGGTCAACGCCACCAGCGCGTCCTGCTCGCCGGCGAGCCGGGCCGTGCCGCGGACCGTCGCGGCGGCCGCGCCGCCGTAGACCGCCAGCGGGTGCGTCGCCGCGTGGTCGAGTGCCGCGATCGTGCCGTCGTTGCGGGCGATGAACACCTCGGCGTGCCCGAGGTCGTGTTCCACCAGCAGGTTCTGCAGCATCTCGGCGTCCAGGGTCGCCGGCGCCGTCATCGCGGCCTGGAGCACGGTGGCGTTCTCCCGCTCCAGCAGGCCGGCGCCGCCGATCTCGTGCGACAGCACGATCGGCACCGAGCCGCCCAGCTCCCTCTCCAGCACCGCCGCCGCGGCCAGCTCGTGGTCGGGGGTGAGGGTGGCGAAGACACCGGTGACCGCCACGGCCGTGACCCGGCCGGCGACCGACCGCGCGAAGTCCACGAGAGCGTCCTCGTCCAGCGGCTCGAGCACGGTCCCGTCCAGCCGGGCGCCACCCGCGACGCAGGTGCGCGCCAGCACGACCTCCTCGCGCAGGTCCGGCGGCCACAGTGCCAGCGGGGGGACCGCGGTCGTCGCCGCGCCGAGCCGGACCACCGCGACCGGCCCCAGCTCGGCGTGCCACGGGTGCCAGCGGTCCGCACTCGCCCGCGAGAACGCCACGAGCTCGTCCACCTCGTTGATGGCGAACGCGACCGTGTCGATCTTGCGCACCGCGCGGCCGCCCGACAGGAACGAGTACAGCACCGCGGTCAGCGCGGCGTCAGGCGTCGGCGGCTCGGTCAGCCGCTGCGCCGTGGCCGCGACGATGTCCCCGTCGGCGTCCGCCAGCGCGCCGCAGACCCGGTCGCGGTCCATCGCCACACCGAGCCGGTAGCTGTGGTCAGACATCGCTCACCGCCAGGGGGGAGTAGTCGACGGCGAGGCCGAAGGCACGCGGACCGACGAGCCGGAGCGCCTCGGGCGAGCGCCACAGCGGCGGGCACGGCAGCGCGAGCACCACCACGCGCAGCCCGTAGCGCAGCTCCCGCACCGGCACCGGCTCCCCGGTGTGCACGTCGAACACGGTGATGATGTCCGGGACGGTGGCGCGGACCTCGCCGTCCTCGAGCACCGCGTGGTACTCGTGCCCGGCCTCCAGCCGCAGCCAGCGGCCCTCGTCGCGGTGCACGCCCTCCAGCAGCGCGGTCCGCCGCGAGTTGGTCGCGACCGTCGTGCTCGCCCCGTTCTTCACCGCCTGCACCCTGCTGATCCGGCACTCGGCCAGCCGGATCCCGCCGAACTCCGCGGCGAGCCGGTCCACCGCGGCCGTCGTGGCCGTGCCGGCGCACTCGTCCAGGACCCGGCCGATGCTCATCGCCCTGCTGATCGTCCCGGGGAGCACGGCGCCGGGCACCTGTTCGACGGTCATCACGTACTCACTGCTCACGCCCCGGTCGCCGAACGCGGTCGTCACGTTGCGTGCCAGGCGCTCCAGCCACTCGCCCGACTCGGCCTGCACCATCACGACCCGGCCGTGCTCGTCGGCGAGCACCGACGGGCTGGCGGTGATGCCGGCGACCTGCATGGCGACCTGCTCGACGCCGGGGAACGCGCGGCCCATGCCGTCGGCGTCCAGCAGCGGCAGCCCGGCGTGGGCGGCCAGCGCGACCGAGCCGGGACCGTTGAACCCGCCCACCTCGGTGCACATCAACGCGCCGACCCGGCGCCCGAAGTGCGCCTCGACCTGGCGCCGGATGCCGAGCGACTCACGCCCGGTGCCGATGCGCTCCACGATCACCTCGGGCGCGCCGAGGTAGGCGCACGGCATCACCAGCTCGTCCGCCGCCAGGTCGGACAGCTCGACCACCGGCACCGGCCCGTGCTCGGCCACGGCGTGTAACGCCAGTGGTAACGCCTGCCCGGCCGGCCCTCCGCCGCCGGCCCCCAACACGTCGCAGCCGCGGGCGAACGCGGCGAGGTTGGCGGTGTCAAACTGCCCGTCGAACCGCATTCGGCCATGCTAGTAGGCTGGTCACGCAGCGTGCTTGGTTTCACACAACAGGAAACGAGTCGTGTTTGTCGCGGAACAACAAACCGCCAGGCAGGCAGGGGCGGCGAGCGTCCGCGAGCTGTTTTCCGCGCCGGGGCTGTCGTCGCTCGCGCTGCTCGCCCAGGCGCCTCCGGCGCCTGGGCGGTCGCGGCACGTGCCGTCGTGCGGATCGCGGCGGACGCCTACGCGCGGGCCGTCGCGGCGGACTGGCGGACCCACCTGGCCCCCATCCAGGATCGCGGCAGGCTGCTTGGCGAGCTGCTCCTCGCCCGGAGTCCGAACGCGGCCGGACCGGCACCCGCACCGCACACCAGGTCGCGGCGGGCGAACGGTTCCCGGGACTCGTGATCCGGTGCGGCATCGGGGGTGACGCCACGACGGAATCGCCTGTTGTTCGGAAACAAATAACGTTGACGCCATTCTGGGGGCCGGCCATGATTGTCCCGTCGGAACGGTTGGAGGAGAAGCGATGGTCGGCACGGCGCACCTGCGACCCACGTGGTGTCGCAATGGCATCAGGGCCGCCATGCGGTCGCTTGCCGAGGGTTCCCAAGCATGACCAGGTGATGTCACGCACGGAGCCGCCTGTCGAGGCGGCTTTCTTCGTTCTGGCGCAAAGTGAAGATGGGCCGTTAGCTCAATTGGTAGAGCAGCTGACTGAATAGTGCGTCCGCTTTCCGCGCACGCGGCCATGGCAGCGCTTCCTTCTCCTGTTGAACCAGCGGGTTCGGGGTTCGAGTCCCCGACGGCCCTCGTTCTCGTTTTCCACTGTCCACTCCGCTCCACTGTGGAGGTCGCAACCGGAGGCACCCGTGCTCGAGAAGCTGATCATCCAGAAGACGCTGCGCGTGCCCGCCAGCACCGCGGCGGCCGGCGACGGCACGCCCGTGGCCCGGCAGCTGGACGCGGTGCTGCTCGAGGTCGGGTTCTCCGCGTCGCGGGCGCTGCTGGCGCACCTCGGCGGGCTGGCCACCGGGCCGGCGCTGGACCTCGCGTCCACCGTCGTGTCCGCGGTGCGTGAGCTGGTCGGCGACCACGTCCGGCACAACGCCTACTTCATCGGCTTCCCGGACGGCGTGCCGGACACCGTCGAGTTCTGGGTCGAGCGGCTGCGTGCCGCCGTGCTCGCCGGCGGTGGCGAGGCGACCGGCGCGTGGTCGCGGTCGGTGCTGGGCGGGGTCAACCTGCTCGACCTGCCGGGCTACGGCACCTACCAGCACACCTACGCCGACCTGCTGGCCGCGCACGACGAGTTCGTCGCCGCGGCCGGTGACCGGTTGACCGTGCTGCACCTCGGGGACGACGTCGACACGGAGGCGACGCGGCTCTACCTGGCCCTGGCCGGCAGCACCACGCCGCTCGGCGAGGCGGACCTCGCGATCCTGACCGAGCTGGCGATCACCCGCGCGGACGGCGAGCAGCCGGCCGCCATCCCGGTGCGCGAGAACCGCGCCGTGCTCAACGCGGTCCGGCTGGTGCTCGGCCGGCCGCTCGTCGCCGTGGACACCACGACCGACGTGCTGCGCCTGGCCTGCCAGGTCTCCGGCGGCGACGTGTCGCTCGCGGTGCCGACGCGGTTCCGCGCCTTCCGGCGCCGGGAGCGGCGGATCCTGCTGGCGGCGCTGGACGAGGTCGTCGGCGCGAACCCGAACAAGCTCGGCGACGTCGCACGCCACGCCGAGCCGTGGAAGCGGCTCGGTGAGCGGCTGCACCCGCACGAGTACGGCCGGTGGCTGCACGCGCAGGACGTGTTCGCGGTCGCGCGTGGTGAGCGCCGGGTGCGCGGCGTCGCCGGCCGCGCGGAGGCCGCGTTCGGCCTCGGTGCGATTGGGTCGGCCGCGGCCGTGCTGTCGGCCGCGCCGGGACTGCTCCTGCGGTCCGCGGACCGGCTGCTGCGGCTGGCGCCGGCATCGGAGCGGACCGCTGTGGTCGATGCGGTGAGGGGTGCGCTCGGCTCCGCGTCGGGCCGGGTGCTCTGCTCGCTGCGCGAGCACGTCGGCAACCGGCTGACGCCGGCGTCGTCCCGGATGTACGTGAACCGGTCGCGGCGCGCGTGGGTGGGGCCGGACACGCGGCCACCGCTTCCGGCTGAGCTGGTGGCCGGGTTGTCGTCGCTGCTCGACGCGGAGATCGGCGCCCGGCTGCCGGAGCCGCAGCGGCCGCTGCTGGTGGACCCGGAGGTGCTCGACGTCGCACTGCCACTGTCCGGCAAGGCGGCCGAAGGCGGATTCGCCGTGCTGCCGAGGGGCTCGCGGGCATCGGTATCCGGTGAGCTGTTGCGCTTTTTCACCTACTGGCGCCAGACCAGCCGCCGTACCGACTACGACCTGTCGGTGCTGCTGCTCGACCACTCGTTCCACACCGCGGGCCAGGTGTCCTGGACGAACTACCACCACGACGGGGTGGTGCACTCCGGCGACATCACCGACGCGACGAACGGTGCGACCGAGTTCATCGACGTGCCCCTGACAGTCGGCGG
>NZ_JBJMIE010000251.1:0-24358 GCF_045807065.1 Actinophytocola sp. | reverse complement strand
GTGCGCGTGCCCACGGCCCAGCGCCGGCTCGCCGACCGGGTGACGATCGTGCGTGCCTGCACGCTGACCCGCACCGACGCCGGCGGTTCGACGGTCGCGGTGGTGGACCGGCGCGCCGACTGGTTCGCGCTGCTTGCCGACGAGTTCGGGTTGACGTTCGAGGGTGCCGCACCGGCGGCGCTCGACCGCCTGTGGGACACCGTGCGCGCCGCCCACGAGGCCCACACCACCGCCCGCCAGCCCTGATACCCGGCTCCCCGTCGCTGGGGCGAGTGGGTGGCGTACGGTCGGTGTGCGTGACGCCCGACGAGTTCCGCACGCACGGCTACCAGCTCATCGACTGGATCACCGACTACCTGGAGCACGTCGAGACCCAGCGGGTGTCGGCGGACGTGCAGCCCGGCGACGTGCGCGCCCTGCTCCCCGAGCACCCGCCGCGCGAGACCGAGCCGTTCGACGCGGTGCTCGCCGACCTCGACCGCATCGTCGTGCCCGGCCTCACGCACTGGCAGCACCCGAGCTTCTTCGCCTACTACCCGGCCAACGCGAGCGGGCCGGCGATCCTCGGTGACCTGCTGTCGAGCGGGCTCGGCGTGCAGGGAATGCTGTGGGCGACCAGCCCGGCCTGCACGGAGCTGGAGACCGTCGTCGTCGACTGGTTCGCCGAGCTGCTCGGGTTGCCGGCGCACTTCCGGACGGACGGCGCCGGCGGCGGTGTGATCCAGGACTCGGCGTCGTCCGCGAGCCTGCTCGCCATCCTCGCGGCACTGCACCGCAGCAGCGACGGCGCGATAACCGAGCGCGGCCTGACCGGCCGGCACATCCTGTACGTGTCCACGGAGACGCACTCCTCCCTCGCGAAGGGCGCCCGGATCGCCGGGATCGGCGCCGAGAACGTCCGCGCGGTCGGCGTCGACCCGAAGACGCTGGCTATGGACCCCGCCGAGCTGGACAGTGCCATCGCCGAGGACGTCGCGGCCGGCGCGGTGCCGGTGCTCGTCTGCGCGACGGTCGGCACGACGTCGACCGCGGCCGTCGACCCCGTCCGCGCGATCGGCGAGGTGTGCCGTCGGCACGGGGTGTGGTTGCACGTCGACGCCGCGTACGCGGGTGTCGCGGCGGTGTGCCCGGAGCTGCGGTGGCTGAACGACGGCGTCGCGGAGTACGCCGACTCCTACGCCACCAACCCGCACAAGTGGCTGCTGACCAACTTCGACTGCACGGTCATGTGGGTGGCCGACCGGAACCCGCTGGTCGGCGCGCTGGCCGTGCACCCGGAGTACCTCCGCAACGCGGCGACGTCCTCCGGCTCGGTCGTCGACTACCGGGACTGGCAGGTCTCGCTCGGCCGGCGGTTCCGCGCGCTGAAGCTGTGGGCGGTGCTGCGCTGGTACGGTGCCGTTGGTCTGCGTTCGCACATCCACGCGGGCCTGGCCCAGGCGGCGGAGCTGGCGTCCTGGGTGGCGGCGGACCCGGACTTCGAGCTGCACGAGCCGCGGACGCTGGGCCTGGTGTGCTTCCGCCCACGCTGGCCGTCACTGCCGCCGGCGGAGGCCGACGCCGCGACGCTGCGGCTGATGGAGTCACTCAACGCGAGCGGTGACCTGTACCTGACACACACGAAGGTCGGTGGCCGGGTGGTGCTACGGATGGCGCTGGGTGGCACGAGGACGGAGGCGCGGCACGTGCGTGCCGCCTGGGACACGATAAGGAGTGGTATGACGAGCGCGTTATGATCTTGCGTTCGACACATTTGCTTGACAATTTACGAATTGCATTATCGTATTCGCTTTTGGGTCGGAGTGTTGACACATCGCCTACGATCGTGCAGGCCGGGGTCAGCGATATCACTTCGTGATGTCACGTGAGTGAGCGGGGACACAAGGTGGGTAGATCGGATCGAGTGACCGCGGAGGACGTGCGGTCAGTCATCTTCGACCAGTCGAGGAGGTTGTCGCGCGGTTATGCCGAGGAGCAGGTAGACGCATTCCTGGACCTCATCGCGGACACGATCGACGCGATGACCGCCGAACTCGCCGAAAAGCAGGCCGACACCGCCAGAATAATAAGCGAAGCCAACCGGAACGCCGAGGCGATCATCCGGCGGGCCCAGGTCACCGCCGAACAGATCGAGAACGAGGCCCGCGCCCGAGCGGCCCACATCGTCGCCGACGCCTCCCGCCGCGCCGCCGCCCCCATGCCCGGCCCGCCCGGCCCTCCCGGCCTCCCGCCCGTGAACGAGGAGTTCGCCGCCGCAGCCGTCGCCGTCGGCACCCGCATCGGCGGCATCCGCGACGCCCTGAGCGCCGAGCTGGCCAACCTGTACCGCCTGATCGGCCGCGTCCAGAACGGCCGATAGCCCCGCGTGTCCAACCGGCATGACCCGCGTGTCCAACCGGCATGACTCGCGTGTCCAACCAACCGGACGCGTGTGTTGAACAAATCCGCTGACCGGCGGTCAGCGGGTTTGTCGAACTCTCGCGTCTGGACTGTTGGACACGCGGGTCTGGACTGTTGGACACGCGGGTCCGGAGCGTTGGACACGCGGGTTCAGTGGTCGTAGTGGGAGAGCCATCTCGTCAGGAGGGTCTCCAGTTGGGTTGCCTCTTCGGGGGTCAGTTCGGCCAGTAGGCGGTGCTCGTTGGCCATGTGTTCGGTGAACGCGCGGTCGATCAGCTCCCGGCCCGCCGTGGTCAGCGCCACCACGCGGCCCCGGCCGTCGGTCCCGCTGCGGCGGCGGGTCACCAGGCCGTCGCGCTCCAGGCGGTCCAGGCGTTTGGTCATGGCGCCCGTCGTCACCATCGTGAACTGGGCCAGTTCGCCGGGCGCTCGCTCGAACGGGGGCCCCGCCCGCCGTAGCGCCGCCAGCACGTCGAACTCGCCCTCGGCCAGGCCGAACCGGCGGTACACCACGCACAACTGCTCGGTCAGGTGACCCGCCAGCCGGTGCAGCCGCCCGATCACCCCCTGCGGGCGAACGTCGAGGTCCGGCCGCTCGCGTGCCCACTCCGCCTGGATCCGCGTCACATGGTCGTTCACGAACACGCACTATCCCTTCCCGGGAAGCTAAAATAGCTTCCATGGAAGCTACATGGCTTGCCGTCACCGCGATCGCGCCCGTGGCGTGGGGCTCGAACTACTACGTCACGCGCGAGTTCCTCCCCGCCGGGCACCCGTTCTACGGCGCCCTGCTCCGCGCGCTCCCGGCGGGGCTCCTGCTGCTCGCCGTGCGGCGGCTGCCGAAGAACGAGTGGTGGTGGCGGTCGGGGGTGCTCGGCACGCTCAACGTCGGCGCCTTCTTCGTCCTGATCTACGTCGCCGCGCAGCAGCTGCCGACCAGCGTCGCGTCGACGGTCATGGCCGCCTCGCCCGTGGTGATGATGCTGTTGAGCGGGCTGGTGCTCGCCGACCCGCCGAAGGCCCGCCAACTCACCGGCGCCGCGCTCGGGATCCTGGGTGTCGCGCTCATGCTGCTCACGGGACTCACCGCCGTCAGCGCCATCGGGGTGTTCGCGTCCGCCGGTGCCATGGCGATGTCCTCACTGGGCTACGTCCTGGCCAAGAAGTGGAACGACGGCCCGGACGTCCTCTCGCTCACCGCCTGGCAGCTGGTCGCCGGGGCGCTCGTCCTGCTGCCCGTCGCCGCCGTCGCCGAGCGGCCGCCGAGTCTGGACGGCAGGGCCGTGCTCGGCTTCGCCTACGTCACCGTCGTCGCGACCGCGCTCGCGTTCGTCGCCTGGTTCGCCGGGTTGCGGCACCTCGACGCCGGCACGGTCGGGCTCGTCGGGCTGCTCAACCCGGTCACCGGCGTGCTGCTGGGCACCGCCGTCGCCGCGGAGGCGCTGAGCGGCAGGCAACTCGCCGGACTCGTCCTCGTCCTCGCCGGCATCGTCGTCCCACATGTTGGACGGCGACACGCGCGAACGTACGCTCGGAGGCGTGCCGAAACCATTGCGGAGGCTGGGCTTTCTCACCATCGGGCTGTTCGATGAGGACGCCCCGGCCCGTGGCCACGAGTCCACGCTGGAGGTCATCGCGCTGGGGGAGCGGCTGGGCTTCGACAGCGCGTGGGTGCGCCACCGGCACCTGCAGTTCGGCATCTCGTCGCCGGTCGCGGTGCTCGCCGCGGCCACCCAGCGCACGAGCCGCATCCACCTCGGCACCGCGGTCACCCCGCTCGGCTGGGAGAACCCGCTGCGCCTGGCCGAGGACCTCGCCACCGTCGACATCCTCTCCGGCGGCCGGCTGAACCCGGGCGTGAGCGTCGGCCCGCCCATGCGGTACGACGAGGTCAAGCACGCCCTCTACCCGGACACCGCCGACGTCGAGGACTTCACCTACGAGCGCGTCTCCAGGCTGCTCCGCCTCGTCCGCGGCGAGCCGGCGACCGGGTTCAGCGGCAACCAGGGCTTCGAGGTGTTCTCCGACCGCGTGCAGCCGCACTCGCCCGGCCTCGGTAGCCGCATGTGGTACGGCGGCGCCAGCCTGCGCTCGGCGGAGTGGGCCGGCGAGCAGGGCATGAACTTCCTGACCAGCAGCGTCGTCAAGACGGACGGCGAGTCGGCGGACTTCGCGGCGATCCAGCTGTCGCACGTCCGGGCCTTCCGCGAGCGGCACCCGGAGGGCCGCGTGTCGCAGGGCCTGGTGGTCATCCCGACCGACCGCGCGACCGCCGACCAACGCGCCAGATACGCCGACTACGCGGCGAAACGCCTGCCCCGCACCCGGGAGCCGCAGGGCCCGGCTCGCATGCTGTTCTCCCCGGACTACGTCGGCACGTCCGACGAACTTGCCGAGCGCCTGCACGCCCACGCCGCCTTCGCCGAGATCGACGAGGTCGCGTTCGCCCTCCCGTTCACCTTCGAGCACGAGGACTACGTCCAGATCCTGACCGACATGGCGGAGAGGCTGGGCCCGGCGCTGGGCTGGCAGCCCAACATGCCCTGACGGATCCGCCCGGTGTGAGAACGGCGGACGGCGCACCCGCCGGCGGCGGTCTGGCGAGCGCTGACCGACCCGGCCGCACTGGCGCAGTGGCTGATGCCGGTGCGCGACTTCGAGCCGGTCGTGGGCCGGCGGTTCACCGTGCAGGCGAAGCCGACGCCAGGCTGGGACGGCGTCGTGCACTGCGGGTGCCGACCACCTTGCGCCAGCCGCTCCGGTGCATGAACGCCAGTACCGCGCCGCCGAGGCCCGACTTTCTAGTCCCGCATCAACGCGGTGGTCACGGCGGTCGCCAGCACCGCGGCGGCGGCCAGCCAGAACGCGTGGGCGAGTGAGTGCCCGCGCAGGAAGACCGTGCCGAGCACGGCGATGCCCAGCGTGGCGCCGAGTTGCTGCACGGCGTTCAACAGTCCCGCGGCCGAACCCGTCTCATGTGGACGGACGCGGGACAGCGCGGTCGCGAAGAACGGCACCGTGAACAGCCCCAGCCCCAGCCCGCCGATCCCGAGCGCCACCGGCAACGCGCCCGCGATGGCGACCAGGATCCCGGCGAGCAGCAGCGCGAGTCCCGCGAAGGCGATCCGCGAACCGTACCGCGGCACGAGCCACTGGCCCGTGACCCACGACGACATCGCCAGCCCACCCGACCACGGCAGCAGTGCCAGCCCCGACGCGAGCACGCCGCGGCCCTCGTCGAGTTGCAGGTGCAGCACCACCACGAGCATCAGGCCGTTCATCACCGCGAAGAACAGTGTCGACGTGGCGAGTGCCGCCGGGAAGCCGCGGTTGGCGAACAGGCTCGGCTCGACCAGCGGGTGCCGCCGGACGCGTTGGTGTAGGGCGAACACCACCAGCACGGCGGCACCCGCGGCGAACAGGCTCCACTGCCATCGCGTGATCAGCGGGTACACCACGAGCCCGGCACCGGCCGACACGAGCAGGGTGCCCTGGACGTCCAGGCGAACCGGGTGCGCGGCCCGGTCCTCCGGCAGCGACCGGCCACCCACCAGCACCGCGACCGAGATCGGCACGTTGACCAGAAAGGCCGCGCGCCACGACACCAGGTCGGTCAGCGCGGCACCGAGCAGCGGCCCGCTCACGGCCGACAACCCCACCACCGGACCGTTCCAGCCCAGTGCCGCGCCCAGTGCCGGGCCGGTGAACATGGCCTTGATCAACCCGAACGTCTGCGGGATCACGAGTGCCGCCGCAGCGCCCTGGACCGCCCGCGCGGTGATCAGCACGGCGGTGTCCGGCGCCAGCGCGCAGCACAGCGAGGCGAGCGCGAAACCGGCCACGCCGGCCAGGAAGACGCGCCGTCGGCCGAGCTTGTCGCCGAGGCGGCCGCCGGTGATCAGCAGCACGGCGAACGGGAGGGTGTACGCGGCGCCGAACCACTGGATGTCGGACGCGGCGCCGCCGAGCGAGGAGTGGATCGCCGGCGCGGCGACCTGCGTGATCGTCCCGTCCAGCACGTTCATGGCCTCGGCCGCGAGCAACGTGGCGAGCGCGGCCGTCCTGGTCCCTTGCATGACCACGAGCCTCGGACGAGCATGGCAGTAGTTCCATCCACGCACGGAGAACAGGCGAAATCTTCCATGCTCGACGACATCGACCGCGGTTTGATCCACGCGCTGCACCTCGACGCCCGCGCGCCGTTCGGCCGGCTCGGCGCGGTGCTCGGCGTGTCCACGCAGACCGTCGCCCGCCGCTACCAGCGGCTGCGGGCCGAGGCGGGGTTGCGGGTAGTCGGCATGCCGGACCCGGACCGGGCCGGGCTGAAGCAGTGGATCGTGCGGCTCACCGCACAGCCGGCCACCGCGCGGACGCTCGCGCGCTCACTGGCCCGCCGGCCGGAGACGTCGTGGGTGAAGTTGACCTCGGGCGGCACGGAGATCGTCACGATCGTGCACACGCCGGTGGACGAGCCGAGCGCGATGCTCCTGCACGACATCCCGCGCACCGCCAGCGTCACGGCGGTGTCGGCGCACTTCCTGCTGCACACCTACCTCGGCGGCCCGACCGCCTGGCGCGGCCGCGTGACCGCGCTGTCCGAGGAGCAGCAACGGTCCCTGCGACCGCCCGCGCCCGTCGTCGCGGACGTCCCGCTGACGCCGGCGGACCGCGCCCTGGTCGACGCGCTCCGGCACGACGGCCGGCTGAGCAACGCCGACCTCGCGGCCGCGACCGGCCTGTCCGCGGCGACCGCGGCCCGCCGGCTGGCCGACCTGCGCGCGCGGGGCGCGATCTTCTTCGACATCGAGGTGCGCGCCGCGCTGTACGGGGTGACCACGCAGGCGTTCCTGTGGATGGCCGTCGCGCCGGCCGACCTCGACGCGGTGGCGACGACCCTGGCCACGCACGACGAGTTGGCGGTCGTCGCCGCCACGACCGGGCCGACGAACCTGATCGCACACGCGCTGTGCCCCGGCCCGGCCGCGCTGCACCGGTACCTCACGCACCGACTGGGGGCACTGCCGGCCATCCACACCCTGCACACCGCGCCGGTGCTGGAGACGCTGAAGGCGATCGGTCCGCTCAGGACGTGAAGGAGTACGGCCCGAACCGGCCCCACATGACGAACGCGGCCATGACCAGCAGGACGACGGCGGGCGCCATGGTCGAGGCCTCCGAGCGCCGGAGGTGCACGACCACCGCGCCGATCATCACGAGCACGAGCCCGAGCGCGGCGAGCGGCACGAACACGGGCGCGATGTGCAGCAGCGCCGGCAGGACCAACCCGATCGCGGCCAGGACCTCCAGCACGCCGACGAGCTTGACCATGCCGTCCGAGAAGTCCTCGACCCAGGTCATGCCGGCGCTCTGGAGCCGCTCCCGTGGCCGGACGACCTTCAGCACACCCGCGGCGAGAACCGCGGCGGCGAGCAGCCCGGTGACGACCCAGAGCACGACGTTCACTGCGACCTCCTGGCGATGTCGATGTCCGATCAGAACATAGCGGCAGGTGGGGTCTCGTCGGGCGGGATGCCGGCTCAGGTCAGTTTGTTGTCGGGCGCGGGCGCGTCGCGTTCGTGGAGGACGCGTTGCAGGAGGCCGGTGCGCAGCAGGCTGTAGGGCTCGAGCGCGGCGACCGCCTCGGAGATCTGGCTGACCGCGCGTTGGAGTGCGCGTTGCGCCTCGTCGCGTTCGCTGGTGGCGGCGGCGAGGAGCAGTGCGGTCAGCGTGG
Source organism: Actinophytocola sp. (assembly GCF_045807065.1). Classification (GTDB taxonomy): domain Bacteria; phylum Actinomycetota; class Actinomycetes; order Mycobacteriales; family Pseudonocardiaceae; genus Actinophytocola. Next base: position 16,227 of record NZ_JBJMIE010000251.1, on the reverse strand, counting down.
CGGCGGCGTTGAACGCCTGCAGGGTGATCATCGTGGGCAGCAGGTCCATTCCCGCGAAGGGTCCCTGTTTGGCGGCGGCCGCGAGCACGGCGGCGATGGACACGATCAGGTTGCCCGGCGCCGCGCCGGCCTGCCGGAACCGCAGCGCGGCCCAGATCAGCATGGGGAAGATCAGGAACAGCAGGCGTGCCGGGGCCTGCATGACCACGATCGTGACGAGCGTGAGCCCGCCGAAGAGGACCGCCGCCTCGAACCAGCGGGTGAGCGGGATCCGCCGGTCGACCCGCGCGGTCGCGACGACGAGCAGCACGGGGGCGACGACGAGCACGCCCATCGCGTCGCCGGTCCACCAGACCGACCAGGTGACCCAGAAGTCCTGGGTTCCGGCGACCGCGAGGGCGCCGGCACCGACGCTCGCGCTGACCAGCATGCCGGCGAAGGCCCCGAGGAAGATCAGTGCGAGGACGTCCCTCAGGCGCCTGAGTTCGGTCTGGAAGCCGGCGCGGGTGAGCAGGAGGTGAGCGAGGACCGGGGCAAGGGTGTTCCCCGTCGAGATGGCGATGACGACCGGGAGGGTGGGCCCGATGGCGGCGTTGACGACGAACGCGGCCAGCGCGATCCCCGGCCAGCAGCGGCGGCCGAACAGGAGCAGGCCGGCGAGAGCCGTGCCGGTGGCCGGCCACAGTGGAGTGACTTGCCCACCGACAACGGCGAAGCTCAGTCCAATCTTGGCGGCGATGTAGTAGGCGCCCGCCACGGCGAGGATCCGCACGCCGTCGTCGAGGAACCGGCGAGGCAGCCGGGACTGGGCCACCGGGCAAGTCTGGGCGGCCCCCGGCCCAGGGGCAAGCCACGGATCGGGTGAGCGGGTGCCGATGCGGGCGGAGTGCGTAGCCGGCCGGTTGTCGGTGGCCGGGGGTAGGTTCCCGCCCGTGGACATCATTCTCGTTCCCGGACTGTGGTTGGACGGCTCGTCGTGGGAGAAGGTCGTGCCCGCGCTCGAGGCGGCCGGCCACCGCACGCACCCGCTGACCCTGCCGGGCCTGGCACCCGGTGAGGACCCGTCGACGGTCACCCTCGCCGACCACGTGGCCGCCGTCGTCGCGGCGATCGACGCCTGCGCCGGCGAGGTCGCCCTGGTCGGGCACTCCGCCGGCTGCGGCATCTGCCACGCCGCCGTCGACGCCCGGCCGGACCGGGTGGCACGCGCGATCCACGTCGGCGGCTTCCCCACCGGCGACGGCGGCCGCCTGGCGGACGAGTTCCCCGCCGAGAACGGCGCCGTGCCGCTGCCGGACTGGTCCGTCTTCTCGGCGGAGGACCTCGCCGACCTGGACCGGGACGCGTTCCGCGCCCGCGCGCTCGCCTCGCCGGCGCAGGTGATCCGCGGCCCGCAGCGGCTGACCGACGAGCGGCGCTACGAGGTGCCCGTCACCGCAGTCGGCACCGAGTACACCACCGCCACGCTCCGCGAGTGGATCGCGGCGGGCATGGCACCGGTGCGCGAGTTCACCAGAATCCGCGACGTCGAGTACGTCGACCTGCCCAGCGGGCACTGGCCGCAGTTCACCCGCCCGGAGGACCTCGCCAAGGTCATCATCGCGGCGGTCGACCGGACGGGAGGGTGATCGAGAGGCCGGCGTCCCGTTCGGTCGCGTGGCCCATTTCGCCGAGGTTGTCTTCGGGGTGGTGGGTTGGGCGGGAGGGTGACTGAGGAGGCTGGCGTCTCGTTTGGTCGCGTGGCCCATTTCGCCGAGGTTGTCTTCGGGGTAGTGGGCGGGTGATGGAGGGGCATTCTCCGTTCGTGTCCGGCCGTGTTGTCCACCTCGCCGAGGTTGTCTTCGCGATGAGGGGCTGGGCGGGCGGGTGGTTGAGAGGTTGGCCTCTCGTTCGTTTGCGTGGCCCATCTCGTTGAGGTCGTCTTCGCGGTGGTGGATCGGATGGGCGGGTGATGGAGAGGCATTCTCCGTTCGTGTCCGGTCGTGTTGTCCACCTCGCCGAGGTCGTCTTCGCAGTGGGAGCCGGGCGGGAGGGTGATCGAGGAGGCTGGCGTCCCGTTCGGTCGTGTAGCCCACCTCGTCGACGTCGTCTTCGCGGTGGGGGTTGTGCGGGAGGGTGATCGAGAGGCCGCCTTCCGGTCGCGTCCGGTCGCGTGGCCCCACCTCGCCGACGTCAGCTTGGCGGCGGTGGAGCGAACCGGACGGTGATCGAGAGGCCGCCGTCGGGGCGTGCGTGCGCGTCCACGACGGCGTCGTGGGCCTCGGCGATGGCGCGGACGATCGACAGGCCGAGACCCAGCCCTTCACCCGTCCGCGCGGGTCCGAGTCGTTGGAACGGCTGGAAAAGCCGCTCGACCTCGGCCGGCGGGACGACCGGACCGGTGTTCGTCACCGTCAGTACGCCGGCGGCACACGACACGTCCACCCATCCCCGCGGGACGTTGTGCCGCAGCGCGTTGTCCACCAGGTTCACCACCAGCCGCTCCGTCAGCGCGCGGTGTCCGCGCACCGGGCTCGCCTCGATCCGGGTGCGGACCGGCAGGTCCGACGGCCGGGCGTCGACGACCTCGCGGACCACCTCGCCGAGGTCGAAGGGTTGGCGGACGTCGATGCCGGCGTGGCTGCGGGTGAGCGTGAGCATGGCCTCGATCAGCCGTTCCTGCTGCTCACCCGCCGCGAGAACCCGCTCGTGCGCGGTCCGCAGCGCGGTCACGTCCGCGTCCGGGTCCTCGAGCACGACCTGGCCGATGGCGCGCTGACGGGCCAGCGGCGTGCGCAGTTCGTGCGACGCGTTGGCCACGAACTGGCGCTGCGCCTGGAACGACGTCTCCAACCGGGCCAACAGGGCGTCGAAGGTGTCGCCCAGCTCCTTCAGCTCGTCGCGCGGGCCGGGCAGCGCCAGGCGGCGGTGCAGGTTGGTCGCGGAGATCTCCCTGGCCGTCGAGGTGACGGTGCGCAGCCGGCGCAGGATGCGGCCGGCCATCCACCGGCCGAGCACGAACGCCAGCACCGCCATGACCGCGAGCGCGATGGCGGACTGGACGAGCAGCTCGTTCAGCACGTCCGCCCGCTGGTCGGCCAGCGCCTTCTGCGCCTGGTCCACGACCTTGCCGACCGTCCCGTCGGGTAGGCCGGCGGGTGGCGGCACGTCGGCGGGTGGCGGCCTCGGTATTCGGGGCGACGGGGCGAACGCCGGCTCCCCCGCCGTCACGCGGTGGCGGGTCAGGACGTACGTGAGCACCAGCACCGCGGTGCCGCAGAGCAGGAACAGGCCGCCGTAGAGGAGGGTGAGCCGCAGCTTCACGGTTCGGCGCGGCATCAGATCCGGTATCCGCTCTTCGCGACGGTCTCGATGACCGACGGGTCGCCGAGCTTGGCCCGCAGCCGGCTGACCGTGATCTTCACGGCGTTGGTGAACGGGTCGGTCGCCTCGTCCCACACGCGTTCCAGCAGCTCCTCCGCCGACACCACCCGCCCGTGCGCGGCCAGCAGCAGCTCGAGCACGCCGAACTCCTTGGGCGCCAGCTCCAGCACCCGGTCCCCGCGCGTCGCCCGGCGGCGCGCGGTGTCCACCACCAGGTCACCGTGCCGCAGGACCGGTGGCACGGCCGGGTGCGCGCGCCGCGCCAGCGCCCCGATCCGCGCCACCAGCGCGCGGAAGTCGAACGGCTTGGGCAGGTAGTCGTCCGCGCCGAGGCCGAGGCCGTCGACGAGGTCCTCGGTGGTCGCGGCCGCCGTCAGCATCAGGATCCGGCTGCGGCTGCCGCCCGCGATCAGCTCCGCGCAGACGTCGTCGCCGTGCATGAGCGGCAGGTCGCGGTCCAGCACGACCACGTCGTAGTCGTTGCACTGCGCGCGTTCCAGGCCGCCGGCGCCGTCGAGCGCCACGTCGACGGCCATCCCCGCGCGCCGCAGCCCGGCCGCGACCGTGTCCGCCAGTTCCTCGTCGTCCTCGACCACCAGCACTCGCACGGCCGCCAGTATCGCGGCCGGTCGGTTTCGCCTCGGTTTCGCCGTGGTCGCCTTCGGTGCGATACCCCACCGAAACCGCGGTCCCCGTAGAACTCGCCTCGCCAGTCATCGGCGAAACAAGGGGATTGCTCATGAAACACAGATTGTGGTCGCTGGGTGTCGCGGCGCTGGCCGTGACGGCCACGCTCATCGGCGTCGGGGTCAACGCCTCGGCGGCCGGGACGGAGGGGAAGCCGACGGCGCGGCCGCCGGCCTGCGCCCAGCCCGATCCGGACGGGGAACCGCCCGCGCCGGCACCGACCTCGCTCACCACGGTCGGGCAGGCGTACTACTGCATCTTCGACAACTACTTCAGCGGCCCCGTGCTCGACAGCCGCACGCTCCTGGTGCCCGCGTTCGCCGCGGTCACCCAGGAGATGCAGCGCCGTGGCGTCGACCAGGCCGACGCCACGCTGCCGGCGCTCACCGGCCGCCGCGACGCCGACTGGACCGCGTTCAGCAAGGTGTACAAGCGGGTCGCCGACGCCCTGCCGGACGACGCCACCCGCGAGGCCGTCGCCGGAGCCGCGATCAAGGCGATGGTGACGGCGCTCGGCGACAACCACGCCCGCTGGGAGAACGAGTCCCACCCGAACCTGTACGGGTTGGGCCTGTCCGCGATCGTCGGTCCCGGTGACGTCGACCCGGTGGCCACGGAACCGGCCTACCTCAACCAGATCGCGCCGGGTGGGCCCGCCGAGCAGGCCGGGCTCGAGCTGGGTGACGAGGTGCTCGCGATCGACGGGGTGCCGCTGTTCACCGGCGGCGTTTTCACCGTCGGCGTGGTGAACGCGCTCCTGGACAAGGCGGCCGGCGCGACCGTCGAGTTCACCGTGCACCGGCCCTCGACCGGCCAGACATTCACCGCGAACCTCATCACCGCCCCGGTGCGTGGGCAGCGGCCGGCCGTGACGTCGGAGCTGGTGGACGGGAACATCGCCTACGTCACCCTGCCGGGCTTCGACGTGGGGCTGGCCGACCAGGTGCTCGCGGCGATCGCGTCCCTGCGGCAGCGGACAGCGCTCCGTGGCGTCATCCTCGACCTGCGGGGCAACGGCGGCGGCGACCCGAAGGCGGTCGCCAGGCTGCTCGGCGCGCTCGCCCACGGCAAGATCACCAGCTACGAGTGCGACGTCAGGGACAGGTGCACGCCCAACCGCACCGACGACTCGGTGGAGCTGCTGAACCTGCCGTTCGTCGAGCTGACCGACCGCCGCTGCGCGTCCGCGTGTGACTCGTTCTCCAGTACCGTCAAGGACCTGAAGCTCGGCAGGCTCGTCGGCACCCGCACGGCCGGTGCCGTGGCCGGCCCCGCCGCGGGCTACCTGCTGAACGACGGGAGCGGGCTCCTGCTGCCGAAGTACCACGAGATCGCCGCGAACAAGGAGTTCATCAACAGGGTGGGCGTCGCACCGGACTACTACGCGCCACTGACCGCCGCCGACCTGTCCGCGGGCCGCGACCCGGGCCTGGCCAAGGCGGTTTCCCTGCTCTGACCCGCGTGTCCAACGCCAAGAACCCGCGTGTCCAACCGAACGGACGGTCGAGTTCAACGAATCCGGTCGCCGAACAGTGGCCGGATTCGTTGAACTCACCGCACCCGAGCGTTGGACACGCGGGTTGTGGGGTCAGGGCAGTGTGCTCGGTGGGGCCAGCAGGGCCATCGTGGCCTGGACGGCCACCTCGGTGATGTCGCTCGCCCGGCCGCCCTCCTCGACCGTGGTGGCGATCAGTTCCCGCAGACCGCCGAGCAGGAGGGTCGCCAGCTGTCGGGACACGCCGTCCGGGCGGATCGCCCGCCACTCGTCGGTGTCGGACAGGGTCTGGACCATCCGGACGAACGCCGCCATCATCTCGCGCTGCAGCTCGCGGCCCGAGATGCCGAGCGCGGGGACGTCCCGGATCCAGCTCACCACGACGCCCGGCTCGGACTCCGCGCACGCGATCCACGCCTCGACCGCCTGGCGCACCTGCGTCCGCCAGGGCGCGCGGGGGTCGACCGCCGCGCTGATCTCGCGGATCATCTCGGTGTTCGCGTCGGTCAGCAGCGCGACGAAGCACTCCTCCTTGCTCGCGAAATGCTCGTAGAACGTCCGGCGGGACGTGCGGGCCCGGCGGACGATGTCGGCCACCGTCGTGCTCTGGTAGCCGGCCTCCACGATGGACTGGGCCAGCCCGTCGAGCAGCCGGCGCCGGAACGTCCGCTGCAGCTGGGGAGTGGTCACCGATCTCACGCTAATACACCTCACTTGTGCACGATGGTACATGCGCGTACCGTCCTGTTGGTACGGTGGCGTACCAGAGCTAGGGAGTTCATCGATGACCACGCTTCCGCCGGGCCCGACCACGCCGCACCTCGTGCAGGCGTTGATCGCGATCCTCACCCCGCACCGGGGCATGCGTCAGCTGCGCAGGCGCTACGGCGACGCGTTCATGGTCAAGTCGCCGGTCTTCGGTCGCGCGCTCGTGATCAGCGACCCGGCGGAGATCAAGCAGCTGTTCCAGACGGGCACCGACATCGCCGAGAACGTCCAGCCCAACCTCGGTCGCGTGCTCGGCCCCGGCTCGATGTTCGCCCTGACGGGGGACGACCACCGCGCCCAGCGCAAGCTGCTCGTCCCGCCGTTCCACGGCCGGCGGCTCGCGGCGATGGAGCGGATCGTCGAGGATGAGACCGTGCGGGAGATGGCGACCTGGCCGGAGGGACGGCCCTTCCCGGTACTGCCCTCGACCATGCGGATCACCCTCAACGCCATCCTCCGCGCGGTGTTCGGCGCGGAGGGCGCCGAGTTCGAGCGCCTGCGTGAGCTGCTGCCGCGGCTGGTCGCGCTCGGCTCGGGTCTCGTCCTGCTGCCCACGCCGAGGATGACGCTGCCGAACTGGACGCCGTGGGGCAGGTTCCGGGCCCTGCGCCGCGAGTACGACGTGGTCGTCAACCGGCTGATCGACAAGGTGGCCGCGGACCCCGACCTCGAGGAACGCAACGACGTGCTCGCGATGATGCTGCAGAGCAGCTACGACGACGGCTCACGCCTGACCCGCGGTGAGATCGCCGACCAGCTGCTCACCCTGCTGGCCGCCGGCCACGAGACCACCGCGACGACGCTCGCCTGGGCGGTGGAGCGGCTGCGGCGGCACCCGGCGGTCCTGCGTGCGCTGGCCGAGGAGGTCGACGCGGGCGGCAGGGAGCTGCGCGACGCGACGATCATCGAGCTCCAGCGCATCCGCCCGGTCATCGACGCCGTGGGCCGCAACGTCAGGACCGACGGCTTCCGGCTCGGCCGGTGGACGCTACCGAAGGGGATGAACGTGCTGGTCAGCATCGACCTCATCCACGACGACCCGGCCGTGTTCCCCAACCCGCGCACCTTCGACCCGTCCCGGTTCACGGGCAAGCGGCCGGACCTGTACCAGTGGATCCCGTTCGGCGGCGGCACCCGGCGCTGCATCGGCGCCGCGTTCGCCACCATGGAGATGAACGTCGTGCTGCGCACCATGTTGCGGGACTTCACGCTGGCGCCGACCGGCGAGCCGGACGAGCGCTGGCACTCCCGCGGGGTGGCCAACGCCCCGGCCAAGGGCGGTATCGCGGTCGTCCACCGCCGTCGGGGCGGCGCGGTGTCCTCCTCGGTGACCGCATCGACGGGAGCCGAGGCATGACCGAACGGCTCGTCGAGGTCGGGCGCGGGATCTCGCTCGCCTACGAGGAGTTCGGCACGGGTGACCCGCTCGTCCTGGTCGCCGGCCTCGGCCAGCAGCTGCACAGCTGGCCGACGGCGTTCTGCGAGCGGCTGGCCGAACGCGGCTACCGGGTGATCCGGTTCGACAACCGCGACGAGGGCCGGTCGACCCACATGCGGTACCGGCCGCCGGGCATCGGCGCGATCATGCGCCGGCGCTGGCCGCCGGAGCAGTACGACCTCGGCGACATGGCGGCCGACACGGTCGGGCTGTTCGACGCGCTCGGCCTCGCGGACGCGCACATCGTCGGCGTGTCGATGGGCGGCATGATCGCGCAGACGGTCGCGGCACTGCATCCCGACCGCGTCCGCACGCTCACGTCGATCATGTCGAACACGGGCGCACGCCGCGCCGGCCGGCCGGCGCTGTCGACGTGGTTGCTCATGGCGGGCAGGCCGGGCCGGACCCGCGAGGAGGTGCAGGACCGAGCCGTGCGGGTCTTCCGGCACATCGGCTCGCACGGGTTCCCCTTCGAGGAGGCCGAGGTCCGCGCGCTGGCCGGCCTCGACTGGGACCGCGACCCGTCCCCGGCCGGGACGGCCCGCCAGCTGGCCGCGATCTTCCGCTCCGGTGACCGGACGCGCCAGCTCGCGTCGGTCACCGCGCCGACACTGGTGATCCACGGTGACCGCGACCGGATGGTCCACCCGACGGGCGGTGCCGCGACGGTGAAGGCGATCAGGGGAGCCCGCCTGGAGACCATCCCGGGCATGGGCCACGATCTCCCGAAGGGCGCGTGGCCGCGCCTGCTGGACCTGATCGACAGCCACGCGAGGCAGAGGAGCGCAGATGCCAGGAACTAGTATCGCCGGCCGGCCCGTGATGATCACCGGGGCCGCCTCCGGCATCGGCCGGGCCCTGGCGCAGCGACTGTCCCGCCTGGGCTCCCCGGTGGCCATCGCCGACATCGACGAGTCGGGCCTGAAGGAGACGGCCTCGTCGTTGCGCGGCACCGTGTTGACCCGCGTGCTGGACGTCCGCGACGCGGACGACGTGCACCGCTTCGCCGGCGAGGTGCGGAACTGGCTGCCGGCCCCGCTCGCGGCCGTCTTCAACAACGCGGGTGTGGCGGTCACCTCGTCGGTCCTGGACGCGGTCCCCGAGGACGACCAGTGGTTGTGGGACATCAACTTCCACGGCGTGGTCAACGGGACCAGGGCGTTCCTGCCCATCCTGGTGGCGCAGGACGCCGGCGCGATCGTCAACACGTCCAGTGTGTACGGCCTGGCCGGCGTGCCCTACCAGAGTGCCTACTGCGCCGCGAAGTTCGCGGTCCGCGGCTTCACCGACGCCCTGCGGCAGGAGCTGCGCGGCACGGGAGTGCGCGCGGTGACGGTGCACCCGGGCGGCATCACGACGAACATCGCCCGCAACGCCCGCATCCGCAAGGACCCGGAAGGCCTGGGCCGCACCAGGGAACAGATGGCAGCCCAGTTCGAGGCGATCACGATGACGACCCCCGCCAAGGCGGCGGCGATTATCTACAGAGGACTGGAGCGCGGCCGCGCACGCATCCTGGTCGGGCCGGACGCCTACCTGTTCGACGCGCTGGCGCGGATCGCGCCGACGCACTACTACGACTTGATCGCCCGGGTGATGAGCACCGTGCGGGCCAGGCGGAAGGAGACGGTGTGACCGACGTCGACGTGCTGATCGTGGGCGCCGGCCTGTCGGGCATCGGCGCCGCGCACCACCTGCGCACGGCGTTCCCGGGGCGGACGTACACGATCCTGGAGGCCCGCGAGGCGATCGGCGGCACGTGGGACCTGTTCCGGTACCCGGGCGTGCGGTCGGACTCGGACATGCACACCCTGGGCTACCGCTTCCGCCCGTGGACCCACGCCAAGGCCATCGCGGACGGCCCGTCGATCCTGTCCTACGTCCGCGACACGGCGGCGGAAGCCGGCATCGACCGGCACATCCGCTTCGGCCACAAGGTGATCCGCGCCGCCTGGTCCACGGCGGACTCGTGCTGGACGGTGACGGCCGTCCACGACGGCGAGCCGGTGACGATCACCGCGTCCCTGCTCTACGTGTGCAGCGGCTACTACCACTACGACGCGGGCCACACGCCGACCTTCCCGGGCGTGGACCGGTTCGAGGGCACGGTGGTGCATCCCCAGCACTGGCCGGAGGACCTGGACCACACGGGCAAGAAGGTCGTCGTGATCGGCAGTGGCGCCACGGCGGTGACGCTGGTCCCGGCCATGGCCGAGAAGGCGGCGCACGTGACGATGCTGCAGCGCTCCCCGACGTACATCATGGCCCTGCCGGCCGAGGACAAGATCGCGAACACGCTGCGCCGCCTGCTCGGCCCACAGCGCGCCTACTTCCTGACGCGGTGGAAGAACGTCCTGATGGGCACGTTCTTCTACCAGCTGAGCCGGCGCCGCCCGCATGTCGCGAAGTCGATGATCCGCAAGGCGACCATGAAGCTGCTGCCGCCGGACTTCGACGTGGACACCCACTTCAGGCCGCGGTACCAGCCGTGGGACCAGCGGCTGTGCCTGGTCCCGGACGGCGACCTGTTCAGGGCCATCCGCGGCGGCAGGGCGGACGTGGTGACCGACCGCGTCGCGGAGTTCACCCCGAAGGGCCTGAAGCTGGAGTCGGGCGCCGAGCTCGCGGCCGACGTCGTGGTGACCGCGACGGGCCTGCGGCTGCTGGCGTTGGGCGGGATCGAGCTGTCCGTGGACGATCGCGCGGTGGAGTTGTCGAAAACCATGGCGTACAAGGGGATGATGCTGAGCGGGGTCCCGAACTTCGTGTTCACCATCGGTTACACGAACGCCTCGTGGACGCTGAAGGCGGACCTGGTGGCCGAGTACACCATCCGCCTGCTCAAGCACATGGACGCGCACGGCTACCACCAGTTCGTCCCGGTGAACGACGACCCGACGGTGACGGAACGGCCGTTGCTGGACTTCCAGGCGGGATACGTGCTGCGGGCCATCGACGAGTTCCCGAGGGCGGGTTCGCGCCGGCCGTGGCAGCTGGGCATGAGCTATGCCCACGACGTGGTTTCCCTGCGGCACGGGCAGATCGAGGACGGCGTCATGAAGTTCGGGCGGCAGCCCGCGCCGGTCGACGCCTGATGGGGGAGGAGGCCGCCGGCCGCCCGGCGAGGTCGTCGCCGAGCGGCCGGCGGGCCCGTCAACGCCTGCGCGCCACGCCCGCGTAGAGCCCGTCCCGCTCCGGGTCCTCGATCTCGCCGGGCGTCTCCGGCCGCCACTGGGACGTGGTGACCAGCCCGGGCTCGACCAGTTCGAAGTCCCCGAACAGGCTCAGCACCTCCGAGCGCGTCCGCGCCCGGACGTTGTTCTGCGACTTCTTCATCGCATCGGTCAGCTCGTCGGCGTTCACGACGGAGAAGTCGCTCGTCAGGTGGGTCATGGCCAGGTAGCTGCCCGACGGGAGGGCGTCGCGGTACGCGGCGAAGACCTGCTCGGGATCCTGGTCGTCGAGGATGTAGTGCCCGATGGTGATCGCGAGGAGCCCGATCGGCTGGTCGAAGTCCAGCACCCGCCGCGTCTCCTGGTCCGAGAGGATCAACCCGGGCTTCGTGATGTCCCCCTGCACGATCACCACGTTCGACTTGCCCTCGAGCAGGAGCTGCCCGTGCGCCACCGCCACGTGCTCGTTGTCGACGTAGACCACGCGCGCGGACGGGTCCACCCGGTGCGCGATCTCGTGCACGTTGCCCACGGTCGGAATACCGGAGCCGAGATCCAGGAACTGCCGGATTCCCTGGTCGAGCATGAACAGCATGGCGCGCCGCATGAATGCCCTGTTCATGATCGCGAAGCGCTTGATCTCCGGCTGGATGGCCAGGATCGTGTTCTCCAGGAACTCCCGGTCCACCGCGAAGTTGTGGCTGCCTCCCAGAAGGTAGTCATACATCCGAGCCGCGCTCGGTTTGTCGATGTTGACCGAGGTTGGCACCCAGTTCGTCTGCTGTGACACCCGATTCACTCCTGTTCGTGGGCTGCGGGTCCCCGCCCAAGGGCGGTCCGACATTACCGGCAGTTCTGTCGGCGCGAAAATCCGCGTGGTAGGAAGGGCCGCGTGACCACCGGTGATCTTTTCGTCGACCTCGACGGTTTCGTGGCGCTCCCGCGCGCTGCCGGGTTGTGGCTGTCGCCGGACGGGCAGCGGCTCGTCGTCGGCGTGTCCACACTCGATGCCAGGAAGACCAGGTTCGTGCCGTCGCTGTGGGAGGTCGACCCGGCCGGGGAGACACCCGCGCGCCGGCTGACGCGCAGCGAGGAGGGGGAGTCCGCGGCGATCTTCACCCCGGAGGGTGACCTGCTGTTCGTCTCCGCCCGGCCGGGGCCCGACAAGGCAGACGACACGGCCACGGCGCTCTGGCGGCTGCCGCGAACCGGCGAGGCCGAGCTGCTCGCCGCCCCACCCGGCGGGGTGCGGAACGTGGTGGTCGCCCGCGAGTCCGGCACGGTCGTGCTCGGCGCGCCGGTGCTGCCCTCGGCGGACAGCCTCACGCGGGACGAGGAACTGCGGAAACAACGCGGTGACGGCGCGGTCAAGGCGATCCTGCACGAGGACTACCCCGTCCGGTACTGGGACCACGACCTCGGCCCGGCCCGGACCCGCCTCCTCGCCGGCACGCCGGGGGAGGAGCTGCGGGACGTCACCGGGCACGTCGGCCGCGCCCTCCACGACGACGCCAGCTGGGACGTCACCGCAGACGGCCGCACGATCGTCACCACCTGGGCGGTCGCGGAACCGGGCGCGTCGCAACGCACCACCCTGGTCGCGATCGACGTCGCGACCGGCGAGCGGCGCGTCCTCGCCGACGACACCGGCCACGAGTACGACGAGCCCCGAGTCTCGCCCGACGGCAGCCGGATCGCGGTCGTCGTCCGGGAACGGTTCACGCCGGAGCGGATCGGCGACACCTGGCTCGCGGTGCTCCCGCTGGCCGGTGGACAGCCGCGGGTGCTGGCCACCGGTGACCGGTGGCCGCGTGCCGCCCAGTGGACCCCGGACGGCACGGCCCTGGTCTTCGTCGCCGACGACCAGGGCCACGCGCCGCTATGGCGGGTGTCGCTCGACTCGGGCGAGGTCACGCGGCTGACCGGGTCCGGCGCGTTCAGCGACCCGCGGATCGCGCCGGACGGGACGATCTACGCACTGCGTTCCAGCGTCGAGGCGCCGCCGGCGCCGTACCGCGTGACACCGGACGGCCAGGTGGCGGCGCTGCCGGGACCCGTGCCGGCGGTGGCGGTGCCGGGCCGGCTCGACGAGGTCACCGCCCGCTCGGCGGACGGTGCTCCGCTGCGGGCGTGGCTGGCGCTGCCGGACACCGACGGCCCGGCGCCGCTTCTGCTGTGGATCCACGGCGGCCCGCTCGGCTCGTGGAACGCCTGGCACTGGCGGTGGAACCCGTGGGTGGCGGTCGCCCGCGGCTACGCCGTGCTCCTCCCCGATCCGGCGATCTCGACGGGCTACGGCCTGGACTTCATCCAGCGCGGCTGGGGCCAGTGGGGCGGCACCCCGTACACCGACCTGATGACGATCACCGACGCCGCCGTCGCACGCCCGGACATCGACGAGACCAGGACCGCGGCCATGGGTGGCTCCTACGGCGGCTACATGGCCAACTGGGTGGCCGGCCACACCGACCGCTTCCGGGCCATCGTCACGCACGCGTCCCTGTGGCAGCTGGACTCGATGGGCGCCACCACCGACGGCGCCTACGAGTGGGTCCGCGAGATGACCCCGGAGAAGGCGGCCGAACAGTCCCCCCACCGGTTCGCCGACCGGGTGAGCACCCCGATGCTGGTCATCCACGGCGACAAGGACTACCGCGTGCCCATCGGCCAGGCGCTGACCCTGTGGTGGGACCTGACCTCGAGGAACGCCACCGGGCACAAGTTCCTGTACTTCCCCGACGAGGGCCACTGGATCCTCCAGCCGGGCCACGTCAAGGTCTGGTACGAGACGGTCCTGGCCTTCCTCGACCACCACCTGAACGGCGCGGAGTGGGTCCCGCCGGAGGTCCTGGGCTAAGCCGGATCACTCGCGCGTCGTGCCGGCGGGCCACAGCACGGTCACCGGCAGGCCGCGGTGCCGGGCCGCGCTGACGACGTCCGCGGTGCCGCCGTAGCCACCTGCCGGCCTGCCGTCCCAGACCGCGATCAGCTCGTCGATCCTGGCGAGCATGTGCTCGCTCGCCGCCATGTACGCGGCTGGACCCGAGCGGGGGAAGGGCATCGTGTGGACCGTGGCCGCGCGGTCGAGCAGGGCGTCGAACTCGGCGGCGTCGTCCGGGGCCACCTCGTGCTCGCGGTAGTCGGCGGACGGCAGCACGACGTGCAGGGTGCCCCCGAGGTCCAGGACGGCGTGCGCGAACAGCTGGTCGGTTCCCCTGGCCAGGCACGTCACACCGGCGAGCTCGTCGCTCGGGTACTCGGCCAGCGCCGTGCGGACCGCGGCCGAGACCTGCGGGAACGAGGCCGGTGTGAGGTTCGTGTGTCCGGTGATGCCGATGCGGGGCACGGTCGTTTTCCTTTCGGCCGGGCCCGTTCCCGGCCGGCGCGTGTACGTTGTGTGCGGGTCTGGGCGTCTGGGTACCACGGGGTTCGCGCACCCCGTCCTGTTCTACCGCTCCGCCGCCGACTACCGGGCCAAGCTCGCCGTGTTCGTGCGAAATGGCCGCGAGCCTGCCGCTGATCGACGACCTCGCTGACCTCGTGCGCCCACGCCGGCGAGGGCACCCCGATCGGCGCGCTGCTCCGGATGTGACACTTCGTCCGCCTCCTACGCCTAACGGAGGGGCGGCGTCTAGCACATCGAGGTAAGCAGTGACAGCAGATCAGGCGGCGGCTGATCTGTCCGCCGCGGTGCGGGAAGCCCGCGGTGGCGACGAGGAGGCGTTCCGGCAGCTGTACCGGCAGGTGCAGCCCGGTCTGCTGCGGTACCTGCGCGGCCTGGTCGGCGACGACGCGGAGGACCTCGCCTCGGAGACGTGGCTGCAGATCGCCCGCGACATGCGCTCGTTCCGCGACGAGGGCGCCGGCTTCCGCGGGTGGGCGCTGACCATCGCCCGGCACCGCGCGCTCGACCACGTCCGCCGCAACCAGCGAAGACCCGTCACGGGCGTGCCCGTGGACGTCCTGGCCGACCTCCCGGACGACCAGGACACGGCCGAACAGGCGATCCGCCTCGCGACCACCAACGCCACCATCGCGTTCATCGCCACCCTGCCGAGGGACCAGGCCGAGGCCGTGCTCCTGCGGGTGGTGGTCGGCCTGGACGTCAAGGCCACCGCCAAGGTCATGGGCAAGCGCCCGGGCGCCGTGCGGACGGCCGCCTGGCGCGGGCTGCGAACACTGGCCGAACGGTTGACGAGCACAGGTGTGACACGAGCGGGGGCCGGTACGCCTAGGGAAGTGAGATGAGCATCTACGAGCCGCTAGAGGCGGCGTTGCGTGCGGCGACCGCGCCCGGCCACCCGGAGGAGCTGGCCGGCGAGGATGCCGCCGTGGCCGCGTTCCGGGCCGCCGCCCCGGCGCCGCGCCGGTCGCTGCTCGCTCGTGTGTTCACCGTCAGGGCCGTGGTCATCGGCGTCGCGGCCCTGTCGACCGCGATCGTGCTGGTCGTGGCCGGGTTGGTGCCGTTCCCGTCGGGGCCGTCGTCGGGGCCGGCCACCGTGCCGCCTGTTCAGACCTCGGTGCCCGAGCCAGCCTCGAATCCCGCCGTGCCGCCGCCGGATGGGTCGGTGGCCCGCGCCCCCGCCCCGCCTTCCCCGCTGCACCCGTCGTCGCCGCGGTCCTCGGGCGTGGGTGGTGGGCCCGGGCCGGATGAGTACCCCGATCGTGGCAAGGAGCGTGAGAGGGAAGTCGGGCCTCGCGGTCCGAAAGGTCGAAACCAGACTCCGGGCAGTCCCGCCCGAGGCGCCGGAACCGCCGTGCCCCCCAACGGCGCCAAACCGCCTTCACCGGGCGGCTGACCGGACGGAGTGGGTCCGGGCAGCGACTCCCCCAGGCACACGCCCGGACCCACTCCCACCTTTAGGCTTCTGGCCATGATTCTGCACATCACCACGCGGGCGGAGTACCGGGCGGGGGAGCCGTACCGGGCGCCTTCACTGGAGAGTGAGGGGTTCCTGCACTGTTCGGACTTCGGGACCGTGCATCTGCCGGCGAATCGGCTCTTCGCCGGGCGGACGGATCTGGTGCTGTTGGAGATCGATCCCGCGCGGGTCGGTGTGCCGGTGCGGTGGGAGCCTGGAGTGCCGCCGGATCCGCAGGGGGCTTGGTTTCCGCATGTTTATGGGGTGATTCCGCCGGCGGCCGTGGTGGCGGTTCACGATTTTCCGCCTGGTGATGGTGGGTTTGTTCTGCCGGAATCTCTCCGGGAGCGTTGACGGGTCGCTTTTGGTGGCCGCTGTTTGGTGTTCCGCTGTTCGGTGGGTTTGGTGGTGCGCGCCGCGTCCTGGGGTCCGCGGTCCTGG
>NZ_JBJMIE010000250.1:0-10348 GCF_045807065.1 Actinophytocola sp. | reverse complement strand
TGCTCGACCGGATCGCACTGTTCGGCACGGGTGCCTGCCTCTGCGCCGCCTACCTGTCCACCAGTTCTACGATCCGGAGAAGGAGGAGCACCGGCGGCACGTCTGGGTCGTGGCAACTGTCCCAACGACGGTCAGTCGGTGCCCGACCGCATCTGCGAGTGCCGCGAGTGCGGCAGGCGGTCCAGGTTGACCAGAGAGAGAATCACTAACACCTGGTGGAAGTGGGCCGAGGTCGCCCCGCCCGTGGAAGAAGCGCACGTGAGTGGGGTGTCCCGCGCGGGCAGCTGAGCAGCCGAGAAAGAACCGGATGACCAGTAACAACGTCCCTGAAGTGATCGCCGAAGACCTACGCTCGGTCTCCCGATCCAGCCGGCGAACCTGGGCCTGTTCAAGGGCCGAGACCCCCGCAGCGGCACGAAGCGCGCGAACGGCGACTACAGCGTGTGGAGAAATGCGCGCACCTCGAGCATGTCGATCTTCTCGTAGTCCTTGCGGTGCACGACGACGACGAGTTCCTTGCAAACGTCCTGCTGCCGCGAGTTGGCGACGAACGAGAGGATCATCATCTTCAGCAGGCTGTCGCGGTCCAGGCTGCTGATCCGCGCGAGTTCCGATCCGATGACCGGGACCACCAGTGTCTTGCGCTGACCGAACTGCCGCGCGGCGTCCCAGACATGGTTCAGTGCCTCCCAAAGGTCGTTGACGCTCGACCTGGCGATGAGATTGTTCTGCAGGTAAGAGTAGGCGACGCAGAAGTACCGCCGCCCGGGCGAACCAAGTGTGGCCACGGTCCCGATCGGGTAACGGCGACGTTTACCCGCCTTGGTAGAGGGTTGTTCTTCCCCGACCTTCTGAACGCCCATCAGCGCCTGCTCGATCTCCCGGTCAAGGCGATCGCGGTCCCCGTCGTAGATCCGCTGCAGGAACTGCCCTTGAACGCTCTCAGGGCTGATGATCTTTCCGCTGGTCGTGTCGGTGTCGAAGGTGTCGCTGAAGCCGATGACCAGGTTCCCGGTCTGGTCGAAGAGATCACTGACCTTCACCACGACCGAGATGTCGGGCAGGTCGAACTCGCGCCGCACCGAACGGCGGGGCCACGCACGGTACGTCGCCACCGTGACGATCAAGCAAATGATCACAACGACCGTAGCTGTCTGATTGATGCTGTTCTTCGGCCAGAGCGCCGCGTAGAGCTGGACCATTCCGGCGAGGAGCCCGAAGGTAGCCAGTGCAGTACCGGCGAACACGACTAGGCCGCGTCGGGTTCCCAACATCAAGGTAAGCCCTCTGAGCATCACCGGCCGATCTTCTCACGGCCAGCGACGCATTCGAGCGTACTTCACGCCGACCGCAGGTCATGGCTTCGTGCCCGTTCATCTGGCAGAATTCTGCCAGCGTGGGCGCATCTGTGACGCGACGTGATCACGCCGGGGCACGCTCGCCGGAGTGGGAGGCGATCATGCAAGCGTTCATCTCTTACGTAGACGATGACGGCGAGAGCACGTACTTCGCGAACTGGCTGAACGACGCCCTCAAGAGGCCCGGATCACCCGCGAAACCCTGGTTCGCCCCCAATCAGCTCATACCCGTGAACTCCTACGAGAAGCGTCTGCCACGCGCTGTCAACAGTTGTGATCTGCTGTTATTCGTGCGGGCGGAGCACACTCCGGACAGCAATGCCTGCATGGAAGAACTGCGTTTGGCTCGGCAGTTCGGCAAGCCGATTATCACCCTCCGTCTCGAAAGTGGTTACGAACACAACCCGGTCGTCGACCACCTGCCCTCCGTGGATTTCACAAAAGGCCATGAACAGGGGCTACAGGACCTCTTCGAGCGCATACGTACACTGAAGACGCCCGAAGGCCGGATAGCGCAACTGGAAGAAAAGCTGCGCCTAGTACGCGACGGCTTCCGCCGACTGAATCCCGTCGATTTGGCGGCTTCGAAAAAGGAAGAGGCGGCACTGCTCGACCGGCTCAAGGAGTTGCACGCACAAGCCCAGGTGGACTCGGACGCACTGGACCTGGCTCCCGCGGCCCACGCCATTCCATGGAGCGAAGTGCTGACCGACGGTCAAGAAGAGACAGAGAACGTGCTCAGGGAGGTCCACGAGGGCAGAACCCCGATAGTTCTCATCGTCGGGCCGGAAGGTGTCGGAAAGACACGGCTGGTGAAGAGTGTCATCGACCAGGCATCGACCGGATCTGGTGCGCACAGGCCACTCACCGAGTACCGGCAGGTGTACGGGCCGCAGTCCTTCACCGCGCACGACCTGACCGAGCTGCTCAAAGGCGCCGTCGACGAACCGTTGTCGACCGCGGCGACCCAACTGGAACGACTCGACGTCGCCATCGCCCGCAAGGTCGAAATCCTGATGGAGCTACTCCGGGACAAGCGGATAGTGGTAGTCCTGGACTCGTGTGAGGTACTGCTCGACGCGGATACCGGGAAACTGGTGAGCTCCGACCTCGACGACGCTCTGGAGGTGATCGCGCGGCAACGCCAGACGGTCGTCAAACTGTTGATGGTCACCCGGGAACACCCCTTCGCACGGCCTCGGCGGTGGCTGACCCGAACATTGATATGGAGTTTCGACAAGGGCATGCCGCTGGCGGACTTCAAGAAACTCCTCGCGAGCCTGGATCCGCACGACGCGTACGGGCTCCTGACCCCGCGTGATGAGCTGGTGGAGACGCTCTACGAGCGCACCGGCGGGCGACCGAGAGCCGCCGAGGTGGTACACGGGATCCTGGCGAGCCCTAGGAATCCGGAAAGCGAGCACAGTGCCCTCGACTCACTCGAGGACGTCGTGCGGACATTGACCGGCGCCACCCCCGACGAGACGCTGGACTTCCTCACCTGCCACTTGATCGAGGGCCTCGCACTCGACGTACGTCGAGTGCTGCAGGCGGTGTCAGCATTCGGCATCCCGGTCGATGTGGACGCGGTGGCGTTCATGCTACCGGGCGAAGGTGTGAAGCAGGTCCAACAGAGTCTCAGACACCTCCAGGCCAGCCACCTGGTGCGGCGGACGACGGAGGACCTGTACTACGTGCAACCCCCTGACGACACGAGAGCGTTGCAGTCGATACAGCCGTCCGCCGACGACGAGTGGGACCAGCGCAGCCTCCTCCTCCGGGCGGCTTCCTACTTCGCACTGCGACGCCGGACCGAAGGCGAGGTCAAGCGACTGAGCGATCTCACGGCCGAGTTCACCGAGATCGACCTCCTGCTCCAGGGCGGGGAGTTCGAAACGGCCTTCCGGGCAATCGAGAGCGTGGACGACTACCTCGACAACTGGGGCTGTCGGTGGTTGCTCCGCCGCCAACGCGAACAGATCTGCGGACTGTTGCGGGATGAGATGCACGAACTCGTCAACCTGCTGGCCCTCGGCGACATCGCACTCAGGGAGGACGATCTCGCCGTGGCCGAGTCCTGCTACCGCCAGGCCTTTTCCTACCTGGAGGTGTGCAACAGGGTCGACTACCGGCAGAAACTCGACGTGGCTCTCGGCGCCGTGCTGCAGCGCCGGGACGAGATGGCGAAAGCCGAGGACTACTACCGGAAGGCGCTAGCGATCGCACGGGAGCACGGCGTGGTGGAAGCCGAGATAGTCCCGCTGGCGAATCTCGCCGATTGCCATCGCCACTGGGGGCAGCTGGACGAGGCGGTTCGCTGCCTCGAGGGCGCGGCCGAGTTGGCCCGCGGCCAGGTGACGAGCGCACCCGGCCGCGACACCCGGCGCCGCCTGGCCGAGATCATGCTGAGGTTGGGCAGCCGGTACGCGGAGGTGGGTGACTTCGACCGAGCGGAGACGGTGCTGGAAGAAGCAGGCGCGCACGCGACGGAGATCGACAGCTGGGTGACCCAGTGCCAGTACCTGGACGCGATGGCCAACCTCAAACTCTGGCAGTACCAGACCCGGCAGGCGAGGGAGATCGGGAAACGCGGTTTGGAACTGGCGCTGGAGTTAGGGCGGGTTCCTCTGCAGCGGCAGGTATACACGACTGTGGCGATATGCTCGCTGATCGAGAACGACGTAGACGAGGCGGTGGAGCACATCCGCCTGGCAGCCAGGGGCAGGTTGCCAGGGCATGCTCTGACCACGCTCGCGTTGAACGCTGTGCTGGAACACCGCCGGGGTTTCCCGTGGTCGGCACAACGTCTCTTCCGGCAGTTGCGGCTCGAAGCGGCGGAACGAAGTCGACAGGACCAGCGCGACTTCGGTGCTCTCGACATGGAGGGCTTCGCACGGTGCGGCGAACACCTTGGCGGGATCGCCCCTCGGTTGGACGCCGCCATCGATGTCCTCCACCGGGCGCGACGTGTGACCCGGGCGCCCGGCATCACGAGACAGATGGTCCAGTTGTTGACACTGTTCAACGACGCGCGGCTGCAACCCGCGATCGCGGCAGTGGTCGGCGACTGAGTCTCCGGGCACTACGGCTCGGCACCGAGCCAACCGTAGGCGTGGGCCTTAATCAGGGCCTCGGTGCGGTTCGCCACTCCCAGCCTGTCGTAGATGCTGTTCAACAGCCGGTACATCGTCCGCTCCGAGTACCCTGCCAATTCCGCCAGATGTGCGACCGTCGTCCCCGACGCGAGCCGGCGCAACCAGAGAACCTCCTCCTGCCCGAGGAGCCGCGGCTCACCGCTGTCCCGCGGTGACGATGAGATCAGGGCGTCGATGACTGCTCTCGACACGATAACGTCGCCCACCAGGGCCGCATCGACCGCGCGCCGCATGACCGCCGAGGTCGTGTTTCGCGGGACGACTGAACTGGCGCCCAGACGGAGGGCCCTGATCGACAGAGCGGTGGTGTACTTCTCGAGCACCGCGATCACCAATGCCTTCGCGCTCAGGTGGCCGAGCAGCGTCCAGTCCTCCTGCGAGACGAGTGTCAGGATGATGACCCGCCGGCCGTTCTGTGCCGACCACACCCGGATGTCGTCCGGCGTTTCGACTCGGATTCCCTCTGAGGCCAGCGCGTCGACCACGCCGCGCTGGAAGAGGGGCAACGGGTCCAGGACTGCGACATGAGCCCTGGCCTCCAACGTTCCACCTCCGGTGCGCCAAGCGACATGTCGACGTGACAACTACCACGACGTCCCGACGGGGACAGGTAGCCACTCCGCCAGTGTGGAACCTCTCTGACATCTCGGTGAAAACAGGTCATGGACCTGCCGGGGGCGCCCCTCCTACTGTCGGGTGAGCCGTACCCGTCATCCGGCGCAGGGGAGGAACAGTGGTCTACGACGACGACCGTGACAACCCTTTGACCGATCGTCCACGCGCCACCGACCCTCCCTGGCGGCCCTGGTCGAGGAAGAAGAAGCGCACAGCTGCTCCGGCCGGCGAAGTCGCACGCGCCGCGTCGACCAAGTCTTACCGGTGTCCCGGTGTGACCGAGGACGGGAAGCGGTGCAAACGAACGAAAATCGGCGATCCTGACTTCACGTGTCACGACCACGTCAACCAGACGAGGAGAAGTCGGCGCCGAGCAGGCCGGTGAGACACCGGCTCCGGTGCCCGGCCAGGACCCGACGTCGTCAAGTCACCAGCTCGCTCGGGACGTCCTGATCGGACCCGCCGATCGCAGTCGTCCAGCGCCTCGTGGCAGTGCTGCGATCCGGACCTCGCGGCACGACGCGGCGGCCGTCTCCCGCAGACGATGCCGAGGCCGCTGTCGGTGGCACACGACACGGAGCCAATGGCCCACGCCGAGGTCAGTCGCAGATGATTCCCATTGTCGCGGATTGGTAGCTCGACAGGGTCTTGTCCCACGCCGAGTCCGTTCGGCCGCTCGACGGGAGCAGTGGCGTCAGCTGTGCCGAGAAGTCGACGCTGGCCTCGTGGGGGAGCAGCGAGGGCAGGTTGTCGATCGCGACGTGGTCCAGTGGTGGGTGTAACACAGCCTTCGGACCCGGCTATTTCCAGCTGGTGGCCGAGTCGTAGACCGGCAGCACGTTGTAGGCACCGCCGACGCCGCGTCCTCGACCTATAAGGCGGCATGCACCCGGCTCACCCGGGTTCGAGGAGGCGGGCCCGCCGAAGCGGCCGCCCCGTGAACAAAACATCCGGATGCGGCTCACCGGTGGGTGGACCGCAAGCGTTCCCTGACGTGCTCGGCGGTCGCGTTGACCGGGCTGACCGCTCCGTTCGACCTTGAGGTGTGGTTCCGCCAGCGGGTCGCGGTGCTTGGCGGCAACGGGTCGGGCAAGTCCCGGTTCCTGCACCTGCTCGCCGAGCAGGACGTCCCCCACACCGGGACGGTCGAGCTGGCGCCCGGGTGGTGCCGGGCCTGTTCACCCAGACGCACGCGCGTCCCGACCTCCATGGCCGCCGCGTCGCGGACATCGTCATAGCCGATACCGCGCTGCACCGCAACAACGCAATGGCCGCCCTGGCCGGGTACGAGCTCGCCGGCGCGGAGCAGCAGACGTTCGAGACGCTGTCGGGCGGGCAGCAGGCCCAGCTGCAGATCCTGCTGCTGGAGCTCACCGGTGCGACGTTGCTGCTCCTCGGCCGCGTGCCCGAAGTGTCAGGGTCCGCGAAAAGGGCAGCATGATCCGCTGGCAACCCATCACCCCGGCGATAGCTAACTGTCTTGTTGACCACGCCGCAGCCCGCGGCGCAGTCCTCCCGATCGCTCCCCTGCTCCGCTACCGCGACGGCCATCCCTCACCAGCCGCCGCCGCTACGACCACCTTTGGAAAAGACTCGATCAACGACTCCCCTGGATGGCCGCACAAGACATCTCCATCCACTCCGCCACACACCCTCACCTGGGTAGAACGCCACTTCGGCTACCGGTCGCCCGCGCCCACACCGAACACACCGACAACACCGGATCAGCCACAGCAACCTACATCAAAGCCAGCCTGCAAGAGGTCGCCACCGCCCTGGCCGTCATGGCCGGACAACCCCACCCACTCGCGCTCCTGCCGTTCAACGACCTCAGTGGGTTCTCACCCAGTGGAGCGAACCGACTCCCATTTCTCTGGCACACTTGACCACACAACACAAACACCTGCTAACCTGGGATTCATGGAAATCTCCGGGAAAACCGGGAATCTCCTAGGAATCGGTGTTTCAGTCTCGGACACGTTAACCCCCACGAAATTACGCGTGTCGCCTCGCGCGGGATTGTTTAGTTGATCAACTGTAGCTGCGGCTGGCCGGTTGAACTCGTGTTGACACGAGTGCACGTGTCGGCGTCGCACAGGATCGTAAGTCCTTGAGTGCGAAGGCTGTCGGCGAGGGCGGCTGGCTCGAGCGGTTCCGAAACCGCAAGGTTGACGGCGATGCGGGCAAGGATGCGGTCCTGCCGCAGGTACAACGTCTTGGGACGGTCACTGGCGTTGAGTTTCGCGGTGGTGTGGCCGTGCCGGCAGCGGTAACCCGGGCGGCCGTGCACCCAATGCGAATCCATCCGGCGCCCGCAAACCCGACAGACCACCAAGCCGACCAACGCGTATCTGCGGGCGCCGCCATCGGCGGGTCTCGGGCTGGCGTCAACGGCCTGGGCAGCGATGAAGTCAGCCTCGCTGACCAGCGCGGGATGCGCGACCGCCTTCGAGATCACCCAGTCCCGAGGTTGGTTCCACCGCTGCCCCGCCCGCTTCCGGCTGGAAGTCGAGTCGTGGTCGGTGCACTGTCGGTTCCACACCTGCCGGCCGGTGTAGCGCGGGTTACCCAAGATCGTGGCCACCGTCCGCAACGTCCACACCGCACCCGAGCGATGACGGTTCCGGCCGGGGTCCGCACTCGACGGACACGGCACACCCCGCACGTTGAGGTCGTGCGCGATCCGCGACGCGCTGTGCCCAGCAAGACGCTGGGCGAACATCCACCGCACATGCCGAGCAGTGACAGGGTCGGGTTCCAGCCGCTGCAACCGGCGCCCCCACCGCGCATGCGCAGCGTTCGGATGCGGCCCAGCGTCAACCAGCCGATAGCCGTAGGGTGGGCGACCACCCAGGAAGCGGCCCTGCTCCACAACCTGGGCCCGCATCGCCGCCAACACACGAAACCGCGACCGCAGCACCTCCCGCTTGGACTGCGCACCCAACAACATCGTGAGTGCTCGGTGAACCGGATCCGCAGCGTCGACCGGTCCGTTGGTCTCCGGCAACCACAACTGCACCCCGTGCCGGGCGAACACCGGCAGAAGTGCGGTGAGCTGGTCACCGAAGAACGCCCGCTCATACTCACCGACCACCACCGCATCAAACCCACGATCCGGATCAGCCAACGCCGCCAACAACACCCCAGCCTCCGGCCGATCCGACCACCCCACCCGGCGAGAACACCCCCGATCGAAAAACTCGACGACGACCACACCCTTACCGGTGACCAGTTCATCAGCGGCGTTACGCTGCCACGCCCGCGACGTCACATAGTCCTGAAAGTCCTCGGTGGACATCCGACCATAGAACGCGAACCGCATGCCACCAGAGACCGTGGCCGGTGTACGTCGCGACCGCCGCGGCCGACACCGCTGATGGTGGTCACTCCACTCCCCCAGGCCGTTGTTCGTCCGTTCTGTCCCTGCCGCCATATCCCGATCGCTCCCGTCCGCGTGGATGTATCCCAGCGAGGGTCGAGTGACAGCAACCGCGTGTGACGATCCACCAACAACATCACCCGAACGTGCACCAGTCGAACACCCCACCACGCGGTCAACGAGACGGCTACCAGGCGGTGGCGAGCCGCGCTAGCCAACCAGCGCAACATCGTGCAGGTCCGAGGCAACGGAACTGACCGACACAGGGATGGTGCACAGCAAGCAGGCCGCTACAGGACGCTGCTTACGGGCCGACGTGGATGTGTGCGGCCCACAGGGTCGGCATCTGCGGATAGCGGTCTCGCACCATGCGAATGGCTTCGTGCAGGCCGGTCGCCACGTTGCGGATGTCGAAATGGCAGGCGGCCAGCTCGGTGTAGATGTGTGTGGCGATTTTCGTGGCAATGGTGTCGGAGATTTCCCACAACGTGCCGATGACGTGCGGATAGCCGGCCAGTTGGAAGGCCGACGCGATGTGAATCGACTCGTTGACCAGATCGAGCGACGTGGTTGCCGTGCTGCACGCCGACAAGAACGCGAATTCGGGCTTGCTCAGGTTGAGCCGAGAAATCTCGACCACGCGCAACGGTTTGTCAGCATGGTCGTGCACAAGCAGGCGGCTCTCACCAGGATCGACCGGATCGCTGGCCGCGTGACATGCGAAGTGTGCCCATTCGCTCGCCGCCAACCGCGACAGGACCGCGTCGTGGGTGGCGTCCTCGTTGACGAGTTCCGACGTGCCGGGCAGCAGCCGGCCCAGCAACTCTGTCTCCTTCCGCGCGCCCGGCAGGTCGGTTCCCTCCGGGGTCCGTGACATGCCAACCGCCAGCACCGCGGGTGTCGTCCGCGACTCGGTACGGGAGATCTGACGGGCCCTGGCATGCGCGAGCGCCCGGATCGTCGGGGTGTACGAGGACGCGACGCGGTCCAGCACGGTGGCATGTAGGGGAAAATAGGCCAGCGGACCGCACGGCACCCACCAGAGTCGGCTGACGACGGGATCCAGCTCGCCGAGTATCGGCCTGGTGATGGTGTCCCACAGCCAAGCCAGCACGTCCCGCATGGCCTGCTGGCCGCCCGGGTCCCCCATCGCGTCGATGGCTGCGCGCAACTCGCCCAGCCGTTCGTGGACCGCGGGCAGTTCCAGTTTCGGCAGCGGCTGTATCGCCACCCCGGATTCGGTCAGAATGAGGGCGTCGCAGCGGTACTGGCTGACGTTGACCAGGACTACGGGTCCGCTGCGTGCCTCGGCGGTCAGCTGCGTCACGGTCGGTGGCAGGAGGAACCTGTTGAACCCGGGCGTCGACCGGATCCGTGCTGTCAACGCGGCCAACCGGCCCGCCAGCACCTGGCGTTCCTCGTCGGGGTGCTCGGAGTCGAGTTGACGGCACAGGTATCCGAACTCGTCGGCCAGCGCCGGGTGCGCCGCCCCCAGGTCCGTGAGGTCCGTTCTGGACTCCAACGCCTGCGCCATGAGCACGCCCCGGCCCAGCTCGAGCAGTTCGACGGCGCGGTCGGCGTGGCCCACCTCCAGCGCGCACGCCGCGGCATCACACACCAGCTGCGAGTGGCGCGCCATCCAGTGTGCCGCGTCGGTGCGCGTGAGTCCCCGCGCCGCGAGGACCGGCAGCAACCCCACGGCTACGTCGAACCCGTGCGCAGCGCGATCGGGCCGCTCGGCGGCCATCGCCACTCGGCCCCATGCGCTTGCGGCGTCCACTCGGACAGCTGGTCGCGCGCTGTCCCGCGTCGCGGCCCCTTCCAACAGGTCGAGCATCTCG
>NZ_JBJMIE010000249.1:0-28415 GCF_045807065.1 Actinophytocola sp. | reverse complement strand
TACGCCTCCGACACGGCCGTCGAGCCCGAGGACGCCTCGATCACCGGCGTGCCCTCGACGATCCAGCCGTTGCACAGCGCGTACAGGAACAGCGACCTGGCCAGCCGGTGCTTCAGCGAGCCGGTCGGGTGGGTCGACTCGTCCTTGAGGTAAAGACGAACATTCCATTCGGACGGCAGCGGGAACGGCAGCAGGTGCGTGTCGGCGCTGCGGTTGGCGTCGGCCTCGATGACGCGGACCGCCTCGCACACCCAGTCGCGGGTCTTCCCACTACAGCGGTCGACCGCGGTCATTCGCGGGCGTCTTCGTCGCCACGCAGCTCGGCGCGCAGGCGGTCGCGGGTCGCGGCCCGCTCGGCGCCGCGCTCGGCCAGACCGGCCGTGACCCGCTGGTTCAGCCCGCGGAACAGCAGGAGCCCCAGCGGGAAGCCGACGACGATGGCCACCGCGAACGACACCAGCAGCGGCACGTCGAACAGCACCAGCACGACCGTCACCGCGCCGACCAGCGCCAGGCGGCCCAGCGTGTACAGGGTCAAGTCGCGGGAGAGCGTGCTCACGCCCGAGACGTTACTCGTCACCCTCACCCACCTGCGAAGTGTTGGGCCGGCCCTCGAAGCGCGTGGACAGCACGAGCGTGGTGCGGGTCCGCGCGATGCCCTCGATGCGGCGCAGGCGCCCGAGCGTCCGTTCGAGCTCGTCGACCGTCGCGACGCGTACCTTGACTATGAAGGACTCGTCGCCGGCGACGCGGTAGCAGGACTCGACCTCGTCGAGGGCGGCGAGTGCTTCGGCCACGTCCTCGTCGTCCGCGATGTCGGTCGAGTAGATGCCGATCAGCGACGTGACGCCGAGGCCGACCATGGTGGGGTTCACCACGGCGTGGTAGCCGGTGATGACGCCGCTGGTCTCGAGCTTGCCGACACGCTCGTGCACGGCGGACGCGGACAGGCCCACCTGCCGACCGAGCTCGGCGTAGGTCGCTCGGCCGTGCTCCCTGAGTGCGGCGATGATGCGGCGGTCGACGTCGTCCACGGCGGGCACTCTAGCCGGCACTTTTGCCGCGTCCGCAGCCTGTCCGAACCGGCCGTTTTGTCCCTTACTACCTCTTTACCATAAGACAACCGTTCGAGTACCCGATGGTCGAGATGCAACGATTGGGGGGTCCAGGTCGAATCCACCTGAGGAGGACACGTGACAGCGGCACATGTCGGAGAGCGGCTCCTTACCCCCGGCGAGGTCGCGGCGCTGTTCCGCGTCGACCCCAAGACCGTCACCCGGTGGGCCACCGCCGGTCGCATCGGCTCGATCCGCACGCCCGGCGGCCACCGCCGGTTCCGGGAGTCCGAGGTGAAGACCCTGCTTGCCGAGCTCACCACCGAGGCCAATCTCTCGAACGGCCACTCGTAGCGAAGACGTAGCAACCATGAGGCATGGTCCACCCCTGCACCCCCTAAATCGGTACAAAAGGGCTAATCTCGATGCCAAGTACCTCAGGAGGTAGCAGATGGTGTACTTGCTCGCCGCAATCGGCGCGGTGTGCGTCGTAGTCCTGCTGTGGCGGGCGTTCGCGGCCAACCCCACCATGAAGGTCGGCGACCGTCGCGTGAGTGGGCCGAGCCGGTCCGTCGCACCGGACGACGACCCGGAGTTTCTCCGCAGTCTCAACCAACGCAAGAACAACCCGCCTGAGGCGGACGGTAAGGAACCGCCCGCCTAGGTCATCGGCGACGCCTGCTCGCCGGGCACGACCGTCGGCGTGTTGGGGCCGAGCCCCCGGACCCCGCTCCTGTGGAGCTGATCGCTGAGGGCGACGGACATTCGTGGCGTTGCTCGAGCCATGTCCTGCTGGTCAGCGCATGAAGTAGAACTCGCTCGGGAAGCCGTCCGCCACTGTTGCCGCCAGTTCCAGCAGGGCCAGGCGGGTGGGGGCGCTGAGACGGTCCAGCTCGATCTCCGCGCCCTCTTCCAGGTGCGGGTCGAACGGGATGCGGCAGACCGCGCGGCAGCGGGACGCGAAGTGCTGCGCCAGCTTGTCGAGGTCCACCGAGCCCGAGCCGGGCCGTACCGAGTTGATGACCGCCACCGAGCGGGCCACCAGGTCGCGGTAGCCGTGGGCGTCCAGCCAGTCGAGTGTCGCGGACGCCGAGCGGGCGCCGTCCACCGAGCCGGAGGACACGACCACCAGCGAGTCCGCCAGGTCCAGCACGCCCTTCATGGCCGAGTGCATGAGTCCGGTGCCGCAGTCGGTGAGGACGATGTTGTAGAAGTGCTCCAGCAGCGCGACCGTGCGCCGGTAGTCGTCCTCGCTGAACGCCTCCGACACGGCCGGGTCCTGCTCGCTCGCCAGCACCTCGAGGCGGCTGGGCCCCTGCGAGGTGTACGCGCGGATGTCGCTGTAGCGCTTGATGTTGTCCGCGTCCCGCAGCAGGTGGCGGACCGTGGCGGTGGTCTCCAGGGGGATCTTCTGGCTGAGCGTGCCGCGGTCGGGGTTCGCGTCGACGGCGATGACCCGGTCACCGCGCAGTGAGGCGAAGGTCGAGCCCAGCGTGGTGGTCGTGGTGGTCTTGCCCACGCCGCCCTTCAGGCTCAGCATCGCGATCTTGTAGCAGCCTCGCAGCGGCTGGTTGACCCGCGCGATCAGCTCGCGGCGATGGGTCTCCTGCGGGCTCTCGCCGACGTTGATCAGCCGGCCGCTGGCCACGAAGACCGCCTTGCGCCAGCCGGACTGCGGCGGGCGCTTCTGCTGCTTGATCAGCTTCTGGGACGACAGCTCGCCGCCGTGCCCGTGCGCCTGCTGTGGCGGCGGGGCCTGGACCGGGTACTGCTGCTGGTACTGGTACGGCCCCTGCGGCACCTGATGCGGGCCGGAAGCGCCCTGCGGCACCTGGTGGGAACCCGAGCCCTGGGGAACCTGGTACGGCCCGGAGACGGCCGCCTGGGCACCGGACTGCGGCTGGTCCACATGGGGCACGCGGTAGGCGCCGGAGCCCTGCGGCACCTGGTGCGGACCCGACACGGCGGCCTGGGACCCGGAGGGCGTCTGGTCCACATAGGGCACCTGGTACGGCCCGGAACTGCCCTGCGGCACCTGGTAGGCGCCGGACACCGCCGCCTGCGAGCCCGACGGCGTCTGGTCGACGTACGGCGCCTGGTAGGGGCCGGGCTGCTGCGCGCCGGCGGGCTGCTGGGGCCGGGCGGCCGACGGGTCCGCGTACTGGGGGTTCGGATCCTGGTACGGCCGCGACCCGGTCCGTTCCTCATCCTCCAGGTTGGACACGAGCGGCCGGGGGCCGAAGTCCTCCGTGGGGGGTTCCTGACCACCGCCGACGCGGGGTACGCCCCCCTCCGGCTCGCCGTGCGCACTCACCGCTGGGTTCCTCCTGAAGCACTGACGGGTCCGCCTCCGAACGCGACGGTAGTCGCACATGCTCGGGAGCGTCGACACCGGGGGCTACCCGCGTTCGCACCAGCAACCGGTCGGTATCCCGCAGGTCACGGGCAGGTTGCGGCCGTCAGACGCACGTCGTGAGCCGAGTGTGGGAACGTTTGCGGCCGAACGGCGTCCGCTCAGCTGGCGAGCAGGTCGCCCAGCGGGTTGATCATCGTCAGCGCCGGACCGGCGGGGGCCGACTTGGTGGCCGCGGTGCTGTCGGTCGAGGAGGTCGACGGGGACAGGATGCCGCCGACGACGTCGGTCACCGGGGAGAGCACGCCGCCGACGGTGCCCAGGAGGCCGCCGTTGCCCTTCGGCTCCGAGGTCTGGGTCGACGGCTGCGTCGGCGTTGTCGTCGTGGGCGGCGTCGTGGTGGACGGCGGGGTCTGCGTGGTCGGCGTGCTGGTGCCGCCGCTCGGCGCGGTGCGCTGGGTGTCGCCGCTCTTGTTCGAACCGGTGCCACCGGACGTGCCCGTGTTCGACACGACCGGGATGCCGTTGTTCGAACCGGCCGACGCCGGCGTGGTCGGCAGCGCCTGCTGGTCCCGCGGGGACTGCTGGCCCAGCGGCTGCTGCTTGGCGTCCTTGCCGCCGGGCACGGGGGCGCCCACCACGGGAGCGCCGGGGCCGGGATCGTGGCCGGGGGCCGCTGGCGCGTGCTCGGGTGCGGCACCCGCGACGGGAGTGGCGCCGCCGTGCAGGCCGAGCGCACCGGCGGCGAACGTGCCCGCCATCAGCAGGGCACCGGCCGCCACACCCAACGTCCAGCGCTTGTGGGCGTGCGAGGCCTCGGACTCCTCGAAGGCGGCCTTCGTGGCCTCGGCGCGGCGGACCCCCAGCGGGTGGTTCTCGCGACGGAGCACCCGGTCGACCGTCAGTCGTTCGTTACGACCGTATGCCTCTGCGTATGTCACAGCCCCTCCAGAACCAGCTAGCTTCACCCAATTGGGTGTAACTCGGCGAACCCCGGAGCGGAGATTACTGATCTCTGTGCGGCTTGTCCAACAGTCGAGGTCAAACCCCTGCGTAAGAATGCAACCCGGCCGTTACCAGGTTGATGAAGAACAGGTTGAAGATCATCACCGCGAAGCCGACGATGTTGATGGTCGCGGCCCGGCCGCCCCGCCAGCCCGCGGTCGCGCGCGAGTGCAGGTACGCGGCGTAGACGACCCACGCGACGAACGCGACGGTCTCCTTCGGGTCCCAGCCCCAGAACCGGCCCCACGACTGCTCGGCCCAGATCGCGCCGAAGATCACGCCGGCCGTGTAGATCGGGAACGCGAACACGGTCGCGCGGTAGGCGACCTGGTCCAGCACGTCCGCGGCCGGGAGCCGCGCGGCCAGCCCGGACAGCAAGCGCGGCCTCCGCACCTTCAGCAGGTACAGGATGCTCACGACACCCGGGACGAGCAGGATGCCGCTGCCGGACGCGATCGTGAACACGTGGATCACGAGCCAGTACGACTGGAGCGCGGGCTGGACGGGTGCGGCGGTCGTGTACAGCAGGACGCCGCCGAGGAACATCAGCACGACGACCGGCAGCAGCACCCACACGCCGAGGTGGCGGACCGCGTACTTGCGCAGCACGACGAGCCAGGTCACGACGGCCATCAGGCACAGGATCGCGCCGAACTCGTACATGTTGCCCCACGGCGCGCGGTGCGTGGCTAGACCGCGCAGCGCGAGCGCGGCGACGTGCAGCGCGACGCCGAAGACGGTGAGCGCCACGGCCAGCTTGCCGATCCGCTCGGCCCGGCCGTTGCGTTCGAGGACGGGCTCGTCACCTGGCTCGTCGGAGGGCTCGTCGACGGAGCCGGCCACCTCGTCGGCGCCGCCCGAGCCGACGGCCACCAGCTCGCGGTCCTTGGCCACGGCTCGCCGCCGGTAGCCGAAGGCCTGCTCGTACAGGTAGAAGAGCATGGCCACGAAGTAGGCGCCGACGGCAATGCCGTAGCACCAGTCGCTGTACTGCGACAGTGTCTCGTTGATGTCCATCAGGACTCCCTCCCGACCACCGCGTTCTCCCGCGCCCGCCCCGGTGCCAACTCCGCCAGCAGGTCCTCGGTGACGCGGCCGAACTCCTCGCCGTATCCCGCCTGGTCGGTACGGGCGAGGCCGCCGAGCAGCAACACCGTACCGCCGGTCCCGTCCCCGGAGCCGGGCACCGTCCGCACCCAGAACCTGCGCCGTTTGACCACGAGCGACGTGCCGAGGCCGAGCACCACGAATACCGCGAACACGAGCACCCAACCCTGCGACGGGTCGTGCGAGACCTGCAGGTACACCCACTGCCGCACGCCGTCGAAGCTGATCTTGGTGCCGTCGGCGAGCGTGATCTCGTCCCCCGGCCGCAGGTTCTGCCGCGCGACCCGCTTCAGCCGGCCCGCGTCGATCATGTCCTGGTTGACCTCGTAGATGGACTGGCCGCGGCCGGACTCGTTGCCGAGGTCGCCCTTGAGTACGTCGACCGCGACGGCCGGGTCGCGCAGGTCGGGGAACGCCGAGCCGAGCAGGTCGCCCTGC
This sequence comes from Actinophytocola sp., assembly GCF_045807065.1. GTDB lineage: Bacteria > Actinomycetota > Actinomycetes > Mycobacteriales > Pseudonocardiaceae > Actinophytocola. Next base: position 22,457 of record NZ_JBJMIE010000249.1, on the reverse strand, counting down.
ATCACCGCGGTCGGCGCGAACAGGCCGGTGATCGCGAGCTGGCGCTGGCGGCGCTGCGCCGGGTCGGTGACGCCGGGCGGGTCGAACTTCGTGGCGCCCTCGGACAGGTAGGTCATCTGGTTGACCGGCCGCCACTGCGTGGTGTGCGTGCGCTTCTGGCCGTCCGGGAACGTGACGGTGAAGACGGGCGCGTAGCCGTGGCTCAGCAGGTAGACGCGGTCGCCCGCGGTACGCAGCGGCGAGTTGACCTCGAGCTTGTACGGACGCCAGGTGTTGGTGTCCAGGTCCTCGCCCGACTGGTACTCGATGTCCGCGCGGTAGTAGTCGGCCTGCCCGGTGGGCAGGAAGTTCGCGGTGAAGCCGTCGACCTTGACGCAGAACGGGTCGAGGTCGGTGCCGTCGACGCGCAGGCCGGGGCGGAACGTGTCGTAGCTCAGGGTGCCCGAGTTGCAGAACTGCGAGCCGTTCGCGAGGACGACGACCTGGCCCTCGTACTGGAACATCTTGCCGATGGCGAGCGCGACGATGAGACCGAGCATCGCGAAGTGGAAGACGAGGTTGCCGGTCTCGCGGAGGTAACCGCGCTCGGCGGAGATGCTCCGGGCGCCGTCCTCCTCCTCGCGTTCCACCATGCGCCAACCGCGCAGCCGCTTCTTCGCCGTCGCCATGACCTCCTCGCCGGTGGCGTCGACGGTCGTCTGGTGGTGGTGCGGGAGGCGGGCGAGGTTGCGGGGCGTGATGACCGGCTTGCCGCGCAGGGCCTTGGCGTACTCGAAGGTGCGCGGCAGCAGGCAGCCGACCAGCGAGATGAACAGCAGCAGGTAGACGGCGGAGAACCAGACGCTGCCGTAGACGTTGTAGAACTCCAGGCGGTCAAGCAGCTGACCCCACCAGCCGTGGCTCGCGATGTACTCGTCGACCTTCTGGGGGTTGAGCGAGCGCTGCGGCAGGAGCGCGCCGGGCAGGGCGGCGACGGCGAGGAGGAACAGCAGCACCAGTGCCGTGCGCATCGACGTGAGGCCGCGCCAGGTGTTGCGCAGGAGTGCGATCACAGGGGCAGCTCCGTGTTGGTGATCACGGCGTACTTGAGCCAGGACGTCAGCTCGCCCCACAGCCCGGTGACGAGCAGCACGCCGACCACGAAGAGCAGCACGCCGCCGGTCAGCTGGATGGCCCGGGCGTGCCGGCGCAGCCAGCCGTTGGCGCGGACCGTCCAGCGGGCGCCGAGCGCGATGAGCAGAAACGGCAACCCCAGCCCGAGGCAGTAGAGCAGGACGAGGAGGAAGCCGCGTGCGGCCGTGCCGCCGGTGCTGGCGGCGATGACGAGGACACCGGAGAGGGTCGGGCCGATGCACGGGGTCCAGCCGAGACCGAAGATCGCGCCGAGGACCGGGGCGCCGGCCAGGCCCATGCGGGGGACCTTGTGGAACCGGATGTCCCGCTGCAGGCCGGGGATGAGCCCGACGAAGACCAGCGACAGCCCGATGATGACCACGCCCCCCACCCGCTGCAGGACGGTCTGGTTGGCGGCGAGCGCGTCGGAGAACCACCAGACGAGGCCGCCGACGCTGAGGGCGAAGACCACCGTGAAGCCGAGGACGAACAGGCCGACGGCGCCGAGGACCTTGGCCTTCCTGCCGTCCTCGGTGTCCGAGCCGACCAGTGCGGTCAGGTAGGCGAGGTAGCCGGGGACCAGTGGGACCACGCACGGCGAGGCGAAGGAGATCACGCCCGCGAGCAGCGCCACCCCAGCGGCCAGCACGAGCGGCCCACTGGTGGCGATGGCGGTCGGGTCCACGCGGTTGAGGGTAGGCGTGGGACCTTGGTCCTACGGGTACCGGGTCCGCCTCTCAGCTGGCGTTGAGGAATCCGCCGCGTCGTGCAACGTCCTGCCGCACGACTCCGTTGAGGGTCCGAGCACACAGCCGAGCAGCCGACCGGGAGTGGCCGATGGAGTTCGCCGAGTACGTGGCCCGACAGCGACCCGCGCTGATGCGGTTCGCCACGGTTCTGACCTGCCAGGCGTGGCTGGCCGAGGACCTGGTGAGCGACGTGCTCGGCCGGGCGTTCGAGCGGTGGGACCGCATCTCGGGGATGGCCGAGCCGAACGCCTACGTGCGGCGGATGGTCGTCAACGACTACCTGTCCTGGCGCAGGCGGCTCGCCCGCACCACGCCGAGGTCCGACGTCGAGCCGGACGCGGCGGGGTACGGCGACGGCGCCGACCAGCGGGCCGAGCGGGACGCGATGATCCGCCGCCTCGCCGCCCTGCCGAGGAAACAGCGTGCGGCGGTGGTCCTGCGTTACTACGCGGGGCTTCCCGACGCCGAGATCGCCGGCCAGCTGGGTTGCCGGGAGACGACCGTCCGCAGCCAGATCCACCGGGCACTCGCCGCTCTGCGCATCGACATGACCACCGATTCCCGCGCCTACCAGGAGACCTCATGACCGACCTGCGCACCCTCCACGACGCCTTCGCCGAGCTGGAGCGCCGGGCCGACGCCGCGTCGGCCGGCGCCCTGTCCACCGCGCCCGGGCCGCGCCGGGCGCTCGGCCTGCGGCTGGTGCCGGTCGCGGCCACCGTCGTCGCCGTGGCGGGACTGGCCGCCGGGGCCATGTGGCTCGTGCCGGGCGGCAACACCGGCGCGGCGGCCGGTGGCCCACCGACCACCACCACCGTGGCGACGGCGGCGCCCACCACCGAGCCCGCGGTGCCCAGCACGACCGAGGACCTGGCCAACCGGTTCCGGCGGGTGCTCGGGAACACGGCGACGTTCGAGGTGAGCGACTCCGGAGGCGTCGGTGTGGAGGAGCACCCGCCCTCGGGTGGCCCCCGGTCGGTCCCGGGTAGTGCGGAGACGAACACGAGCGGACCGTCGGTGCCGACGACGTCGGTGACGACGCGGTCGAACGACGACGCCATCGGCAACGGGGTCGTGATCCGCGGCACCCTGACCGCGGCAGGCGTCACCGGCGGTTTCGACCTGCAGATGTACGGCATGGACCCGGGGGCGGGCGTCTGGTGCGACGACCCCGACCGGTCCACCTGCACGCAGAGCACCCTGCCGGACGGCACGAAGCTCGCGATCGGGCAGGAACCGCTCCAGGAGACCGGCGGGATCACCTACCTGCTCAACGTCGTCCGCCCGGACGGCACGGTGATCCTCATGCACCTCAGCAACATGGGCGACGCCAAGGGCGCCGGTGGGGTGCTCGCGCCGCAGCCGCCGCTGACCACCGAGCAGCTGAAGGCGATCGCCGCCTCCGACCGCTGGTGAGGCGGTGTGGGCCGGCCGCCTGGCCGGCCCACGGTCATTTCTCGGCCAGCAGGCGGTCCAGCACCGGGATGAGGTCGGTGGCCAGGAGGTCGCGGAGGAAGACCGCCGCGACCCGGTGCTGCCTGTCCAGGACGATCGTCGACGGGACCGCCGCCCGCGGGTAGCCCTGCAGCGCCAGCAGCGAACGCTGGGGCGGGTCGTAGATGGACGGGTAGGTCAGGCCCGTGTCGCGCGAGAAGTCCTCGGGGAAGCTGCGGTCGTCGTCGCGGACGTCGATGCCCAGGAGCTGCACGCCCTTGTCCTCGTAGGACGCCCAGACCTTCTGCATCTGCGGCGCCTCCACCCGGCACGGCGGGCACCACGCGCCCCAGATGTTCAGGACCACGACCTTGCCCCGGTAGTCCGAGAGCCTGAGCTGCTTGCCCTCGTCCATCAGGCTCTCGCCCTCGAGCTTGCCGATCTGCTTGCGCTCGTCGGCGTCGTAGGTGATGTCGGTCTTGCCGCCCGGGCTGACGAAGTTGAACTCCGTGCCGTTCGCGACCGCGTCCGGGCCGGTCGAGCAGCCGGCCGCCAGCAACGCCGCGGCCAGCAACAGGGCGATCTTCCTCATGCCCCGGTCACCTTGGGGCTGCTCGCGCCGGTCGGCTCCGAGTACCGGATCGCGACCAGGCTCTCGTTGTCGAACAGCAGGCTGGTCAGCGACGCCAGCGAGCACTGGCGCCGCCGCGGGTCGTGCCACAGGCGCTTGCCCTCCAGGAACCTGCGCAGCGTCCAGATCGGCAGCTGGTGGGACACGCACACCGCCTCGTGGCCTTCCGCCACCGCCCGCGCGCGGTAGACCGCGCCCAGCATGCGCCGCGCGATCTGCAGGTACGGCTCGCCCCAGGACGGCAGGAAGGGGTTGTGCAGCTGCGGCCAGTGCTTGGGTGAACGCAGGGCACCGTCGCCGATGGCCACCCGCTTGCCCTCGAAGATGTTGGCGGCCTCGATCAGCTGTTCGTCCGTGTCGAGGGTCAGCTGGTGGGAGTCGACGATCGGGGTCGCGGTCTCCTGCGCGCGCTGCAGCGGCGAGGCGACCACGTGCGCGATGTCGTTGCCCGACAGGCTCTCGGCCACGATCAGCGCCTGTCGCTGCCCCAGCTCGGACAGCCGGAAGCCCGCCAGCCGGCCGTAGAGGATGCCCTCCGGGTTGTGCACCTCGCCGTGACGTAACAGGTGCACGACCGTCCGTGTGCTTGCGCCGCTCACTTCTCCCCCTCCGCGGCCGCGGCCGCCGCCGCGGGCAGTGCCGCCGCGATGATCTCGAACGTCTCCTCGGTCATCGCCGCGTTGACGAACCACGCCTCGAACGCGCTCGGCGGCGCGTACACGCCCCGGTCGAGCAGTGCGTGGAAGAACGCCGGGAACCGGCCGGTGGCCGACGCCTTGGCCGCCGCGAAGTTCCGGACCGGCGCCTCGGTGAAGAACACGCTCAGCAGGTTGCCGGCGAACTGGACCCGGTGCGGGACGCCCGCCTGGGTGAGCGCCGTTCCCAGCAGCGCGCCGAGCCTGGTCGCGTTGGCGTCGAGCTTCACGTACGTCCCGGGCCTGGCCTCCCGCAGCGAGGCGAGACCGGCGGCCACCGCGACCGGGTTCCCGGACAGCGTGCCCGCCTGGTACACCGGGCCAGCGGGGGCCAGGAGCGCCATGACGTCGGCGCGGCCGCCGAACGCCGCCGCGGGCAGCCCGCCGGACATGACCTTGCCGAACGTGTACAGGTCGCCGGCCACAGTGTCGACGCCGTGCCAGCCCGCCTCCGTCACGCGGAAGCCGGTCATGACCTCGTCCATGATCAGCAGGGCGCCGTCCTCGTGGGTCAGCTCACGCAGGCCCTCGTTGAAGCCGGGCTCCGGCGGGATCGCGCCCATGTTGCCGGCCGCTGCCTCGGTGATCACGGCCGCGATCTGGCCGCCGTGCTCGGCGAAGGCGGCGCGGACCGCGTCGAGGTCGTTGTAGGGCAGGACGATCGTGTCGCCGGCCTGCGCGCCGGTGACGCCCGGCGTGTTCGGCAGCGCGAAGGTCGCGACGCCGGAGCCGGCCTCGGCCAGCAACGCGTCGACGTGGCCGTGGTAGCAGCCGGCGAACTTGACGATCTTGGTCCGACCGGTGAAGCCGCGCGCCAGGCGGATGGCGCTCATCGTGGCCTCGGTGCCGGAGTTGACCAGCCGTACCTGCTGGACGGGGTCGACGCGGCGGATGATCTCCTCGGCGAGGTCGATCTCCGCCTCGGTGGGGGTGCCGAACGAGAGCCCGCTCGTGGCGGCCGCGCGGACGGCCTCGACGATCGGCGGGTGGGCGTGCCCGTGGATCATCGGGCCCCACGAGCTGACGAGGTCGACGTACCGGTTGCCGTCGGCGTCCCACAGGAAGGGCCCCTCGCCGCGGACCATGAACCTCGGCGTGCCGCCGACGGCCTGGAACGCGCGGACCGGGGAGTTCACCCCGCCGGGAGTCACCGACTGGGCGCGCTTGAAGAGGGCCCGAGACTGTTCGATCGTCACCCGACCAGTCTTACACCGCTATTTTCCGCGCCTCGGCCGGGCACGGACCGCGAGGATCACCTGCCGCGCGGCGTCGACGACGAGCACCGCGGCGACCGTGCCGAGCAGGATCGCGAGCGCCATCCAGCTGCCGATCCAGCGGGTGGACTCCAGCGTGATGTTGTTCGGGTAGTGCTCGACGACCTTCGCGACGCCGCGCGACCACAGGTCGAACGCGAACCACACGGCGACCGCGGCGACGACCAGCTCACCGAGCGCGACGAACGCCCGCCACGGCTTGTGCAGCTGGCCCGGTTCGGTTGGCGGCGGGGCGACGAGCTCTTCGGTGGCCACGGTCACTTTTCTACCTTCTCACGGCCGCTTGTGCGTACGCAGGCGGCGCTGTTTGTGCTCGGCGAAGTACTTCGTCGACTCCGGGCGGAACATGTAGATCACCGCGGTGACGCCGAACGCGACCTCGGCCAGGCTCCAGATGAGCTTCAGTTCCGCGCCGCTGTCGGCGATGGCGGCGAGGAAGCTCCAGACGCCGAACACCGTGTAGAGCGTGAGCAGGACGCGTGCCCAGTTGCGGCCGGCCCGCATCTTCATGGCGAACAGCACGAACAGCCCGGCGAAGATCACGATGCTGAACCCGAGGATGACCTGCATGGCGCCGACCAGCGCGGACGCGCTGAGCCGCTGCTCGGGCGGCATGCTGGCGATCGTCTCCTTGACCCAGCTCGTCAGCAGGGCCCGGTCGAGCAGGACGGTGAAGACGGTGCCGAGGCAGCTGATGGCCACGCTCGCGAGCACCGCCTGGAACGCCGAGTCGACGGCCTTGGGCCTGATGATGGGCTCTTCCACGGTGCCCATTCTTCTACGCCTGTTTTTCCACGAGGTCGGCCAGGGCTTCCTGGAATGCCTCACCGTCGAGGGCCCAGGCGAGGACGACGGTGCCGTCCTCGAGGCGGATGGGCACCTCGGTGGTCTTGCGCGGCGCGGTCCAGCCGCCGCCGAGCACCCGTGCGCCGGCCGCCGCGCCGACGTCGGTGACCTGGGTGATGGTGCCGGTGTCGATCGTCTCGCGGCCCTGGGTGAGCTGGCTGGGCGTCAGCTCGACCCGGTAGACCTTGCGGCGGGCGTTCACCCACAGGGCCGCGAGCCCGAACAGCGCGATGGCCACGATCAGCCAGGGGACGGTGTGGACCGGCCCGGTGAACGCCTCGAGCCCGGCGCCGACGGCCGCGAAGGCGGGTCCCCAGAGCAGCGGCCACCAGGTGGAGCCCGGTTCCAGGTAGAGGACCCGCTCGTAACCCCCGCCGCTCAAGACGTCCCCTCGCGGGCTCGGTGACGTCTTGCGTCGGCGGGGTGCCCGCGGTCCGCTCCGCTCACGGCACTTGGCGTGGCGGGAAGTACTTGCGCGAGGACGGGGCCCACAGCAACGCGAGCCCGACGAGGGCGAACATCGCGCTGAGGATCCCGAGCTGCGTGCCGTTCAGGAACAGGTGGAAGATCACGAGGATGACCGCGAAGATCGTGACCAGCGCGCGGCCCCGGCGGGTGCCCTCGGTGGCCTTGTAGCCGAAGAGCGCGAGGAAGATCGTGAACGCGAGCGCCGCGATGGTCACGATCCACAGGATCTGGTTGACCGCGCTGGAGATCTGGTCCGGGGTGATCTTCGGGTCCTTGTTGCTCTTGATCTGGTCGTCGATGATCTGCTGCTTGTAGACCAGGGACAGGACCATGCTGAACAGCCAGACCAACCCGGCGGCGGTGAAGAAGTAGAAGGAGAAGCGGAGCATGCGCGGCGCCGGCTCCTCGAAGCGGCGCTTCGCCTGGGTGCGGAGAGCCTGCTCACGCGGCGGTGGCGGGGCCTTCTCCAGCTCCGCCATCAGCGGCTCGGCTTCCTCGGCCTCGACGGACCGCGCCTTCGCCCTGCCTCCGCCCGCCTCGGCGTCCTCCGCCTGCGCGGGGTCCGCGACTTCGGCTTCCGGGCCGCCCGCGCGCGTGGCCTCCACGGCCGCGGCGGCCTTGTCGGCGGGTTCGGTGCCCGAGTCGGCCCGCGACGGCTCGGCCGTGGGCTCGATCCCGTCCGCCGGCTGGGGCGCCTCGTCGGCCGTGGGCTCTTCTGGATCCGAATTGCCTGGCTTCGTCACGGGCGGCAGGGTACCTGTGCCTTTCCGCTCTACCGCAGCCAGGCCGATGCCTCGACGGCCCAGTAGGTCAGCACGATGTCCGCGCCGGCGCGCCGGATCGAGGACAGTGACTCCAGGATCGCGGTTCGGCGGTCGCACCAGCCGCCGGCCGCGGCGGCCTCGATCATGGCGTACTCGCCCGAGATCTGGTAGGCCGCGACCGGTACGTCCGCGATCTCCGCCACCGCGTGCACCACGTCCAGGTACAGCATGGCCGGCTTCACCATGACCATGTCCGCGCCCTCGTCCAGGTCGAGCCGGACCTCGCGCAGCGCCTCACGCAGGTTCGCCGGGTCCTGCTGGTAGGTCCGCCGGTCGCCCTGCAGCGAGGACTCCATCGCGTCGCGGAACGGGCCGTAGAACGCCGACGAGTACTTCGCCGAGTACGCCAGGATGCCGGTGTCGGTGAAGCCCGCCTCCTCCAGTGCGGCGCGGACGGCGGCCACCTGGCCGTCCATCATGCCGCTCGGGCCGAGCAGGTGGGCGCCGGCTTCGGCCTGGGCGACGGCCATGCGGCCGTAGATCTCCAGCGTCGCGTCGTTGTCCACGCGTCCGGAGGCGTCGAGCACGCCGCAGTGGCCGTGGTCGGTGAACTCGTCCAGGCACAGGTCGGACATGAGCACGGTCTCGTCGCCCAGCTCCGACCGCAGGTCCCGCAGGGCGAGGTTCAGCACGCCGTTCGGGTCGCAGCCGCCCGAGCCCACCGCGTCCTTGTGCTGGGGGACGCCGAACAGCATCAGGCCGCCGACGCCCGCCTCGACCGCCTCGACGGCCGCCTTCCGGAGGCTCTCGCGGCTGTGCTGCACGACGCCGGGCATGGTCGCGACCGGGACCGGCTCGGTCGCGCCCTCCTTCACGAACATCGGCAGCACCAGCTGGCTGGGCCGCACGGTCGTCTCGGCCACGAGCCGGCGCATGGCGGGCGAGGTCCGCAACCGCCGAGGCCTCTGGTCAGGGAACACGGCTAACTCCAAACCGTCAGGAAAGGCACGTTCGAGACGTCGGCACCGCCATGAAAGGCGCGTTCGGGACGTCGAGCGTCCTCATCGCGCGCCCCTCATGGCACGGCCGGGTCCGGAAAGCGCCTTCCACAGGACTCAGCGGCGGGCGCGCTTGGTCTTGCGCGGCGGGGGCAGGGCGCCCTCGGCCCGCAGGCGTGCGGCGTGCTCGGCCAGCGCGTCGACCAGCGCCGGCACCTGCGCCACCTCCGGCTGCACGTCCACCCGCAGGCCGAACTCCCGCGCGGTCTCCGCGGTCTTCGGGCCGATGCAGGCGACGAGCGTGCGGGTGTGCGGCTTGCCGGCGATGCCGACCAGGTTCCGCACGGTGGACGACGAGGTGAAGCACACCGCGTCGAAGCCACCCGTCTTGATCATCTCGCGGGTCTCGGCCGGCGGCGGCGCGGCACGCACCGTGCGGTACGCGGTCACGTCGTCGATCTCCCAGCCGCGGTCGCGCAGGCCGGCGGCCAGCGTCTCCGTGGCGATGTCGGCACGCGGCAGCAGCACCCGGTCGACCGGGTCGAGGATGTCGTCGTACGGCGGGAACTCCTCCAGGAGCCCCTCCGAGGACTGCTCGCCCGACGGGATCAGCTCCGGGATGATGCCGAAGCCGCGCACCTTCTCCGCGGTGGCCGCGCCGACGCACGCGATCTTCACCCCGGAGAACGCACGCGCGTCGAGGCCGAACTCCTCGAACTTCTCCCACACCGCGCGCACGGCGTTGGTCGAGGTGAACACGATCCACTGGTAGCGGCCGTCCACCAGGCCCTTCACCGAGCGCTCCATCTGCGCGGGGCTGCGCGGCGGCTCGACCGAGATGGTCGGCACCTCCGACGGGATGGCGCCGTGCAGCCGCAGCCGCTCGCTCATCTCGCCGGCCTGGTCCTTGGTGCGCGGCACGAGCACGCGCCACCCGTACAGGGCGCGCGACTCCCACCACGACAGCTTGGTGCGCTCCGCGACGGCCTGGCCGACCGTGACCACGAGGTTGCCGGAGATCTCGCCGGCGTCCTGCCCGAGCGTGGCCAGCGTGCTGTCGAGCGTGCGCTGGCCCGGGCCGGTGCCGTCGGCGGTCACCGCGACCGGGGTCTGCGGCGCGAGGCCGTGCTCGACGAGCGCGGACGCGGCCTCGGCGAGGTGGCTCGACGACGCGATCAGCACGATCGGCCCCGGGGTCTTGGCGAGGCCGGCCCAGTCGACGTCACCGCGGACGTCGACCTCGGTGTGCGTGCCGCCGAGCGCGATGCCGGCGTACGCGGGCACGGCGGTCGCGGTCGGCACACCCGGCACGACGTCGTAGACCGCGGCGGTCTTGGCCACCGCCTGCGCCTCGGCCACGAGACCGGAGTGCGTCAGCGGGTCGCCGGACACTAAACGGACGACGACGCGCCCTGCCTTCGACTCGTTGACGAGATCCCTCGCGACGTCGGCCGGCTCGCCGACCGCCGGCCGGACCTCGGCCTCCGGATCGGCGATCGCGAGCACGCCGGACGGCACGTCCGGGTCGATCACCAGCAGCTCCGCGCGCTGGATCAACTCCTGCGCTCGGACGGTGAGAAGCCCGGCGTCGCCGGGCCCCGAGCCCACGAACGCGATGCGTCCGGAGGACTTTCGGGCTTCGGTGGTCATTTCTCGGCCACTTCCTCTTAATTACCTGTTGTGCTCGTCGCCGGTCAACGTGCCCGCGCCGAGCTCGAGCAGCTCAGCGGCCAACGCACGCCCGAGCTGCTCACCTTCTGTCAGGTCACCGGTGGCCGATGCGCGGAACAGCTCGACGGCGGGCCCTTCGGCCTGGCTGTCGAACGTCCAGTTCGCGGCCGCGACCCCGCGCAGCGACAGGCGGTGCACGATCCTGTCGTCGGCGTCGAGGTCCTCGACCACATCGGCCAGTGCGCCGACCGGGGCCTGGCAGCCGGCCTCGAGCGCGGCCAGCAAGGCCCGCTCGGCGCCGACCGCGGCCCTGGTGGCTGTGTCGTCCACGATTGACTGGAGCAGGTGTTCGGTGTCGACGTCGTCGACCCGGCACTCCACGGCCAGCGCGCCCTGCGCCGGCGCGGGCAGCACCTGGATCGGGTCGAGCACCTCGGTGATCACGTCGAGCCGGCCGAGCCTGGCCAGCCCGGCACGAGCGAGCACCACGCCGTCCAGCTCGCCGTCGTGCACCTTGCGGATCCTGGTGTCGACGTTGCCCCTGATGGGCACGATCTCCAGGCCCAGTCCGAGCGCCCTGATCTGGGCCGCCCGCCGGGGCGACCCCGTGCCGACCCGCGAACCCGCCGGCAGCTCACCGAGGGTAAGGCCGTCCCGGGCGACGAGCGCGTCCCTCGGGTCCTCCCGCGACGGCACGGCGGCGAGGGACAGCCGGGGGTCGGGCGCGGTCGGCAGGTCCTTGTAGGAGTGGATGGCGACGTCGACGGTGCCGTCGGCGAGCGCGTCGCGCAGCGCGGAGGTGAACACCCCGATCCCGATCTCCGCGATGGGCGCGGCCGACCGGTCCCCCGGCGTGACGACGGTGATCAGCTCCGTCCTGGCGCCGGCCGCCTCCAGCCGGGCCGCGACGGTCCTCGACTGGGCGAGCGCGAGCGCGCTGCCGCGGGTGCCGATCCGGATGACACTGCTCACCGGCGCTCACCGTCCGCCGACTGTCGGTGCTCCCCGGTAGCGTTGAAATCGGGGGCTCCCTGCGCCACGAAGGGGACTTTCGCTCGGGCTCGTGCCACGAAGTTGTCCACAGCCCCGCTTTCCGCGCCGGAACTGTCGGTCCCGCCCGGTAGCGTGGAAACCGGGGGGGCCCCCGGCGCACCAGTGGGACTTTCGTACAGCGGCGCGGTGGGCGCGGTGGCTGTGACCGGCGCGGCGGCCGCGGTGATGGCGGCCGGGGCCGTGGGAGTCAGTTGGAACAGCTCGCGCAGGGCCTCGGCGTACTCCACGCCGTTCGGGCCCGTCGCCAGCTCCTTCACGCGGACGGTCGGGGTGTGCAGCAGCTTGTCCACCACGCGGCGCACGGTCTGGGCCACCTCGGCGCGGGCCGTCGGCTCCAGGTCGAGGCGGGAGTTCAGGCGCAGCAGCTCGACGTCCACCACCTCGGCCGCGCGGCGGCGCAGAGCCGTCACCGTCGGGGTGACCTCGGCCGAGCGCTGGGTCGCGAGGTAGCCGCTGACCTCGTCGGCGACGATCTTGGTCGCGCGGCGGGTGTCGAGGCCGCTCGGGGCCTCGACGAGGCGCCGCTGCAGGCTCTCCAGGTCGACGATCGTGACGCCGCGGACCGTCGCCACGTCGGTCGCGACGTCACGCGGCAGGCCCAGGTCGCACACGACCAGCGGCTTCACCCGCGGCCTGATCATGCTCGCGTCGATGACCGTCGCGGTCGCGCCGGTGCAGGAGATCACGACGTCGGCGTCGGCGATGTGCGTGGGCAGGTCGTCGAGGCCGACCGCGGACGCCGGGGTGCCCTGCTCGACCTGCAGCTCCGCCATGCGCACGCCGGTCCGCTCGGTGCGGTTGGCGATGACGATCTCGCCGATGCCGGCACGACGAAGCGCGGCAGCGGAGAGACCGCCCATCGAACCGGCACCGACGATCAGGGCACGCCGCCCGGTCAGGCCCGACAGCACACCGGCGGCGTCCATCAGGGCCTCCGACACGACCGAGCCGCCGGCCGCGTCCAACCCGGTCTCCGCGTGGACCCGCTTGCCGACGCGCAGGGCGCGCTGGAACAGCTCGTGCAGCGTGCGACCCGCGGTGCCGCGCTCACGCGCCGTGTTGTAGGCCGTGCGGACCTGGCCGAGGATCTGCGCCTCGCCGATGACCATGGAGTCGAGGCCCGCGCTCACCCGGAACAGGTGCTCGGCCGCCGCGGCCGCGTAGTGCACATACAGGTGCTCGTACAGCTCGGCCACGTCGAGACCGGAGTGCCGGCCGAGCACGCCGACGACGTCCGCGAGACCGGCGTGGAAGGCCTGCACGACCGTGTAGACCTCGACCCGGTTGCACGTCGTGACCAGCGCGGCCTCGACGACGTTCTCGCACCGCATCAGCTCGTCGAGCACCTTGCCGGCCTCGCCGGCCGGCACCGTGGCGCGTTCGAGCACCGGCAGGTCCGCGGACCTGTGCGAGATGCCTACCGCCAGGACACTCATCTTCTGACCACCGCCCCGTTGTTGACACTATGGCGCGGCGTTCCGTTTACCCGGCCACTGACGCGTGGCTGCGGCGCGGTCTCCCCGGTGGGCGCGCTGTCGGCGCGCCTGGCCTGGTGGAACGACAGGATCTGCAGTTCCACCGCGAGATCGACCTTGCGGACCTCGACCGTCTCCGGCACCTGGAGCACCACCGGGGCGAAGTTCAGGATGCACTCCACCCCCGCGGCCACCAGCCGGTCGCACACCTTCTGTGCGGCGGCCGGTGGCGTGGCGATGACACCGATGGTGATCTCCTTGGCCCTGCACACCGCCGGAATGTCGTCGATGTGGTGAACCGGGATCCCACCGACGGGCACGCCCATCAGGTCTGCGTCGACGTCGAAGAGTGCGGTCACCGGGAAGCCTCTGCCAGGGAACCCGCCGTAGTTGGCGAGCGCATGTCCGAGGTTACCGATCCCCACCACTGCCACGCTCTGTTCACGGGTGAGGCCGAGGACACGTTCAATCTGGTCGATGAGCACCTCGACCTCGTACCCGACGCCACGCGTGCCATACGTGCCGATGTAGGAGAGATCCTTGCGGAGCTTCGCGGAGTTGACGCCGGCCGCGACCGACAGCTCCTCGCTGGACACCGTGCCGATGCCCTGCTCCTTCATCCCGGAGAGGACCCGCAGGTAGACCGCGAGGCGCGCGACCGCGGCCTCGGGGATGGCCCGTGGGGAGAGCGCGCCCTGACCGTTGGTCAGCGGCGGCATGGGGGCGGTGACTTCCGCGGCGCTCTCCGCTGGCGGTACTGGCCTTCTACCGTTCGAGCCGGACTGGCCACGCTGCGCCACGCTGATGCTCCTCGAAAGACTCGCCCCTGGGAATGTTCATAACGGTAGCCGCTTGTGAACGCAGGCACAAAGTCGCCGGCCAGAGCCGGTTTTCACGCCCTACTGACATGTAGCAGGTAGCTCTTGATGACATCTAGTGCCCTAGGAGGTTCCGTGCTCATCCGCCGGCCACCGATGGGATGATCTGGACCTCGCCGACGCCCCGCAGCGGGGTGGCGGCACCGGCGAGGTGCCGGCACTCCTCGCCGTCGACGTAGAAGTTCACGTACCTGCGCAGCCGGCCGGTCTCGTCCCGCAGCCGCCGCTCCAGGCCCGGGTACCGCCCCGCGAGCACGTCGAGGACGTCGGCGAGCGTCGCGTCGTCCCGCACGCTGACCGCCACCGTCGCCTGGTCGCCGGCCCGCGTACGCAGCGTCGCGGGGAGCCGCACGGTGACGTCCACGGCTAGACCACCACGGCACGCACGGACAGCACGTCCGGCAGGTTCTGGACCACCGGTCGCCAGTGCTCGCCCTCGTCGCGGCTGGCGAACACCGTGCCGGAGCGGGTGCCGATGTAGACGCCGGCCTGGTCGGCGTCGTCGACGCACATCGCGTCGCGCATGACGGCGTTCCAGAACGGCTCGGGTAAGCCGTCGGTCAGCGCGTCCCAGGACCTGCCGGCGTCCTCGCTGCGGTAGACGGCGCACCGGCCCTCCGGGGCGAACCGCCGCCCGTCCGCCACCAGCGGGAAGTTGTAGACGACGTCGGGCCGGTGCGGGTGGACGACCATCGGGAAGCCGAAGTCGGACGGCAGCCCCTCGGCGATGGACCGCCAGGTGAGCGCGCCGTCGTCGCTGCGGTAGACCCCGTGGTGGTTCTGCGCGTAGAAGCGCTCGGGCCGGTCGGGGTGCTGGGCGATCCTGTGCACGCACTGGCCGTACTCGGGGTACTGGTCGGGCAGGAAGTACGCCTTGATGCCCTGGTTGCGGGCCTGCCAGGTCTCGCCGCCGTCCTCGGTGGCGTACACGCCGCCGGTGGACATCGCGACGGTCAGGCGCGCGGGGTCGGTGGGGTGCGGCACGATCGAGTGAATCGCCTGGCCGCCGAAGCCGGGCGTCCAGTGCTCGCGGTGCGGGTGGTCCCAGAGCCCGCGCACCAGCTCGAAGGTCTGCCCGCCGTCGGTGGACCGGAACAGCGCGGAGGGCTGGACACCGGCGTACACGACGTCCGGTGCCGCGCCCGGCGCGAACTGCCAGACACGCGCGAGCGCCGCGCCCGTGTCCTCCGGGAAGGCGATCGGGGCGTGGTCCGGCTCCTGCCAGGTCCGGCCGAGGTCGTCGCTGAAGGCCACGCTCGGGCCGTAGTGCTCGCTGGTGATGCCGGCGAGCAGGCGGGGCGTCGAGCGGCGCGAGTCGAAGCCGACGGCGTAGACGTCGGTCATCGGGTGGTGGGGACCCGTCACCTCCCAGCTGGCACGGTCCTCGCTGGTCGCGAGCCACATCCCCTTGCGGGTGCCGATGGCTAGCACGACGGTCATGGCGGCCTCCTTCGAAGTCGCCAGGACGCTACGCCCGACCACCGACAATCAGCCCGCGCTTACCTCGATCGTGTGCCAGCCGGTCGCACCGTCCGGAGCGGGGTCGGCCAGTGCGTCGGTCTGCGTGTAGCCGGTGTCGTCGGTCGCGCGGACCTGGATGCGGTGGTTGCCCGGCTTCAGGTCCACGGTCACCCGCCACATGCGCCAGGTGTTGACGTCGACCTCGCTGCTCAGCTCGGCGTCGTGCCAGTCGTCGTCCACCCGGACCGCCACCCGCCGGATGCCGACGGTCTGCGCCCACGCCGTGCCGGCGATGGTGGTGCGGCCCTTCGGCAGGTTCGCGCCGTCCCGCGGGTTGTCGATGCGCGACGCGGTCTTGATGGGGCCCTTCGCCGCCCAGCCCCGCGGGATCCAGTAACCCTGCCTGTCGGCGAACGTCGTCAGCTCCATGTCGACCACCCACTTGGTCGCGGAGACGTAGCCGTACAGGCCGGGGACGACCATCCGGGCCGGGAAGCCGTGCTCCTGCGGCAGGGGCTCGCCGTTCATGCCGATGGCGAGCATGGCACCGCGGTTGGGGTCGAGGAGGGCGTCGACGGGGGTGCCGGCGGTGAAGCCGTCGATGCTGGTGGAGAACAGCTGGTCGGCGCCCGGTTTCACGCCGGCCTCCATGAGCAGGTCGCGGAGCGGGACGCCGATCCAGTCGGCGTTGGAGATGAGGCTGCCGCCGACCTCGTTGGACACGCAGGTCAGGGTCACCGGCCGCTCGATGAGCGCACGGCGGCGGATGTCGTCGAACGTGAACTCGACGGGCTTGTCGACCAGGCCGTGGACGCGCAGGCGCCAGTCCTGGGCGGAGACGCGGGGCAGCGTGAGGGCGGTGTCGATGCGGTAGAAGTCGCGGTTGCCGGTGATGAACCGGGCGCTGCCGCTGCTCGCGAAGTCCGCGTCCGCCGGGAGCTTCGGCGCGGGGCTGGCGGGCTTGAGCCGGCCGACCTCGGCGCGGGACTGCTCGACGTCCACCCGGTTGCCGCTCAGCTGGCCGATCAGGCCCGCGGCACCCGCGCCGACGTGCACGCCGGCACTCGCGCGGAGGAACCCCCGGCGGCTCTCGCGGTCCTGTTCGACGGGCCAGGCCTTGCCGTGCAGCCAGCTGAACGTGAGCAGGCCGGCGACCGTGCTGACGGCCGGTGCGACGATGCCCAGCTGCCCCAGGTCAGGGCGGCTGAGGACGGCGACGAACGCGATCACCCCCTGCGCCGCGGCTATGACCAGTCCCGGGGTCGGCCTGGTCCTGGACGCGAGGCCGGCGAGCACGGTCAGCCCGAGGACGACGACCGCGACGCCGATGAACAGGACCAGCTTGTCGGCCGTGCCGAAGGTGCTCGTGGCCCACTCGACGACCGGGTGCGGCGAGATGTCCCGCACCCAGTTGCCGACCGCCACGAACGGCGAGGCGGACGGGCCGACGAACGCCGCGACGAGGTGCCCGGCCCCGAGCGCGGCGAGAAGCGAGAGGACCGCGACGGCGATGGCCCGACTCCTCGGGAGCCGGCTCTTCGGCGTAGGCGTGGCGGCGGCACGCGTGTCGAGTTGCACACCTCTACGTTCGGCGCGGAACCCCGTTCGGTTCAACCCAATCCCGATTACGTCTTCCTTACCCGCGTGTCCAACGCCCACGACACGCGTGTCCAACGCCAGTGACACGCGAGTCCAACGCCAGTGACACGCGAGTCCAACACTGGCGACGCGCGTGTCCAACGCGGGTGACGCGCGAGTTCAACGAATCCGGGCGGCACGTTTTGTCGAACTCACCCGTCGCGCGCGTTGGACACGCGGGGTCTGGGCGTTGGACACGCGGGGTCAGCGGGTGAGGGCCGCGCGGAGGCGGGGTTCCTCGACGCGCCAGTAGCCGTGTTCCTCGCCGTCGATCAGGATCACCGGGACGCGTTCGCCGTACTCGGCGCGCAGTTCCGGGTCCGCGTCGACGTCCGTGGTCTCCCACGGCACGGCCAGCTCCCCGCAGATGCGCTCGACCTCGGCCTCCGCCACCTCGCAGAGGTGGCAGCCCTGCCTCGTCACCACAGTCACCACGCGATCGACGCTACTCCGCGGCCCCGTCCCGCAACGCGGCCCGCCGGACCTTGCCCGTCGGCGAGTGGGGCAGCTCGTCGGCGAAGCGGACCGTCCTCGGCACCTTGAAGCGGGCCAGCCGCTCCGCGCAGTGCTCGCGGACCTCGTCCTCGGTCAACGTCGCGCCGGCACGCAGGACCACCACCGCGGCGACCTGCTCGCCGGTCCGCTCGTCCGGCACGCCGACCGCGGCCGACTCGACGACGTCCGGCAGTTCGTCGATGACCCGCTCGACCTCGTTCGGGTAGACGTTGAAGCCGTTCACGATGATCAGGTCGTTGGCGCGGTCGACGAGCCGCAGGTCACCGTCCGCGTCGAGGTAGCCGACGTCGCCGGTGCGGAACCAACCCTCGGCGTCCGGGCCGCCCGCGCCGTCGGGCCAGTAGCCGCTGAACAGGTTGGGGCCACGGGCGGCGACGCGGCCGGTCTCCGGCTGGTCCTCGTCGAACCAGCCCTCCTCGTCCGGGTCGGCCCCCACGCCGTCGTCGTCCACGATCCGCAGCTCGACGTCGGGCAGCGGGCGGCCGACCGAGCCGGGCTTGGCGATGCCGCTGACCAGCGTGGACGTCAGCACCGGGCCGGTCTCGGTGAGGCCGTAGCCCTCGAACACCGGTAGCCCGGTGGCCTGCTTGACCGCCGACAGCACGGCCGGCGACAGCGGCGCGGCGCCGGAGGTCAGGAGCCGGACCGACGCCAGGCCCTCGGCGAGCCGCTGGGGGTCGGCGGTGGTCAGCGCCTGGTACATGGCCGGGACGCCGACCAACGTGGTCACCTGGTGCTCGGCGCAGACCGTCAGCGCACGCTCGGTGCCAAAGGTCTCCATCAGCACGGCCGTCGCGGCGGCCGCCGTGACCTGCAGCAGGCCGGGGCCAAGGCCGTAGGCGTGGAACAGCGGCACGACCAGCAGCACGCGGTCGCTCGCGGTGACCGGCGGCGGCTTGAGCTGGGCGCACTGCCGGACGTTGGACAGCAGCGCGCGGTGGGACAGCATCACGCCGCGCGGCACCCCGGCGGTACCGGAGGTGTAGCAGAGGACCGCGATGTCCTCGCCGCCCCTCGCCGCCGGCGTGATCGCGCCGGGCGGCTCGCCGGCCACGGCCAGGTCCGGGGCGTCGATCGTGTCGCCGACGACGAGTTCGGCGCCGCTGTCCTCGATCAGTCCCGGTAACTCCGGCGACGTGGCGGCGGCCGGCACCGCGATGCCGCCGGCCCGTAACACCGCGTACAACGCGACGCAGAACGCCGACCCGTTCGGGAGCGCGATAACCACCCGATCGCCTGGTTCGAGCCCGGCGTCAACGAGCCTCGCGGCGTACGCGTCGACGGCGCGGTTGGTTTGGGCCCAGGTGCTCGCCCGGCCGCTCGCCGCGTCCACGAGGGCGATGCGGTCCGGTGCCCGCCCGGCCGCATCGGCGACAAGGTCGGCAACGTTGCCGGTCAGCGCGTCGACCATCAAAACCCCTTCGCTCAGCGCAACTTTCCGGCAGTGTGGCACGACTCACTAACGTCATGGTCGACCGCCTCGCGAGTCTCCTTCAGGAGGTTGACCTACCTACTAGCGAGTAACTACACGTATGCTGCCAAGGTCATCGGTAGTGCCCCGTCACGGCCGATGAACCAGCCGAGGGAGTCGAGCATGCAGACCATGAGCCCAGCTGAGCTGGCCACGGTAACGCTTGCGCGAATCCCGCGACAGGAGTCTGCCGTGGAGGCACCCGAGCCCGGTGGATCGTGGGAGTTGGTGCGCGCCGCCCAGGAGGGTGATCGGTCGGCGTTCGCACTGCTCTACGACAAGTATGTCGACGTGGTGTTCCGATATGTCCTTTTCCGGGTCGGGGACCGGGAACTGGCCGAGGACGTCACCAGCGAGACGTTCCTGCGCGCGCTGCGCAGGATCTCGTCGGTGACCTACCAGGGCAGGGACGTCGGCGCCTGGTTCGTCACGATTGCGAGGAACCTGGTGCTGGACCACGTGAAGTCCAGCCGGTTCCGCCTGGAGGTGACAACGGCCGAGGTCGATGACTCCGGCCGCGTCGAAGCGGGGCCCGAACAGCAGGTGCTGGCGGGCGCGACCAGGACCGCGTTGCTGGAATGCGTCCGTCAACTGGGCGATGACCAGCGGGAATGCATTGTGCTGCGATTCCTGCAGGGCCTGTCGGTCGCGGAGACGGCGGTCGTGATGTCCCGCAACGAGGGCGCGGTGAAGGCACTGCAGCACCGCGCCGTGCGGCGACTCGCGCAACTGTTGCCGCCCGACCTTCGCTGACCGCGTAACTCCGCTGCCCGCAGAATCGTTTTTCCAGTTGTGGACGGCGAGAACAGAGGCGAGCACGACCGTGCGGCGGTCGTGCGCGCCCTGCGGTCGCTGAACCCCTTGACGGCCCCGACGGCGAGCGAACGGCTGCGCATCCGCGACCGGGTCCTGCTCGCCCTCGACGCCGACGACTCCGAGGAGCCCAACAGAGGTCCCGCCTCGCCGACAGATTCTCCGAACGCCACCCCGCCAAGCGCGGACGCCTCGCGGTTAGCGGTCACCCTGCCCCGGCCACGTGACCGCACCAAGCCGCGCGCCATCCCCGACCAGGTACCAGCTAGGGATACCGAGCAGGCCGAGCCAACCGACAGCGTCACGGGGCAACGAGCCACCGCGTCGATCCCGGCCACCGCGGATACCAGCCACACCCCGACCACGAGCCCTCGTAGGCGGATTCGGGCCGTGCGGACGCCCAGCCGGCCCGGTGTCGGGCATGGGTCGACGCGGCCGGGTGACTCGGCGGCCAAGCGGGCCGAGGACAAGCCTGCCGCGGACAAGGGGCCCGAGGACGAGCGGGCCGAGGACGAGCGGCGGCCCGATGGCGAGGGGTCCGACGACAAGCCGCGTGGCGTGTGGGCCGGTGCGCGTGGCCGGTTGGTGGTCGCGGCGTTCGCGGTGTTCGCGTTGGTCGGGTCGTTGGCCGGGATGAGTGTGTTGCTCTCCCGGGACGCCCTGCCCGGTGACGCCCTCTACGGGGTCAAGCGCACCGCGGAGGCCGCCTCGCTCGGGCTGACCTTCGGGGACGAGCCGAAGGCGCTCAAGCACCTCGAGTTCGCCTCGGCGCGGATCAGTGAGATCGAGACCCTCGCGCGGCGCTATCCCAACCCCGCGGACGCGCCGGTCGGCGGCTACCTGACCGCGCTCACCGACTTCGACAACGACGCCATCGCCGGTTCCCGTCAGCTGTTCACGCTCGCCAAGAACACCGACGGGCGGCTGCTCGAGTCGCTGCGGGACTGGTCGGCCCAGCAGGCCTCCCGGCTGCGACAGGTGGCCGCACACCTACCGCAGGCCGCACGCAACCGCCAGAACGCCTCTCGCGCCCTGCTGGACCGCGTCACGGCACGGGCGACCGACCTCCTGGCCCGCACGAAGTGCTACCAAAAAACCTCCGGCTCGTTCGACGACATCGGGGCGCTCCCCGCGACCGGCCCGTGCGAGGAGAAGACCACCGCGCCCACCTCTTCGGGCGCGCCGCCGATCGTGGCACAGGACCCCGACAGTTCCGCGGCGGCGACCGGGGCGGAGACCCCCAGCGCGCCGATCCCGTCGGCCCAGCCGACGCCCGCGGTGCCGCCGGTGCCCGTGCCCGGCACCACGGTCTCGGTGCCCGCGCCGACCGACCGCCCGTCGGTCCCGAGCGTGCCGTCGACGACCACGGTCCCGCCGCTCATCTCGCTGCCGCCGCTGCTCCCGGGCCTGGGACTCGGTTGAGTGACCCGAAAACCCGGCGGACCTGCTCGCTACGCTGTTGGATGAAGTAGCCGTTGAAGCAACTCGACCGCGGAGGCGATGCCGTGTCCCTGTGGCGTGGCCGTGCGAAGGAGCCCGACCTGCTGGCCACGATCGCCGGCGAGGCCTCGGCCGAGGCAGCCTTCACGCTCGAGCAGGCACAGCGGCCGGCGCCGGCGGTCGACCTCACCGCGGCCGCCTTCTTCGACGTCGACAACACCATGATGATGGGCGCGTCGATCTTCCACTTCGCGCGCGGGATGGCCGCCCGCAAGTTCTTCACCAGCTCCGACCTGGCCAAGTTCGCGCTCCAGCAGGTCATGTTCCGCGTGGGCGGGCGGGAGAGCCAGGACGGCATCCGCAACGCGCGTGAGTCCGGGCTGTCGTTCGTCGCGGGGCACTCGGTGGCCGAGCTGACCGCGCTCGGTGAGGAGATCTACGACGAGCTGATGGCCGACAAGATCTGGCCCGGCACCCGCACGCTCGCCCAGATGCACCTCGACGCCGGCCAGCGGGTGTGGCTCGTCACAGCCACTCCCGTCGAGCTGGCCGCGATCATCGCGCGGCGGCTCGGGCTCACCGGCGCGCTCGGCACCGTCCTGGAGAGCGAGAACGGCATCTACACCGGCCGCCTCGTCGGTGAGATGCTGCACGGCCCCGCCAAGGCGCACGCCGTGCGCGCGCTGGCCGCCACCGAGGGCCTCGACCTGCGCCGCTGCACGGCCTACTCGGACTCGGTCAACGACGTGCCGATGCTGTCCGCGGTCGGCACCGCGGTCGCCGTCAACCCCGACTCCCAGCTCCGCGACGTGGCCAAGGAGCGCGGCTGGCAGGTCCGCGACTTCCGCACCGGCCGGCGGGCCGCCCGGATCGGGGTGCCGTCGGTGATCGGCGCCGGGGCGATCGCCGGGGCGGTCGCGGCCGGGCTGGCCGCCCGCCGCCGCTGACCCCCGCCCCCCTCTTCACAGACCCCGCCGGCAGGAGTCAGGCGACCGGGATCGGGCGGAGCCGGTCGAGCCACTCCCGGGCCCGGGCGGCGTGCCCGCCCTCGCCGATCCGGCGGTACACC
>NZ_JBJMIE010000248.1:0-3174 GCF_045807065.1 Actinophytocola sp. | reverse complement strand
GACATGTCGGTCACGCCGCTGTTCCAGGTCGCCTTCACCATGCACGACCTGCCGGCCGGCGGCGCCGAGGTGGCCGGGCTGCGGATCGACCACGTCGACCTGGCGTGGCAGGTGGCCAAGGTCGACCTCGCGCTGCGGATGCGGGTCGAGGACACCGCTGCCTTCGAGGACATGCTCGTGCGCAACCGGGTCACCGTGCTGGAGGCGTTCGACCGCCAGGCCGTGCCGTTCGCGCACCTGGTGGACGAGCTGCAGCATCTGGAGCGGCTGCCCGCCACGCTGGGCGAGGCCGCGCTGGAGCTGGTCGAGTCCGGCACGCCGGTGGCGAAGTTCGACCTGACGCTGTCGGTCGAGCAGCACGCCGACGGCCGGTTGCGCTGCTGGTTCGAGTACGCGACCGGCCTGTTCGACGGCGCGACCATCGAGCGGCTGGCCGGCCACTACGTCACGCTGCTCGCGAGTGTCGCGGCCGACCCGGCCGCCGCCGTCGACGCGCTCGACGTGGTCCCGGCTGCCGAGCGCGCGCTGCTGCTCGGCGAGTGGCCCGACCCGGACGGCGCCCGCGCCGCCGCGCTGGACCCCGCCGGCGACCAGCACCTGACGGTGCCCGAGCTGTTCGAGCGCCGGGTCGCGGCCGCCCCCGACGCGGTCGCGGTCGTGTACGGCACGGCGGAGCTGACCTACGCGGAGCTGAACGCCCGCGCCAACCGGCTCGCCCACCACCTACGCGGACTCGGCGTCGGGCCCGAGATGGTCGTGGCGTCCTGCCTGGAGCGGGGGCCGCACGCGGTCGTCGCGCTCCTCGCCGTCCTCAAGGCCGGTGGGGTGTACGTGCCGTTCGACCCGAACCACCCGGTCGAGCGGCTGGGCTTCATGCTCGCCGACGCCGGCGCGCGGGTCGTGCTGACCACCGCCGAGTTCGCGCCGCGACTCGCCGACCACCACCGCGTGGTCACCGTCGACACGATCAACACGCTGTTCGTGGGTGCCGGGGCGAACCCCGAACCCTCGGCCGGCCCGGGCAACCTCGCCTACATGATCTACACGTCCGGCTCGACCGGGAAGCCCAAGGGCGTCCTGGTCGAGCACCGGTCCTACGCGCACCACTGCCACGTCATCGCCGACGCCTACGGCATCGGCCCCGCCGACCGGGTCGTGCTGCTGTCCGCGCTCACCTTCGACGTGGCGATGGACCAGATCGCCGCCACCCTGCTCGCCGGCGCCGCGATCGTCGTGGCGGAGCCGCTGTTCTGGACCCCGGCCGAGCTGCCCGCGCGGCTCGCCGAGCACGGCGTGACGATCATGGAGATCACTCCGGCCTACTACCGGGAGCTGATGGCCTCCGGCGACCTCGCGCGGCTGCGGCGGCTGAAGCTGATGAACGTCGGCAGCGACGTCATGACCGTCGCCGACGCACGCCGCTTCGCCGAAAGCGGGTTGCCGGGGCGGTTCCTCTGCAACTACGGGCCGACCGAGGCGACCGTCACATGCGTGCTCCACCCCGTGTCCGGGCACCTGCCGGGCGCGCGGGAGGAGGCCACCATGCCGATCGGGCGGCCGGTTCCCGGCACCCGCGCGTACGTCGTGGACACCGACCTGCGGCTCGTGCCGGCCGGGGTGCCGGGGGAGCTGTGCCTCGGCGGCACGCGCCTGGCCCGCGGGTACCACGACCGGCCGGCGCTGACCGCCGAACGCTTCGTGCCCGATCCGTTCGGTCCGCCGGGCGGGCGGCTCTACCGCACGGGCGACCTCGTGCGGCACCTCCCGGACGGCACCATCGAGTTCCTCGGCCGCATCGACCAGCAGGTCAAGGTCCGCGGGTTCCGCATCGAGCCGGGCGAGATCGAGGCCGCGCTCGCCGGCCACCCGGACGTCCGGGCGGTCGCGGTCGTCGCGCGACAGGTCGGGCCGGGGGAGAAGCGGCTCGTCGCCTACGTGGTGCCGCGTGCCGAGGTGGACGTCGCCGCGCTGCGGTCCCACCTCGCGGACCTGGTGCCGGAGTACATGGTCCCGGCGCACTGGGTGCCGCTCGCCGAGCTGCCGCTGACCCCGAGCAAGAAGGTCGACCGCGCCGCGCTGCCCGAGGTGGTCGACGCGCTGGGCGGTGCGGCGTACGTCCCGCCGGGCGACGCGACCGAGGAGGTGCTCGCCGAGATCTGGGCCGAGGTGCTCGGGGTGGCGCGGGTCGGCGTCCGGGACGACTTCTTCTCCCTCGGCGGGCACTCGCTGCTCGCCACCCGCGTGCTGGCGCGGATCCGGCAGGCGTTCGCGGTCGACCTCCCGCTGCGCAGGCTGTTCGAGGCCACCACCGTCGCCGACCTCGCGACCGCGGTGACCGACGCCGTCGAGGCGGACGTGGACGCGCTGTCCGACGCCGAGGTCGAGGAACTGCTGTCCCGGGAGGGTGTGCGATGACCGAGACCGTCGACCGCGCGGCCATGCGTGCCGAGCTGCTGCGCCGGCGGCTGCGTGGCGCCGCGGGGGTGGCCGACGCGATTCCTGCCGTGCCACGGACCGGACCGCTGCCGCTGTCCCACGCGCAGCGCCGGATGTGGCTGCTCGACCAGCTGCGGCCGGGCGGCACCGAATACCTGATGACGACCGCGCTGCGGCTGTCCGGACCGCTCGACCTCGCGGCCCTGCGCCGGGCGCTCACGGAGATCACGGCTCGGCACGAGGTGCTGCGCACCCGCTACACCTTGGTGGACGGCGAACCGGCGCAGGTGATCGACCCGCCGGCCCCGCCTGCCCTCGCCGAGGTCGATCTGACCACCCCGGCGGTGTCGGTGCCCGCGGGTAGCGTCGAACCGAGGGCCGGAGGCCGAAGCCTCGACACCCTCCTGCGTGAGCGGGCCGTCGTCCCGTTCGACCTCGCGACCGAACACCCGACCCGCTGGGTGCTGGCGCGGCTGGGCGCCGACGAGCACGTCCTGGCGCTCACCGTGCACCACATCGCCTCCGACGGCTGGTCGGAGGAAGTGCTGCTGCGCGAGCTGAGTGCCGGCTACACCGGCCTGCCGCTCGCCCCGCTTCCCGTGCAGTACGCCGACTTCGCGGCGTGGCAGCGTTCTCGGGTGCCCGCAGGGCAGGTGGAGTACTGGCGGGAGCGTCTGGCCGGGGTGTCGCCGCTGGAGCTGCCGACCGACCGCCCGCGCCCGCCGGTGCGGGACTTCG
>NZ_JBJMIE010000247.1:0-6931 GCF_045807065.1 Actinophytocola sp. | reverse complement strand
GGACGCAGTGCGCGGAGTGGAACCCACCGAGCCGCTCCCGGACGCGCTGGTTCACGATCCGGTAGTACTCGGCGGAGGACTCCCAGGACATGCCGCCGAGCAGCCCGATGATTTTCATGGGATCACGCTAGGCCCAGAGGTGGCCGTCCAGGCGGGCCGCCGCCTCGTCCACCGAGCCGCGGTAGGCGCCTGTGGACAGGTATTTCCAGCCGCCGTCGGCGACGATGAAGACCACGTCCGCTTCGGTGCCGGTGCGTACTGCCTTGTCCGCCGCCGCCAGGGCCGCGTGCAGGATGGCGCCCGTCGAGATGCCGGCGAAGATGCCTTCGGTCTCCAGGAGCTGGCGGGTGCGGCGCAGTGCGTCGTACGAGCCGACCGAGTAGCGGCCCGTCAGCACCTCCGGGTCGTACAGCTCCGGGACGAAGCCCTCGTCGAGGTTGCGCAGGCCGTACACCAGCTCGCCGTACCGGGGCTCGGCCGCGATGATCTGCACGTCCGGCTTGTGCTCACGCAGGTACCGGCCAGCGCCCACCAGGGTGCCCGTGGTGCCCAGGCCCGCCACGAAGTGGGTCACCGTGGGCAGGTCGCGCAGGATCTCCGGGCCGGTGCCGTGGTAGTGCGCGCCGGCGTTGTTCGGGTTCCCGTACTGGTAGAGCATCACCCAGTCCGGGTTCTGCTTGGCCAGCTCCTTGGCCCGGCGCACGGCCTCGTTGGACCCGCCGGCCGCCGGGGACAGGACGATCCGCGCGCCGTAGGCCTGGAGCAGCTGGCGGCGCTCCTCGGACGTGTTCTCCGGCATCACGCACACCAGGCCGTAGCCCTTGAGCTTCGCGGCCATGGCCAGCGAGATGCCGGTGTTGCCGGACGTCGGCTCGAGGATCGTGCTGCCGGGGCGCAGCGTGCCGTCCTCCTCGGCCTTCTGGATCATGCGCAGCGCGACGCGGTCCTTGATGGAGCCGGTCGGGTTGCGGTCCTCCAGCTTGGCCCACAGGCGAACGCCGTCACCGGGGGACAACCGCGGCATGCCGACGAGCGGCGTGTCGCCGAGCGCGTCGAGCAGTGAGTCGTAGCGGGCCATCAGCCGCCAGCCACCGCCGGGAGGATCGTCACGTTGTCGCCGTCGGACACCGTCGCGTCGAGGCCGCCGGCGAAGCGGACGTCCTCGTCGTTGACGTAGATGTTCACGAAGCGGTGCAGCGCGCCCTCCCTGACCAGGCGGCCCTTGATGCCGCCGTGGGTCGCGTCGAGGTTGTCGATCACCTCGGCCAGCGTGCTGCCGCTCGCCTCGACCGTCTTCTGGCCACCCGTGTGGGTGCGCAGGATGGTCGGGATGGAGACGGTGACCGCCATGGAAAACCTCCGCTTGAGAATGGGACTTACTCGGGCAACGACTGCGTCGCTCGGTCGTATTCCGCGACGACGTCGACGATCTCGACGAGCTCCTCGGTGATCTCGCCGTCCACGATGCGGAACGACCGCAGCTCGTCGGCCTCCGGGTCGCGCGTCGAGACCAGCACGTAGTGGGCTTCGGGCTCGGCGGCGTACGACACGTCCGTGCGGGACGGGTACGCCTCGGTCGCGGTGTGCGAGTGGTAGATCACGACGGGCACCTCGTCGTTCGCGTCCATCTCGCGGTACAGCCTGAGCAGGTCGGCCGAGTCGAACTCGTAGAACGTCGGCGACCGGGCCGCGTTCAGCATGGGGATGAACCGCTCCGGCCGGTCGGACCCCTCCGGGCCCGCGATCACGCCGCACGCCTCGTCCGGGTGGTCCCGGCGGGCGTGTGCGACCATCGCGTCCACCAGGTCACGGCGTATCCGAAGCACGTGCCGAATCTTACTGGCTGGGCGCGTTCCGCCCACTCCTTGAGACGGGCCACACGTCCGAGTAGGCCGGGACGCCAGGCAGGGACGAGGCCGACACCACCCCGTGCACGACGGCCCGGGCGAACGTCTCGGCGGCGGCCGCGCACAGCTTGTCCAGCACCCCGGCACGCATGAACGGGCCGAACGGCCCCTCCTCGACCCCCAGCGAGCGGGCCCGGGTGGCGACGGCGAACACCGTGTCCCCGTCGAACATCGTGTGCGCCGGCCGGACCGCCCTGGCCAGGCCGTCCTGCGCGGCGACCGCGAGCCGCCGGCACTCGGTCTTGGTCAGGTCGGCGTCCACGGCCACGACGCCGATCGTGGTGTTCAGCGGGGTGGGTGCCGCGTCGGGGAACTCGCCGGGCCGGTGCGGCCAGGCGATCCCGAACTCGCCGTCGACCTCGTGGTCCGCCGCGTACGGGACGCCGGTGGCCACGTCCACGGCCGAGCCGGCCGCGTTGACCACCGCCAGCGCGCCGACGGTGAAGCCGTCGACCAGGGCGGACGCCGTGCCGACCCCGCCCTTGAGCCGGCCGACCTGCGCACCCGTGCCCGCGCCGACCGAGCCCGCCGGGACCTCGGTGCCGGCAGCCGCGCAGGCTGCGTGGCCGAACCCCGCGTCGGGCCGGTTGCCCCAGTCGCTCCTGGGCAGGTCGAAGATCACCGCGCCCGGCACGATCGGCACGACCTCGTGCTCCTCGGCGCCGACGCGCATGCCCCGGTTGTGCTCGGCGAGCCAGCGCATCACGCCGTCGGCCGCCGCCAGCCCGTAGGCGGACCCGCCGGACAGGCAGACCGCGTCCACCTGCTGGACCAGGTTCTCCGGCACGAGCAGGTCGGTCTCGCGGGTGCCGGGCGCACCGCCCCGGCCGTCGACCGCGCCGGTCGTCCCGGGCGGCAGCAGCACGACCGTCGTGCCGGTCGCCCAGCCGCCACCGGTCCGCTGGTGGTGCCCGACGAGCACGCCGTCGACGTCGGTGATGGCGTTACGCATCGCCGACCAGGGCGGTGACCAGGCTCTCCTGCATCCAGGTCAGCCAGTGGTACACGCCGAGGTGCGGCGCGCGCGGGTCGTCGTCGGGCAGCTCGTCCGGCATGTCCTCGCTCACACCGAGGGTCGTGCCGAGCGCGAGGCGCACGTCGTTGAGCGCGGCCAGCCATGCGTCGGCCTGTTCGGCCGAGAGCTTCACCAGGCCGCCGCCGGGTGGGCAGGTGTCGAGCAGCACACCGGCCACGCCGGTCTTGAGGTCGAGCAGCTCCGGCTCGTGCAGTGACCGCAGCGCGGCCGCGGCGTCGCGGTCCTCTGTGGAGACGTCCTGGTCATCCAGCCGCTGGAAGTCCGGCAGCAGGCGCGACAGGATCGGGTCGGTCGGCGCGGTCGACGGACCGGTGCGCATGCCGGTCAGCTCCGCCAGCTCGTCCTGCGGCGCCTCGGCCTGCCTCGATCTCAGCATGTCCTCGATCTGCGTGACCAGGCCACGCAGGACCGCCGCCTCCTGCCGGTCGACCTTCGTCGAGACCGAGTCGCCGACGCGCTCCCAGGGGATCACGACTCGTGCTGCATGGTCGCCCAGAGGCCGGCCGCGTGCAGTTTCGCGACGTCACCCTCCACTTTCTCCTTCGAGCCGGAAGACACGATCGCCCTGCCCTTGTGGTGTACGTCGAGCATGAGCTTCGTGGCCTGCTCACGGGAGTAGCCGAAGAGCTTCTGGAACACGTAGGTCACGTACGACATGAGGTTGACGGGGTCGTTCCACACAATGGTCTGCCACGGCTTGTCCTCTGCCGTGAACTCCGTGGTGACCGGTTCGACCCGTTCTACGGGTGTCGCCATGGAAACCGACATAACCCCATGGTGGCATGTCTAGGCTCACCGGTCATGACCGGTACCAGCACCGCGTTGCTCACCGACCACTACGAGCTGACCATGGTCGCGGCGGCGCTCAGGGATGGCACGGCCCAGCGCCAGTGCGTGTTCGAGACCTTCGCCAGGCGGCTGCCGAACGGGCGACGATACGGCGTCGTCGGCGGCACCGGACGGGTGATCGAGGCCATCAGCAGGTTCACGTTCGGCGACGACGAGTTGGCAAGGCTCTCGACCGTGCTCGATCCCGCCACCATCGAGTGGTTGGCCAACTACCGGTTCACCGGTGACGTCGACGGCTACGCCGAGGGCGAGCTGTACTTCCCCGGGTCGCCGCTGTTCACCGTGCGCGGCACGTTCGCCGACGCGGTCGTGCTGGAGACGCTCGTGCTGTCGATCCTCAACCACGACAGCGCGATCGTGTCGGCGGCCGCGCGGATGGTGAGCGCGGCGAACGGCCGGCCGATCATCGAGATGGGCGGCCGGCGCACGCACGAGGAGGCCGCCGTGGCGTCCGCGCGGGCCGCGTACCTGGCCGGCTTCGCGACGACGTCCAACCTGGAGGCCGGCCGCCGGTACGGCATCCCCACGGCCGGGACCTGCGCACACGCGTTCACCCTGCTGCACGACAGCGAGCACGCCGCGTTCACCGCCCAGGTCGAGGCGCTCGGCGTCGACACGACGCTGCTGGTGGACACCTACGACATCACCAAGGGCATCGAGACCGCCATCGAGGTGGCGGGCCCGGAGCTCGGCGCGATCCGCATCGACTCCGGCGACGTGGGCGTGCTCGCGCGGCAGGCGCGTGCGCAGCTCGACTCGCTCGGCGCGAAGAACACCCGGATCGTCGTGTCGGGCGACCTCGACGAGTACGCGATCGCGGCGCTGCGGGCCGAGCCGGTGGACGCCTACGGGGTCGGCACCTCGCTCGTCACCGGCTCGGGCTCGCCGACCGCGGGGATGGTCTACAAGCTGGTCGAGGTCGACGGCCGGCCGGTCGCGAAGCGCAGCTCGCACAAGGAGTCGCGGGGCGGCCGCAAGGCGGCGCTGCGCCGGCACAAGCCGACGGGCACGGCGCTGGAGGAGGTCGTGTACGCGGTGGGCGCCGAGGTCGAGCAGGGCCCGCACGACCGGCGGCTGCAGGTGCCGCTGATGCGGGGTGGACAACCGGTCGGCGACCTGCCCACCCTGGAGGAGAGCAGGCAGCGGGTCCGGGACGGGCTCGTGAGCCTGCCGTGGGAGGGTCTGAAGCTGTCGCAGGGCGAACCGGCGATCTCGACCGTGAACGTGGAGAAGTGATGAAGGCGCTGATCGTGGTGGACGTGCAGAACGACTTCTGCGAGGGCGGGTCGCTGCCCGTGACCGGGGGCGCCGCGGTCGCCGCGGCGATCTCCGGCCTGTACGGCGCGTACGACCACGTCGTGGCGACGCGGGACTACCACATCGATCCCGGCGCGCACTTCTCCGAGACGCCGGACTTCGTCGACACGTGGCCCGCCCACTGCCGCGCCGGCACCCCTGGCGCGTCGTTCCACCCGGCCCTGGACGTCAGCGGCATCGAGGCGGTGTTCTCGAAGGGCGCGCACGCGGCGGCCTACTCGGGCTTCGAGGGCGTCACCCCCGAGGGCACCGGGCTGGCCGACTGGCTGCGGGCCCACGACGTGTCCGAAGTGGACGTCGTGGGCATCGCGACGGACCACTGCGTCCGGGCGACGGCCCTGGACGCGACCGCGAACGGCTTCGCCACCACCGTCCTGCTCGACCACACGGCGGGCGTCGCGCGGCCCACCGTCGACACGGCACTGACCCAGCTCGCCGACGCGGGCGTGGGCCTCGCGGGCACTCCCCACGTGGGCTGATCAGGGCCTGTCGTTGGATCCTTGTGCGGAGTCCGCGCCCGATCAACGGTTACCTCAGGGGAACGTGCCGGCACTCAGCCACAATCCACCTCGACAACCGCACCTTCGCAGGCACGCGACCCACGCATGAAAATCCGGGGCGGCGGACCAGCGGCCGATTCCAGCATCTGGGGTGCGGGGGTGCCGGCGAGCAGCGCCTCGATCGCCGCGCAGACGCGGCGGGACGCGTTGCCGTCGCCGAACGGGTTGCTGTTGACCGGGATCCGCAGCCGGGTGTGCAGCATCTCGTCGGCGGCCAGCAGGATCCTGGTGCGGTCGGTGCCGACGAGCCACGCGCAGCCGGCGTGCACGGCCTCCATCCGCTCGGTCACCTCGCGCAGCACCAGCACGGGCACGCCGAAGCTGGGTGCCTCCTCCTGGATGCCGCCCGAGTCGGTGAGCACCAGGGCGGCTCTGCGCAGCACCCGCACGAGGTCCGGATAGGACAGCGGGTCGGTCAGGGTCACGCGCGGGTTGCCGCCCAGCACGGCGACGACCTGCGCGCGCACCGCGGGGTTCGGGTGCACCGGCAGGAGTACGTGGACGTCCGGGTGTCCCTCGGCGAGCGCGGCGACGGCGCCGAGCACCTCGTCGAGCGGCGCGCCCCACGACTCGCGGCGGTGCGCGGTGACCAGCACGAGCCGGCCGCCGTGGGTCTCCAGGTCGCGCTCGACGGCCATGAGGTCGGGGTTGGCGGCGGGCGTCTCCAGCGCGGCGATCCGCAGTGCCGCGTCCACGACCGTGTTGCCGGTGACGACGACCGGACCGCCGGACGGGCACTCCGCGGACAGTGCGGCCGCGGCGGCCGGGGTCGGCGCGAGGTGCAGCGCGGCGACGCGGGCGATGAGCTGCCGGTTGGCCTCCTCGGGGAACGGCGCGGCGAGGTCGCCCGTGCGCAGGCCGGCCTCCAGGTGCACGACCGGGACACGCTGCCAGAACGCGGCCAGCGCACCCGCGAGCGCCGTGGCCGTGTCGCCCTGGACCAGCACGGCCTTCGGCCGGCGCCGGGCGAGCAACGCGTCCAGCGCGGGCAGCAGGTGCGCGAACAGCTCGGGCTGGCCGCCGGTTGTGCGCCGGTAGCACAGCGACTCGTCGGGACGCAGGCCGAACGGTGCGAGTGCCTGCTCGACCATGACCGCGTGCTGTCCGCTGTGGACCACGGCGGCGGTGAGGTACGGGTGCTCGGCGAGGCACAGCGCGACGGGTGCGGCCTTGACGGCCTCCGGCCTGGTGCCGACGAGCAGGAGAACTTCGTTCATTCACGTCCTTAACCGGTGGCGGCGGCCCCGCTCGTGGCGGGCCCG
>NZ_JBJMIE010000246.1:0-23512 GCF_045807065.1 Actinophytocola sp. | reverse complement strand
CGTGCGGCTGGCCCGCGGCGCCGACCTGCTGGTCGCGTTCCTCGCCGTGCTCAGGGCCGGTGCCGCCTACGTGCCGCTGGACCCCGAGCACCCGGCCGGCCGCATCGAGTTCATGCTCGCCGACACCGCCGCCGCCCGCACCGTGGACGCCGACCTGCTGGCCGCCGCGACCGGCCCGACGACCCCGGTGCCGGTGACCCACACGCCCGACGACCTGGCCTACGTGATCTACACGTCGGGTTCGACCGGCACGCCGAAGGGGGTGCTCATCCACCACCGCGGCCTCACCAACTTCCTCGCGTCGGTGGCACGGCGCCCGGGCCTGGCGGCCGGGCAGGCCGTGGTCGGGCTGACCACCGTGTCGTTCGACCCGTCGGTGCTGGAGCTGTTCCTGCCACTGACCGTCGGCGCGCACGTCGTCCTCGCCGACGCCGAACAGGTCCGCGACCCCCACCGGATGGCCGCGCTCATCGACGGCGCGGACGTGCTGCAGGCGACCCCGGTCACGCTGCGGATGCTGCTCGACGAGGGCTGGGCGCCGCCGGCGAAGCTCACCGTCCTGTGCGGCGGCGAGAAGCTGGCGCCGTCACTGGCCACGCGACTCGCCAGCACGGGCGCGACCGTGTGGGACCTGTACGGCCCGACCGAGACCACGGTCTGGGCGACCACGGCCCGGCTCGACGCGCGGGGCCGCGTGGTCGACTGGGCGGCCGAGGCCAACTCGACCGTCCACCTGCTCGACGAACGGCTGGAACCCGTGCCGGTCGGCGTCGTCGGCGAGGTGTACATCGGCGGCACCGGCGTCGCGTGGGGCTACCACGGCCGCCCGGACCTGACCGCGCGCGCGTTCGTCCCGAACCCCTACGGTGCCGGGGATCGGCTGTACCGCACGGGTGACCTCGCACGGCGGCGGCCGGACGGCTCGGTGGAGATCCTCGGACGTGCCGACCACCAGGTGAAGATCCGCGGCCACCGCATCGAGCCGGGCGAGATCGAGGCGGCCCTGCTGGCCCACGGCGGCGTCCGCGCGGCGGTCGTCCACGCCCGCGAGGACCAGCTGGTCGCCTACGTGATCGCCACCGGCACCCCGCCGGCCGCGGACGAGCTGCGCGACCGGCTGCTGCGGACGCTCCCGGACTACATGGTGCCGGCGGCGTTCGTCGCACTGGACGAGTTCCCCCTGACCCCGACGGGCAAGGTCGACCGCAAGGCGCTCCCGGCACCGCGGCAGGACACCGCCGAGCGCACCGCCCCACGCACTCCCGAGGAGCACGCGGTCGCGGCGGCCTGGCGCGAGGTCCTCGACCGCCCGTCGATCGGTATCCACGAGAACTTCTTCGAGGTGGGCGGCCACTCGCTGCTGGCCACCCGCGTGGCGGTCCGCCTCCGCGCCACGCAGGGTGTGGACGTGCCGGTGCGAGCGCTGTTCGACCACGCGACGGTCGCGGCCCTCGCCGCCGCCCTCCCCGGCTACCCGAGGATGGCCGCGGGCTCGGCGATGCCCACCCTCAAGCGCCGGCGAGGTGCCCGGTGACCGCGGCTCGGGAGGCCGTGCGGCCGCTGCGCGAGAACCGCGACTTCCTCCTGCTGTGGTCGGGTTCCGCGGTCTCGATCCTCGGGTCCACCGCGTCCACCGTGGCCTACCCGCTGCTCGTGCTCGCCGTCACCGGGTCGGCCGCCGACGCCGGGCTCACCGGGTTCGTCGCGTTGCTGCCGATGCTGCTCTTCCAGCTGCCCGCGGGCATGCTGGTCGACCGCTGCGACCGGCGGCGCGTCATGATCGTCTGCGACGCGGTCCGGGCCGCCGGGCTCGCGTCCATCGTGGCCGCGCTCTCGTTCGGGCACCTGCACCTCTGGCACATCCTCCTCGTGGGGTTCGTCGAGGGCACGCTGTCGGTCTGCCACGAGCTGGCGGCCGGCGCGGCCGTGCCCAACGTCGTCCACCCGACCCAGATCTCGGCCGCGCTCGCCCGCAACGAGGCCCGGGAGCGGGGCGCCACCATGCTCGGCACCCCGCTCGGCGGCATCCTGTTCGGGTTCGGGCGGGCCGTGCCGTTCGTGCTCGACGCGCTGTCGTACCTGGTCTCGCTCGTCACGCTCCTGTTCATCCGCACGGACTTCCAGGCGCAGCGGTCCACCGAGCGGCCGCACGTCCTCGCCGGTGTGAAATGGCTGTGGCGCAACGCGTTCCTGCGCACGGCCACCTTCCTGGTCGCCGGCAGCAACCTGCTGTTCCGCGCCATGTTCCTCGTCGTGGTGGTCATGGCCAGCGAGAAGGGCGCGTCGGCGGCCGGGATCGGCGTCCTGTTCGGCGTGGCGGGTGGGGCCGGGCTGCTCGGCTCGCTGGCCGCGTCCTGGTGCCAGCGCACGCTGTCCCTGCGAACCACGGTCATCGGCGCGAACTGGCTGTGGGCGCTGCTGATGGTCGTGATCGTGACCACGGACAACTTCCTCGTGCTCGGCCTCGCGTACGCCGGCATGTGGTTCGTGGGTCCACTGTGGAACGTTGCGGTCGCCAGCTACCAGCTGGAGATCACGCCGGACCACCTGCAGGGGCGCGTGCTCGGCGCGGTCGGCATGCTCGCGTTCGGCGCCGTCCCGCTCGGCTCGCTCGCCGGCGGGTACGCACTCGACGCGCTCGGCCCCCACACCGCGGCGCTCGTCCTCACCGGCTGGATGGTCGTGCTGGCCGCGGCCGCCACGTTCTCCCGCGCAGTGCGACAAACTAGGAGGCACAACCGTGTTCCGCACGATGCTCAAGTCCAAGATCCACCGAGCGACCGTGACGCAGGCCGACCT
Organism: Actinophytocola sp.; assembly: GCF_045807065.1. Lineage (GTDB taxonomy): Bacteria > Actinomycetota > Actinomycetes > Mycobacteriales > Pseudonocardiaceae > Actinophytocola. Next base: position 20,713 of record NZ_JBJMIE010000246.1, on the reverse strand, counting down.
GCACTACGTGGGGTCGCTGACGATCGATGAGGACTTGATGGACGCCGCCGACCTGCTGGCCGGCGAGCAGGTCCACATCGTCGACATCGACAACGGCGCCCGGCTCGAGACGTACGTGATCGCGGGTGAGCGCGGCAGCGGGGTCATCGGCATCAACGGCGCCGCCGCCCGGCTCATCTCCCCCGGCGACCTGGTGATCATCATCAGCTACACGGGCGTTCCCGACGCGGACGCGAAGTCGTTGGTGCCCAAGGTGGTCATGGTAGACGGGGGCAACCAGCAGATCGCGCTCACCAGCGACCCGGCCGAACCGGTGCCGGGCACCAGGACCACGCGGGGCGACCGTGTCGCACACTGACGCCGGCGTGCTCGGCACCATCGGCGGCACCCCGCTCGTCGAGCTGACCGAGCTGGCGCCGGACAGCCCGATCAGGACCTTCGCGAAGCTGGAGACGCACAACCCGGGCGGGTCCATCAAGGACCGCTCCGCGCTCGCCATGCTGCGCGACCGGATCGCCGACGGGCGGCTCGTGCCGGGGCGGTCGGTGGTGGTCGAGTCCAGCTCCGGCAACCTCGGCATCGGCCTCGCGCAGGTGTGCGCCTACCACGGCATCCGCTTCATCTGCGTCGCCGACCCGAGGACCAACGAGCAGAACATCGCGATCATGCGGGCGTTCGGCGCCGAGGTCGAGGTCGTCACGACCACCGACCCGGTCACCGGCGAGTACCTGCCGGCACGGATCCGGCGGGTGCGGGAGCTGGTGGAGCGGCTGCCGCACGCCTACTGCCCGGACCAGTACGGCAACCCGCTCAACCCGCTCGCCCACCGGACCACCATGAGGGAGATCGTCGAGGCGCTGCCCGGCGGGCTCGACTACCTGTTCTGCGCCACGAGCTCGTGCGGCACGCTGCGGGGCTGTGCGGAGTACGTGCGCGCGCACCGGCTGCCGGTGACGGTGGTCGCGGTCGACGCCGCGGGCAGCGCGATCTTCTCTCCACCGAGCGGCCGCCGGCTGTTGCCGGGGCATGGCGCAGCCGTGCGGCCGCGACTCCACCGCGACGGGCTCGCCGACGCGGTCGTGCACGTCGACGACCTCGACTGCGTGGTGGCCTGCCGGCGGCTGGCGATCCGCGAGGCCATCCTCGCCGGGGGTTCCTCCGGCGCGGTGCTCGCCGCGCTCGACCGCATGCGCGACCAGATCCCGGCGGGCGCCACGTGCGCGCTCATCTTCCCGGACCGCGGCGAGCGGTACCTGGACACGATCTACGACGACGAGTGGGTGGCCGGGCACTTCGGCGACGTCGCCCACCTGTGGAAGGAGCCGGAACCGATGGTGGGAGTGGCGGCATGCTGATCCTGGGCGCCGACGAGGTGCGGCAGGTGCTCGACGGCGGGGAGGCGGCCGTGCTCGACGCGGTGCGCGGCGCGTACGTGCAGCACGCGCGGGGCGGGACCGCGGTTCCGCACTCGGTGTTCCTGCGGTTCCCCGGCGACGACCGCAACCGGATCATCGCGCTGCCCGCGTACCTCGCGGGCGAGGAGCCGGTGGCGGGCGTCAAGTGGATCGCGTCGTTCCCCGGCAACATCGCCGAGGGCGGGGACCGGGCGTCCGCCGCGATCATCCTCAACTCGACGCGCACCGGCGCGCCGGAGGCGCTCGTCGAGGGCTCCATCATCTCCGCGCGCCGCACGGCCGCGAGCGCCGCCGTCGCCGCGGCCACCCTGGCCGGCGCGACACCGGACACCGGCATGACGCTCCTCGGGTGCGGTGTCATCAACTTCGAGGTGCTCCGGTTCACGCTCGCCGCACTGTCCGATGTGGACACGGTGACCCTGTTCGACCTGGACGCCGAGCGGGCACGGGTGTTCGCGGCGCGTGTGTCGCAGCGGTGGCCGCACCTGAAGGTCACCGTCGCGGAGCGGGTGGAGGACGCGCTCGCGGCGCACCACCTGGTGTCGATCGCGACCACCGCGACCGTGCCGCACCTGCCGGGCGAGTACCTCCGACCCGGCACGCTGGTGCTGCACGTGTCCCTGCGCGACCTCACGCCGGCGACGGTGCTGGGATCGGTCAACGTCGTGGACGACGCGGACCACGTGTGCCGCGCGGCCACGTCACTGCACCTGGCCGAGCAGGAGGCCGGCCACCGCGACTTCATCGCCGCGGCCATCGGCGACGTGCTGTGCTCGGGACGACGGTTCACCCGTGCCGAGGACCGGCTGACGGTGTTCTCGCCGTTCGGCCTCGGCATGCTGGACCTGGCGCTCGCCGGCCTCGTGCGCCGGGAGGCCCGCCGGCGGGGGCTCGGGACCGAGCTGCCCGGCTTCCTGCCGGCGGGAGCCCGGCCATGACGTCACTGCCCGCCCTGTTCGCGGCGCAGGTCGCGCGGACCCCGGAGGCACCGGCAGTCCGGTTCGCGGGCGCCGAGCTGACCTACGCGCAGCTGGACCGGCGCGCGAACCGCCTCGCCCACCACCTCCTCGCACGCGGTGTCGGCCCCGAGTCCGTCGTCGGCGTCCAGCTCGAACGCGGCGCCGAGCTGGTGGTCGCGCTGCTGGGCATCCACAAGGCGGGCGGCGCGTACCTGCCGCTCGACCCGGACTACCCCGCGGAACGCCTCGCCTACCTGCGCACCGACGCACGCGCCGGCGTGACCGTCACCGCCGAGACCTTCACCGGCCTCGACGGTCCCGACCACGACCCCGGGGTCCACGTCCAGCCGGCGCACCCCGCCTACGTCATCTACACCTCGGGCTCGACCGGCCGCCCCAAGGGCGTGGTGATCGAGCACCGCGGCATCGTCAACCGCCTGCGGTGGATGCAGGACACCTACGCACTCGATGCCACCGACCGGGTGCTGCAGAAGACGCCGTCGTCGTTCGACGTGTCGGTGTGGGAGTTCTTCTGGCCCCTGATGACCGGCGCCACGCTCGTCCTGGCGTGCCCGGGCGGCCACCGCGACCCCGCCTACCTGGCCGAGGTGATCGCCGCCGAGGAGATCACGACCGTCCACTTCGTCCCGTCGATGCTGCGGGCCTTCCTCGCCGAGCCGTTCGGCGCGCTGCCGTCCCTGCGGCGGATGATCTGCTCCGGCGAGGCACTCACCGCCGACCTCGTCACCGGCGTGGCCGGACGAATCGGCTGCGAACTGCACAACCTCTACGGCCCCACCGAGGCCTCCGTCGACGTCACCGCCGTGCAGTGCCACCCCGGCGAGCCGGTCACCATCGGCCGGCCCATCACCAACACCAGGGCCTACGTCGTGGACGGGGACCTGCACCCCGTCGCGGACGGTGAGCTGTGCCTGGCCGGCGTCCAGCTCGCACGCGGCTACCTCGGGCGGCCCGCGCTGACGGCGGAACGGTTCGTGCCCGACCCGTTCGGCGACGGCGACCGGCTGTACCGGACGGGCGACCGCGCCCGCTTCCGCCCCGACGGCACCATCGACTACCTCGGCCGCCTCGACCACCAGGTCAAGATCCGCGGCCACCGCATCGAGCTCGGCGAGGTCGAGGCCGTGCTCACCACACACCCGGCCGTGCGGGCCGGGGTCGTGACCGTGCACCGGCCCGCCGACGGCGAGCCGCGGCTCGTCGCATACCTCGTGCCGGACGGTCGACCCGACCTGTCGGACCTGCGGGCCCACCTGCGCCGGACGCTGCCGGAGCACATGATCCCGGCGCTGTTCCTGTCGCTGTCCACGCTGCCGCTCACGCCGAGCGGCAAGACCGACCGCGCCGCCCTGCCCGCGCCGGACGGCAGCCGCCCCGCGCTCGACGCCGACTACGTGCCGGCGCGCACGGCCACCGAGAGCACGCTCGTGGCGATCTGGGAGGGCGTGCTCGAGACCGCGCCGATCGGCGTGCACGACCCGTTCGTCGAGCTGGGCGGGCAGTCGCTCACGGCGGCGCGGATCTGCGCCCGGGTGCGGCAGCGGTTCGGCGGGCACCTGTCGGCCGGCGACCTGCTGGCCGCGGCGACCGTGGCGCGGATGGCGGAGCTGGTCGCGGCGCCGTCCCGCAGACCCGCGCCGCCGCCCATCGCGAGGCTGGGGTCGTGACCACCGCCGTGGAGACCTTCGCGTTGTCGTTCGCACAGCAGCGGCTGTGGTTCGCGGACCAGCTCGCCCCCGGCAGCCCGGCCTACAACATGTACGAGGCGTACCGACTGCGCGGGCCGCTCGACGTCGACGCGCTGCGGCAGGCGCTCACCGACACCGTGACCCGGCACGAGTCGCTGCGGACCACGTTCCGCGCGCACCGGGGCGAGCCGTACCAGGTGATCGGGCCCGCGGCGCCCGTGCTCGACGTCGTGGCGGTGACCGACCTCGCGGCGGAGGTCGACCGTCGCGTGCGCACGCCGTTCGCGCTCGACAAGGAGCCGCCGCTGCGGACGTCGTTGCTGCGCCCGGCGGACAGCGAAGACGCGGACGACCACGTGCTGCTGGCGGTCGTCCACCACATCGTGTCCGACGAGCAGTCCATGGCGGTGTTCTGGCGGGACCTCTGCGCCGCCTACGCGGCGCGGGCGCAGGGACGGCCGGTCGCGCTGGTGCCGCCGCCGGTCCGGTACGTCGACTACGCGGCCTGGCAACGGAACTGGCTGTCCGGGGACCTGCTCGCCGACGAGCTGGACCACTGGCGCCGCGAGCTTGCCGGCGCGCCGCTCGTGCTGGAGCTGCCCTCGGACAAGACCCGCCCCGCCCGCCTCGACGCGCGCGGGGTCGTGCCGTTCCGGCTGCCCGCCGACGTGCTGGCCGGGGTGCACGTCGTGGGGCGCGCGGCGGGGGCGACGGCGTTCATGACGCTGCTGGCGGCGTTCACCGCGCTGCTGGCCAAGGCCACCGGACGGGACGACGTCGTGGTGGGGACGTTCGCGGCGAACCGCTCGATCGTGGAGGTCGAGGACATCGTCGGGTTGTTCGTGAACACGCTGCCGCTGCGGGTGCGGCTCGGCGAGGACCCGGCGTTCGAGGACCTGCTCGCCACGGTCCGGCTGGCGGCCATGGACGGCATCCGGCACGAGGAGGTGCCGTTCGACCAGGTCGTCACCGCGGTGGGACCGTCACGCGACCTGTCGCGCAACCCCCTGGCGCAGGTGGCGTTCCAGGCGCTGGCCCCGACCGGTGACCGCGTGCGGCTGCCCGGGACCGCGGTCTCCCCGTACGCCGTCGGGCAGTGCGGCGACCCGTTCGACGTGCGGCTGGCGGTGCGCGGCGCCGAGGGTGAGCTGCACTACGCGGCCGAGCTGTTCACCCCGTCCTCGGCGGCGTCGCTCGCGGAGTGGTTCGTGCGGATCGTGACCGCCGCCGTCGCCCGACCGGGGCTGCGCCTCACCCAGTTGCCCGATCGGCCATGACACGAATATGGGGGTGCGGGCCGACTGTCCCACGGGCCCCCGCGATCTAGCGTTGTCCTCATGACACTGACCGAGCGTGAGGTGCGGGTGCTGCGGCTCGTGGCAGACGGGTACGCGAACGTGGACATCGCTCGTCAGATGAACGTCTCGCCACACACGGTGAAGAACACGATCCACGATCTGATGAACCGGCTCCACCTGCGCAACCGGACACACGCCGCCGCGTTCGCCGTCCGCGCCGGCCTCGTCTGACCCCGTACACACCAAGGACGCCTTCCTCACGCAGGGGACGAGGAAGGCGTCCTTCTGTCACGTTCTCCTCAGATGAGGCCCTCGCGGAGGGCGAAGGCCACCGCGTGTGCGCGGTTGCGTAATCGCAGGCGGCTCGTGATGTCGTGGACCACCGAGGTGACCGTGCGGACCGAGTACGCCAGGCGGCGCGCGACCTCCGCCGTCTCGTGGCCGTCCGCCAGCAGGGACAGCACGGCCTTCTCCCGCTCGTCCAGGACCGGGCCGGCAGGGGCGATCAGGGCAGTGGTCCGGGCGGTGGCCAGTGCGGTGGTCAGGGCGATGTCCAGCAGGTCCGGGGGAACGGTGCCGTAGCCGCCGGCCACCGCGAGCAGGGCGGCGCGGAGCCGCTCCGGGGAGGCGTCCTTCCTGCGCAGCACCCCGCCGACGCCGGCCCGGAAGGCACGCATCCCGTCGGCCCCGTCCAGGACCGTCGCCACCAGCAGTACCGGGCGGTCCGCGCGGCGGGCGGTGGCGACGGCGTGGAGCGCGGCGTCGTCGAGGCGGTCGGCGACGACCAGTGCCACCGAGCCGGGTGCTGGGGTGCCGAGGACCGCCAGGTCGGCGAACCCGTGCAGGCAGTTCTCGACACCGGCCTGCAGCAGCGGGTCGCCGGCCTCGACGCGCACCGGGACCGCGCGGTCGTCCGTCACCAGGGCGAGACCTGCCACGATTCGCTCCTCCTCCGCCAAGAACCGGTCGAACGAAGCATCGCTTCGTCAGACGGAAACCGCATGGGCGCGTCACCCCCAACTTTCCAACCACCCGCGCGGTGTGAATCTGGGGGCGTCGCCCCCATGACCCCCACGCTCCGGCGTGGCACAGTCACCGGAGTGACCTTGCCGCCCCACTGGTGGACCGGTGGCCTCGCCATGGCCGACCGGCTCCCCGCGCCCCTCGAGGGCGGCGACGCCACCCGCACGCCGCAGCGATGGCGGGAGAGTCCGGGCGTCACCGCCTGGCTCGACGCCGCCGACCTGGACGAGGGGGACCTCGCCCGGCTGCTCACCGAGCCCGCGCCCGCACTCTCACGTCGCGTGGGCCGCCCTTCCTGGGCGGATGAGGTGAGCGCCGCGGTCGAGGCGGAAGTGGGGCTTGGCGGCGGCACGCCAAGCCCCACGCTCGCCGCGTTCGCCGGCCCGCTGCGCCCCTTCACCGACCGGGTGGCCGCCCGGCTCCGGGAACACGCCGCCCGCCTCGGCGACCTGGTCGACGTCGACGCCGTCCGCGCCACCTTCGCCGAGGACCTCGCGGACCGGCTGGTGCACCTGGCCGCGCGCACGCTCGTGCTGGAGCTGAACGTCGCGCGGGTCTCCGGGCGGCTCACCGGGGCCACCGGCCGCGACCGCTTCGCCGACTTCCTCCGCCGCACCGCCACCGCGGCCGGGCTCGCCGCCCTGTTCGCCGAGTACCCGGTGCTCGCGCGGCTGCTCGCCCAGACCTGCGAGCACACGATCGCCGCGCACACCGAACTCCTCGACCGGCTGGCCGCCGACCGGGCCGCGATCGTTGCCACCCTCCTCGACGGCACGGATCCCGGTCCTGTCAGCCACCTCGACCTCGGTCGGGGTGACCGGCACGGCCGAGGGCGGGCGGTCGCGGTGCTGACGTTCGCCGACGGCAGGAAGATCGTCTACAAGCCCCGGTCGCAGGACCTGCAGCGGCACTTCCGCGAGGTGGTCGGCTGGCTCAACACCCGCGTGCCCGGTCTGGACCTGCGCGCCGCGGCCAGCCTGCCCCGCGACGGCTACGGCTGGGTCGAGTTCATCGCGCACCGGCCGTGCGCGACGGTCGGCGAGGTCGACCGGTTCTACCGCAGGCAGGGCACCCTGCTGGCGCTGCTGTACGCGCTCGACGCCACCGACGTCCACTACGAGAACCTGATCGCCGCCGGTGACCAGCCGGTGCTCGTCGACGTCGAGACCCTGTTCCACCCGGTGATCGACCTGGCCGTGACCACCGGCCCGGACCCGGCGCAGGAGGCGCTGCGGACCTCGGTCACCCGCACCGCGCTGCTGCCGCACCTGCTGGTCGGCGAGCACGGTGCGGTCGACCTGTCGGGGCTCGGCGGCGACGAGGGCGCGGTGTTCCCGTTCGACTCGATCGCCTGGGACGCCAGCGGCACCGACGAGATGCGCCTGGTCCGCCGCCCGGGCCGGGTCAGGGCCGCGGCGAACCGGCCGCGCTTCGCCGGGCGCGACGTGGACCCGGCCGACCACTCCGCCGCGCTGCTCACCGGGTTCCGCGCCGGCTACGACGCGATCGTCGCGGGCCGCGACGAGTTGCTCGACCTCCTGCGCCGCTGCCGGGACGACGAGATCCGCGTCGTGGTCCGCCCCACCCGCGCCTACGCGACGCTGCTCGACGAGGCCACCCACCCCGACCTGCTGCGCGACGGCCTCGACCGCGACCGGCTGTTCGCCGTGCTGTGGGCCGACTCCGCGCACAGCACCGCGCTGCGCCGGCTGGTGCCGCACGAGACCACCGACCTCTGGGCCGGCGACGTGCCGCTGTTCCACGGCCGCCCCGGCTCGCGCGACCTGTGGACCGTCACGGGCGAGCGGCTGCCCGATCTGCTGCCCCGCACGGGGCTGGACGCCGTCATCGACAAGATCACCGCGATGGACGAGGTCGGCCGGGGCGACCAGGAGTGGCTGGTCACGGCCGCGATGGCGACCAGGGGCGCGACCGACGACCACCGCGGCGGCCCGCCCGTGCCCGGTCCAACGCCGACCGCGGTGCCGGACCAGACCCGGCTCCTCGCGGCCGCGGCCGGCATCGCCGACCAGCTCGTCGGCCGGTCGCTGCAGGACGACCTGCGCGCCAACTGGCTCGGCCTCGAACGCGTCGACGGCCGGCACTGGTCGATCATGCCGCTCGGCGCCGGCCTCGGCGACGGGTACACGGGTGTCGCGCTGTTCCTGGCGCAGCTCGGGGAGCTGACCAGCTCTCGCAGGTACCGCGACCTGGCCCGCAAGGCGCTCACGCCGCTCCCCCGGCTGATCGACGCGCTCGCCGCGCGGCCGGACCTGGCACAGGTCGTCGGGCCCGGCGCGTTCGCCGGGCTCGGCGGCATCTGCTACGCCCTGGCCCGGCTGTCCCGGTTGCTCGACGCGCCGGAGCTGCGCGACTGGCTCACCACGGCGGTCGAGGTGCTGCGCACGCTCGACGACGGGCCGGCTGGCATCGCGACCGGGCGGGCCGGCGGGTTGCTCGCAATGCTCGCCGTGCATTCCGAAACGCGAACAGAATCCGCGAACCGGGCGGCGAAGACATTCGCGGCACGGCTCGCCGAGAACGCGAATTCGACGGTCGAGCCGGCGGCCGAACCATTTCCGCCGACCGGGTTCGCCAGTGGCCCGGCCGGTGTCGCCCACGCGCTGCGCCGGTTCGCGGCCACCACCGGCGAGCGGCCCGCCGCCGCGGCGGAGCCGGGACTCGACGTGCCGGACCTCGGCTGGTGCACCGGCCTCGCGGGCCTGCTGCTGGCCGAGTCCGACCGGCTCGCGACCGTGCCGGGCGTCGAGGCGGCGGTAGCCCGGCTCGCCGACCACACGCCGCTGCGCGACGCCAGTCTCTGCCATGGTGAGCTGGGTATTGTCGAGGCCCTGGTGGTGCTCGCCGCGCAGGGCCACGAGCAGGCGCAGGGGGCGGTGGCCCGCGCCGCCGCGCGCACGCTCGGCGCGCTGGACCGGTACGGCCCGCGCTGCGGCACCCCCGGCGGGGTGCCCTCCCCCGGCCTGCTCACCGGTCTCGCCGGCATCGGCTACGGGTTGCTGCGCCTCGCCTTCCCGCGCGAGGTGCCGTCGGTGCTCACGGTCGGAAGCACATTTCCGCCGGAGAGACGCTAACGTTTTCAGCCCGCGGAACTATCTACAGTCGGGCCATGGATAGTTGCAGAAACCATTTCGCGAATGATTGGGAGTGAAATGCGCGACGGAGCGGATCAGATCAGGGCATGGAAGGAAGCCGAGGGAACCGAGGGTGCGGAGCGCGCCACCGGGGAGCACCCGGCCGGCGACGTCCGCCTGCCGATGAGCCGCGGCCACGTGGCGCGGGCCATGGTGCTCGCCGGCATGGTCATCGGGCTGTCCGCGGTGGCCGAGGCCGGCACGTTCCAGGTCGGGACCACGACCGGCCCCTGACCGCGGCACCACCGCACCGGACCTGCGGCGACGACAGCAACGACCACGAAGACGACCACGAAGACGATCACGGCAACGATCATGACGACGATGACGAGGATTGGCATGCGTGAGGGAACAGACCAGGTCAGGGCGTGGAAGGACGGCACGGGCGACGGTGCGGACGGGAACGCGACCGGGGTGCACCCGGCCGGTGACGTCCGCCTGCCGATGAGCCGCGGGCAGGTGGCCAGGACGATGGTGCTCGCCGGACTCGTCGTCGGGCTGTCCGCCGTCTCCCAGCTGGGCACGCTGGAGACCGGCACCGGCACCACCACGCGCTGACCCGCTTCCGGGGATCGGCACGCGAACGATCCCCTTGGTACGGTCGGTGACTGATCGTTCACCCACCATCCACCCCGTCTCGGTAGGGTCAGGGACATGCAGACTCGTGCTCCGCTCGTGGTCGGCCGCGACCGGGAGCTGCGGGTTCTGGACCGCGCGATCGCCGACGCGAAGACGGCGGACGGAACCGCCGTCTTCGTCGTCGGCGAGCCGGGGATCGGCAAGTCTCGCCTGGTCAGGGAGACCGCGGGCCAGGCGTTCGCGGGCGGCACGCGGGTCCTGCGCGGCCGCGGCAGCACCATCGGGCCGACCGTGCCGTTCCGCCCGCTCGCGGAGGCGCTGCTGTCGCTGTTCCGCGGCGGCACCCCGCCCGACGACAAGGAGCTCGGCCCGTACCGTCCCGTGCTCGGCCGGATCGTGCCGGACTGGAGCCGGGGCGAGTCGGCGCCGGACGACGGCTCGCTGGTCGTGCTCGCCGAGGCGGTGCTGCGGCTCACCGCGATCCTCGGCAAGGACGGCGGCTGCCTGCTCGTGCTGGAGGACCTGCACGAGGCGGACGCCGAGACCCTCGCGGTCGTCGAGTACCTGGTCGACAACCTCGCCGCGACGCCGACCGTGCTGGTCGGCACGATCCGCGGCGAGCCGTCGGCCGCACTCGACCTCGCGACCTCCGCGGCGCAGCGCGGCTCGGCCACCCTGCTGGAGTTGCGCAGGCTCGACCTCCCCCAGGTGCGCCAGCTCGTGGCCTCGTGCCTGGAGGTCGAACCGCCGCAGGTGCCCGAGCGGGTCGCGAGCAGGCTGTGGCAGGACAGCGCGGGCAACCCGTTCATGGCCGAGGAGCTGCTGGCCGGCATGGTCGACGGCGGCGTGCTGGTCGGCGGCCCGGACGGCTGGCGCGAGGTCGCCGAGCTGCGCACCGAGGTGCCGCCGACGCTCGTGCGCGGCATCGCCAACCGCATCGACCGATTAGGCCCGCGCGGCCGCATGCTGCTGCAGACCGCGGCCGTGCTCGGGCACCGCTTCCCGCTCTCGGTCGTCCAGCACGTCGCCGACATGGACGACCGGACACTGCTCTCCCACCTGCACGCCGGCGTCGCCGCCCAGCTCGTGACCGCCGACGAGCCCGCGCCCGACTGGTACGCCTTCCAGCACCCGCTCACCGGCGAGGCCCTGCTGACCATGATCACCCCGACCGACCGCGCGGACCTGTCCCGGCGCGCGGCGGACGCCGTCGAGACCCTGCACCCCGGCCTGCCCGGCGAGTGGTGCCAGCTGGTCGCGGCACTGCGCATGCACACCGGCGACACCGCGGGCGCGGCCCGGCTGTTCGCCGAGGCGGGCCGGCGCGCGCTGGCCGACGGCGCGGCCACGTCGGCGATCACCCTGCTGGAGCGGGCGGAGAACCTGCTCAGCGACCACCCGGACACGAACCTGCGTGCCGAGGTACTGGAGTCGCTGCTGTACGCGCTGGCCGAGGCGGGCCGCGCGGAGCGCGCGTTCGAGCTGGCCGAGCGGCTGAACCGGTGGGAGGGCGCGAACCTGCCGCCGTCGCGCCGGGCCGCGCTGCACGTGCGGCTCGCGTACGTCACCAAGGTCACCGGCCAGCGGCAGGAAGGGCTGGCGCAGGTCGCGGCGGCCAGGGCGCTGCTCGGCGAGAACCCCGCCGACGAGGACATCGCGCCGCTCGACGCCGTCGCCGCCGACCTCGCGGTGGAGCTGCCGGGGCGGGACCGCAAGCGGGAGGCGGAGAAGCTCGCGCGCCGGGCCATCGCCGCCGCCGAGCGGGTGCCGCTGCCGGAGATCGCCTGCCAGGCGTGGGTGCTCATCGGCACGATCGCCCGCGACCGCGACCTGGTCGAGTCGAGCGCCTGCTTCGAGCAGTCCCGGCTGCTCGCCGAGGAGCACCGGCTGCCGATCTGGCGCGTGTACGGGGTGTACGAGCAGGCCCGCAACGACTGGCTCTCCGACGGCGACCCCGGCGGGCTGGACCGGGTGCGCCACGAGGCGCTGCGGGTCGGCGCGATCACCCAGTCCTACGTGGTCGACGCGAGCCTGTGCATGCACGAGGTGATGTGCGGGCAGTACGACCAGGCGGCCACGTCGATCGACACGTGCGAGACGGCCACCCGCAGGCTGCGCCTGTCGTACGTGACCATGTACCTGCAGATGACGCGGGCGGTGCTGGCCGCGCACCGCGCCCGGCGCAGGGAGATGGAGGAGGCGCTGGCCGCGTTCCACGGAAGCGGCGGCGAGCAGGCACCCGAGCAGGCGCTGGCGCTGGGCATGGGCGAGGTGTTCTGCGCGCTGCTGGAGGAGGACCACGAGCGGTCCCGCGAGGCGTTCGAACGGTTGCAGCGCAACGAGGAGGACGCGCCGTCGATCTTCTCGCTGTCCGGGCGGCACGGGCTGCGGGTGCTCGTGGACGTGCTGGACGGCTCGCTCGACCCGGCCGGCTTCGCGGAGATCAGCGCGGAGGCGATGGCGGGGATGCGGTGGAACCGGCAGTTCGTGCTGCTGGCCCGCGCGGTCCTGGCCGGGCGCGCCGGCCGGCAGGCCGACGCCGCCGCGGCGGTGGCCGAGTCGCTCGCCGTGTCCGCCCTCTACCCGATGACCCGCCACCTCGGGCTGCGGCTGGTCGCCGAGGCCGCGATCGTCGACGGCTGGGGCGAGCCGGAGACGTGGCTGCGGCAGGCGGAGGAGTACTTCCACCAGGTCGACGTGCCCGCGGTCGCCAGCGCCTGCCGCGCGCTGCTGCGCCAGACCGGTGCCGCGGTGTGGCAGCGCCGATCGGGCACCGACCGGGTGCCGGCGGCACTGCGCGCGCTGGGCGTGACCGCGCGCGAGTACGAGGTCTTCCAGCTGCTGGTGGACCGCGTCGGCAACAAGGCGATCGCCAACCGCCTGCACATCTCGCCGCGGACCGTGGAGAAGCACATCGCGAACCTGGTGACGAAGACGGGCCGCTCCGACCGGGACGCGCTGCACGACTACGCGGCCGCGATGCTGGGTGAATGAGTGATCGCGTTCTCCTCGGGCCTGGATGTCTACGACGCGGCGTACGCGAAGGCCGTGCGGGACGTTGCGGACAGCGTGTCCGGCGGTGCTGGCGGTACGTCCGGTGGTGCGTCTCGCGGTGCGTCCGGCGGTGCCTTCGTGGCCGGGGAGTCGTGGCCGACGGTGTGGGTGCGGGACGCCGCGTACGCCATCGACCTCGGTGCCGGCCTGCTCCACCCGGCGGTGGCCGCCGCGACACTGCGTGGGGTGGCGGCGGACGGGGTGTGGGCGCAGGACCGGTGCGCGCACTTCGGCGGCTGGCCGCGGCTGACCGACGCCGTGGTCGGCGCGGTCGGCGCGTGGGCGTCCTTCGTGGCCACGGGCGACCTGGACTTCCTGCGCTGGAGTCACGAGGTGACGCGCGCGAGCCTGGCGAGGGCCGAGCGCGAGGTGTTCGACGGCCGGCTGTTCCGCGGCTGCGCCAGCTTCATGGAGTCCAACAGCGCCTACCGGCCGCGGTTCGCGTTCCGCGGCCGGGCGGTGGGTGCCACGGCGGCGTTGAGCACCAACGTCCTGCACCACCGCGCCTACACGCTGGCGGGCAGGGCCGCGGCGCTGCTCGGCGAGGACCCGTCGCCGTTCGAGGTCCGGGCGCGTGTCCTCAGCGAGGCGATCAACGAGCGGCTGTGGTCGCCCGAGCGCGGCCGCTACGCGTACCACTCGGACGACCCGGACCGGTGGGAGGGCCTCGGCAACGCGCTCGCGGTCCTGTGGGGCGTCGCCGACGACGACCAGGCCGCGGCGATCTTCCGGGCGCTCACGCCGACCCCGCACGGCCTGCCGTGCCTGTGGCCGCCGTACGCGCTGTGGCGGCCGTGGCTGCTGCGGGACGAGTACTACTACCACAACGGGATGGTGTGGCCGTTCGTCCAGGGCTACTGGGGCTGGGCGGCGGCGAGCCGCGGCGCGGTGGACGTGTTCGCGGCGGAGCTGGCCAGCCTCGCCGGCCTGGCCGGCCGGGCCCCGACCTACCACGAGTTCTACCGCCCGGGCTCGGGCCGGCCGGACGGGTCCGCCCGGCAGCTCTGGAGCGCGGCCGGCTACCTCGCGATGGTCCACCACGGACTCCTCGGCCTCGAGTTCGGCGTGGACGCGATCCGCTTCCGCCCGGTGGTCCCCGCGACCTTCTCGCGGCTGCGGCTGTCCGGCCTGGTCCACCGCGACCTCACCCTGGACCTGACGGTCACCGGCTCGGGTGCCGTGTCCTCGTTCACCGTCGACGGCGTCGCCCAGCGCGACCACGCGATCCCGGCCACGCTGAGCGGACCGCACCGGGTGGCGATCACCCTGCGCTGACCTTGCCGAGGAACGCCGCGAGGTTCGCGGTGGTGCGTTCGATCTTCTCCGGCAGGGCGAGGGACTCCTGGATGCGGCCGCCGAACCCCGCGTCCTTCTTGCCGCGCAGGTAGAGCGAGCAGGCGAGGTCGGTGCACAGGTAGGCGCCCACGGAGTTGCCGAGCTGGCCGCCGCGGCCGGCCTTGCGCGCGGTCATGAGGGACACGCCGCCGCCGGCATGCGTGGTCAGGCAGAGCGTGCACATGGTCCGCCGTGCCTGTCCCGCCGGCGGTGTCGCCCGCCGCAGCGCGACGCCGACCAGTGTCCCGTCGGACTCGGCCACCAGGTAGGCGCGGTCCGGGGCGGCGGGGTCCCGCCAGCCGAGGAAGTCGAGGTCGTCCCACGGCTGGTCGGCCAGGTCCCTGGGCACGGCCAGCCGCTTCGCCTCGCCCTTGGTGCAGTTGACGAAGGAAGAGCGGATGTCGCGTTCGGTCAATGGCCTCATAGGCAGTAGCCTAATATGTCTAGGCAACTACTTATACTTCCCAGGGAGGCACATGGCCCGCGTGGGGTTGTCCACGGAACGCCTGACCAGGGCGGCGGCGGACCTGGCCGACGAGATCGGCTTCGAGCAGGTGACCGTGTCGGCACTGGCCCGCAGGTTCGGCGTCAAGGACGCGAGCCTGTACTCGCACATCCGCAACGCCCAGGACCTGCGGGTCCGGGTGGCGGTACTGGCCCTGGCCGAGCTGGCCGACCGCGCGGCCGACGCACTGGCCGGCCGCGCGGGCAAGCAGGCACTGGTGGCGTTCGCGACCGCCTACCGCGACTACGCGACGCGCCACCCCGGCCGCTACACCGCCGCCCAACTCCGCCTCGACCCACAGACCGCGGCGGCGAGCGCGGCCCGCCGCCACTCCGACATGACGAGAGCCATCCTGCGGGGCTACGACCTGCCCGAGTCCGAACACAACCACGCGGTCCGGTTCCTGCACAGCACCTTCCACGGCTACGTGACCCTGGAACGAACCGGCGGCTTCGACCACTCGGGCGACGTGGAGGCCTCGTGGACCCGGATCCTCGACGTCCTGGACGCGACCCTCAGAACCTGGCCGACGTGCTGAAGGACGCCCGAGCCGGAGGCGCCGGTCGGCAAGGGCACGTGGGAAGCGATCATCACCGAGGATGAGCGTGTTGGCGCTACTGCTGAAACGGCGGGCCAGGCGTAGATCGCGCGCTCCCCGTATGGCCACGTGGGAGACGGGCCGGGCAAGTAACCCACTGTCGTGGGTGTCATCGTCGGCGGACTCGTGTTTGGCCTATGCACGGCCATCGAGCCGGGCAACAGTCGACAGTCGACGCGTCGCCTACGCTTGGTTGGATGGTTGACCACTACATCGTGACAACAGCGACTCCCGACCGCGCAACCGCCGCTCGCCTGGCGGCATCGGCGGTGCAAGCGAGACTCGCGGCCACCGCGCAGGTCCACGGCCCTGTGACGTCGTTCTGGTGGCATCTCGGCGAACAGGGCGAGGGCGAGGAGTGGGTTGCGATCTTCAAGACCACGAGCGTCCGCTACGTGGAGCTTGAGTCGCACCTGGTCGCCGAGCACACCTGGGACAACCCGGAGGTGACGGCGGTGAAGATCGAGGCCGCGTCGGCTGGCTACCTCACGTGGCTGGAGAAGACCACGAGCGTGGATGGCGAGGGTTAGCGGCGGATCCGGTCGAGTGCGAGCGAGACCTCGGGAACGGCGCGGTGCCGGGCGAGTTGGCGGGCCACTTTGGCGATGCGGCCAGCGGGCCGTACGGAGGCCACACCAATGGACAGGTCGTGGGCACGGATCAGGGTGGCGGCAGCCTGCTCGACCTCACGGGCCTGGAGGTAGGAGCTGGCCAGCCAGGTGAGGTAGAGCGCCTTGTCGCGGCCATGGGTGTCATCGAAGCCGGCCAGGACCTGTTCGAGCACGGGCACGGCGCGCAGCGGTTGACGAAGCTCGGTCCAACACCGGCCGGCCATGATGTCGATCTCCTGTTCATTGACCCAGAACACCCAGTCCGGCTCGGGTCGGTGGTCGACGCGTTGGAGGGCCTCTCGCGCCTGCGCGAGTGCGGTGTCAGCTTGTTGGGCGTCGCCGACTGCGGCGTGGGCAAATGCCTTTCGTTCGAGAAGCAGCGTCTCGACCCGCGGGGTGGCCACATCGCGAGCGGCATCGTGTGAGGCTTGGGCTGTACCGGCTCCATTGCGGTTGGTGGCGGTCTCCTGGTACGCCACGAACGCCAGCGCGTTGCCGGCCAGCGCAGCGTTGTCGGCCTCTCGGGCGGCGGTCAAGCTGTCCATGTAGTGCTGCCGGGCTTGTGCGTGGAGCCCAGCGTCGAATGCTGCCCAGCCGGCCAACTGGTGTTGCTCACCGAGCAGCGAGCGCAGCCTCCGACCGCCCTCCTGGGAGTATCGGGCGTTGGCGAACAGGCTCTCTGTCGTGGTGACCTGGGTGGCGTAGAGGTGATAGGTATCGGCACCACCAAGGACGTCGTCGAGTCGACGTAAGCGTGCAGTTTGCCGGTACAGACAGTCGATATCGGACAACCCGAGTTGACCGCGCCGCGGTAGTTCGACAAGCCCAACGGCCGGCACCGCGAGGCCAGCGAGGGTGCCGAGAAATTGCCGCCGCCGCACCGAATCGCCCTCCTCTTGCTGTTGGTCGCGTCGCCGCTTCGCCTTCGTAGCCCCGACTGCTCCCCGGAGCACGTCCACCGGGACACCGAACGACGTGGCAAAGTGACCCTGCCAGAACGGCGTGAGCAGGCGACGTTCGGCCTCCCAGCGTGATACCTCGTTGCGGGTGACGGCTCGCCCAGCGAGGCCGGACAGCATATCCGCTTGCTCGGACTGCGACCTGCCTGCTTCCTCCCGTAGAGCACGCAGCGTCGGCCCTATGGTCTGGTCACCCTTCCCAAGCATTCTGGCCACCTCGTCTGGTCACCCCCGTGGAATGGCCCCTCGCGGGGTTCCTCCGGCCGCGGCGTACTGCCAGTTGACTAGGCCCATGATGGTGTATCGAGGCGCTTCCCGCTTCGGCCCTCCGACCGCTATGTCCACCGGTCAATTCGTCGGCACGTCATGAGAGGAGCAGGCTCGTTGCTACAAGACTGCTTCGATGACCTCTACACCGCCGTATACGCGTTGATTGACGACGCGAAGACGGCGTACCGGGTGGAGAAGCTGTACAAGGGTTCCCACGGCTCCCCCAACCCGCACGAGATCGTGACGGACTTCGGCTCCTGGTTCTTCGACCGTCGCCGCGGGTTGTTGGGATATGCCTGCGAGAAGAGTCGACCGGCAGCCACCAGGCACACTCTCGATGATCTTGCCGAGTTCGACCGAGCCCACGAACCGCGAGTCTCGACGGTCGAAGCGTTCAGACTCCTCGCCGAGAACCAGCGCCAGGATGGCGAGAGGCATGACGACTATCTGAACTACGTTGCGGACCGCGAGCATCAGCTCGGCGCGTATCGGGGCGGGTCGTCCGGCTTCGACGACGAAGCGCGAGCGTTCGCGTGTGCCCACTTCCGCCAGCTCGGCATCCCGTCCGACCTCGACGACGTGATGACCTTCTCCGGTGGAGCGAAGGGAGTGTTTCTCGCTTGTTGCGCGGCGATCATGTGCCATCGGAGGTTCGAGGAACTGCACCACAGCGGCGGCGTGATCCTCGCTCCCAGCGGCTACTACCAGTCGCTACGGCTCCTGCCGCCGGTCTTCGGCGGAACCATTCACGTCGAGAACGAGCTGAC
Source organism: Actinophytocola sp. (assembly GCF_045807065.1). Classification (GTDB taxonomy): domain Bacteria; phylum Actinomycetota; class Actinomycetes; order Mycobacteriales; family Pseudonocardiaceae; genus Actinophytocola. The sequence continues at coordinate 2,476 of NZ_JBJMIE010000246.1, read as the reverse complement.
CGGCAAGACCGTCGCCGACTGGCTGACCGACATGGCGCGTACACCGGGGCGGCTGATCTATGTACCCCTGGTCAACAACCTGGACGGTCGGGTGCTGAGCCGCGACCGCGCCCACGACATCGCCGCCGCGATCGTCGATCACAACCTGGAGCACCCCGACAATCCCGCCTATGTCGTCGGCGACGACGTCTACGTGGGCTCCTACCTTCATGACGGTATCGACGCCCTGCCCATCGGCGCGGTCCCAGACCTCGCCCCGTGGTGCATCTCGGTCGTCACCCCATCCAAGACGTTCACCCTGCCCACCGGCCGAGTCGCCTTCGCCACCACAAGGAACCCAGCCATCCGCAAGGCCCTGGCGCACTACCGGACCGTGTTCTCCCACGGCCGGGTGCCCCAGTCCAACGAGCTGATCAGCGCCGCCGCGATCTGCCTCACCCCACCAAGTTGGGTGAACCGGTGGAACGACTGGAACCGCGAACAGCTCCATTATTTCGCCAGCGAGATCAACACCCTGAACACCACGCTGGGCCGAGCGACCTACCACCTCGACCTGCCCGAAGGCGGCTGGTACCTGCCCATACGCATCGATCGGAGCCTGTTCGGTGACCGAGTCCAGAGCAGCGTCGACGCGCTCGCGGTCCTGCTCTACTACGGTGGCGACGACCGGCAGACCGGAGTGGCCATGTTGCCCGGCGAACTGTTCGGCCGCGACAGCGACGATGGCTGGTACACGCTGCGGGCGAACATGGCCGTGGACACCGGCACGATCGTGCGGACCGTTCAGCGCCTCCATGACGCCGCGTTCGCGATGCGCGGTAGCCGCCGCGAGAAGATCATCGACTACGCCCTGAACCGCGCCCGCCGTGTCGTGCCCGACCTCGACCAAACCATGGCCAACCGGCGGTACTAGCCCGATCGGACCGGCGTGGCGCGACCTGAACTGTCGGTGCCTTGCGCTACCTTTCACCCCCACATCTAGTAGTTACAAGCATATAAGACACCACCAGTTGTGCATGGAGGACGGGCCCGATGAACCACCCACCTACCCGCGAACGGCTGCCACGACGTCGCCACGGCGTCACCCACTCGGTTGAGGTCAACGGCGCCTCGGTGTTCATGACCACCAACCAGTTCGCAGACGGCCGACCCGGCGAAGTGTTCGCCAAGTGGGGCAAGGAGGGCTCGACCTCGGGCGGCCTGATGGACGCGTTCTCCATCATGCTGTCGCTCGCCCTGCAGTACGGCGTGCCCGCCGAGGTGATCGTGTCCAAGCTCAAAGACATGCGGTTCGAACCACTGGGCATGACCGACGACCCCGAGATCCGCGAAGCCTCCAGCATCATGGACTGGATAGCCCGACGCATCGCGCTCGATCACCTGCCCTTCGAGACCCGCAAGGAACTCGACGTCCTCACCGCCAAAGAAGCAACTGCCCTACCGGCCGACGCCTTCGCGCCCACACCACTGGCCCGCCGTGAACCACCGGCTGCGCCGACGACCATTCGCAGTGCGTAGCGGACCACCACACGCGCCGCGAGCGACTGGTCTCAGGTGACCCAAACGCTTATGCGTTGGGTTCGCCTGGGTCGACTGCCTCATCCTGGGAGGCCCTGTTGTCGAGGCCGAAGCGGCCAGGGACCGACATGTCTGGTTCGGCCCGCTTCGACAGTTAGAACTAACATCAAACGCCCCGGCCAGCGGAAGTCGATGTGCCCAAGAGCGAACTTGACGAAGGCGTCCTTCGGGTGGTCGGGCTAGGCGACGGAGCAGGTCTGGGTCGCGCCCGAGCCGGTTCCGGTGCCCTGGTAGCCGAACTCGACCGACTGCCCCGGGGCGACGGCGCCGTTGAAGCCGACGTTGGTGAACTGGACCGTGCCGGTGTCGGCGCTGCGGTTGGCGTTCCAGCCGCTGGTGATGGTGGTGTCCGGCGGCAGGGCGGCGGTCACCGTCCAGCCGGTGACCGCCGCGGCGCCGGCGGTCACCCGCACCGTGGTGACGAAACCACCCGTCCACTGGTTGACCGACGCCGTCACCGTGCAGCCACCCGTGACCGGCGGCGGGTCGGCCGGTGGCGGGTCGGCCGGGGCGCCGGAGGTCAGGGTCGGGGTCGTCCAGTCGCGCCAGTCGGCCAGGTTGCCGGACTTGCTACCGGAGATCCGGAAGACGCCGGCCGTGTTGCCGGTCCGCAGCAGGAACTTCTGGATGTTCTGCTGCAGCGGCGTCCGCCATTCCGACCGGGTGGCGCAGTGGGTGCCGTCCTGGACGTCGGACCAGTAGGAGATGTTGGCGCCGGCGCCGAGTGCCTTGTAGACCTCGGCCCCGCCGAGCGCGGCGACACTGCCCGAGCGCGCGGCCAGCCAGTCGATGTGCGGGTTCTCCATGATGAACAGCCCGCGCGGCGCGATCATCGCCACCGTCTCGTGCTGGTCCACCGGCAGCGTGTTGGGGTTGCCGGTGAACGAGCTGAACGCGT
>NZ_JBJMIE010000245.1:0-7170 GCF_045807065.1 Actinophytocola sp. | reverse complement strand
TAAGCCGCACCATGGCGGGTAGGGTCGGCGCGGTCGAGGGGAGTTCGCATGACCGAGGACCGGATCGGCCCGCCGCTGCGCGGGGGCGAGCGGGAGACGCTGCGCGCTTTCCTGGACTACCACCGGGCCACGCTGGCGATGAAGTGCGAGGGTCTGTCCGATGACGACCTGCGCCGGCGGTCGATGCCGCCGTCGACGCTGTCGCTGCTGGGTCTCGTGCGGCACATGGCGGAGGTGGAGCGGCACTGGTTCCGGCGCGTCATCAACGGTGAGGACATCCCGCTCGTCTGGTCCCCCGACGGCGACTTCCAGGCCGCGTACGACCCGTCCGGCTCGACCCGTGCGGAGGCGTTCGCCGCGTGGGAGGCCGAGGTCGAGCACGCGCGGCGGATCGAGCGGGCGGCCGAGTCGCTGGACGTGACCGGGCACAACGCGCGCCATGACGAGGACGTGTCGCTCCGGCTGGTGATGATGCACATGATGCACGAGTACGCCCGGCACAACGGCCACGCCGACTTCCTCCGCGAGGCGATCGACGGGGTGACGGGGGCATAGCCCCTGGCCGAGCGGTCACGCGACCGCTCGGAGCTGACGATAGGGTCCGGTCCCACGGTGAAGCCGGGGATTGGGGGGCCTACTGGTGGCACCACCGTGGGACCGGGGTCTGTGCGGGCGGCGTGCGCCGGTGTCCGCGTGGCGGACCGCCGGTGGGCAGCCGCCGGTCGTGCGAGAGGTCATACAGTTCGTGGATCGTGAGTGCCAGGTCGTCGGCGGCGCCGACCAGCGGGGCGCCGCCGACGACCAGCACGACCCCGGCGGCGAGCGGCAGCACCGAATGGGCAGTCCGCGCGTCAGTCATGACGGCGGCGGGGCGCCACTGGCCTTGTTCGGGGTCGAGGCGCTCCGCCGATCGCGGTGCGATCGTGCCTCCAGCGGAGCATGTGACGCTGCCCACCCACGACGACGGTGTGTCCGTCGGGCAACGCCTCGGCACTCTCGTCATCGCTTCCGACCTCCCACATCTTGCGGTGACAGGGCTACCGTTCCACCTCTCGTTTGCGATCCGTCCACAATTCGTCGACAGTCCTGGTATCTGCGCGGTGGTCGTGGGTTCCTCTAAGGGCATGGACGTGCTGGTCCAGGTGCTCGGCCCGCTGGAGGTGCGGGTGGGCGGGGAAGTGTTGGACCTGGGGGGCACCAGGATCCGCACCCTCCTCGCGACGCTGATCGCGAACAGCGGTCGGGTGACTGCCGTCGGGACGCTGGTCTCGGCCCTGTGGGGCGACGAGGCGCCGCCGGGCGCGCACCGGTCGGTGCGGACGTACGTGTCGCGGCTGCGGGCCGCGCTGTCGCCCGCCGGTGACGCGCTGGCCGTGGTGACGCACCCGGCCGGCTATGTGCTGCGCCTGGCACCCGGGGTGCTGGACGTCGCGCGGTTCGAGGAGCTGGTCGCCGCCGGGCGGCAGGCGCCGGCCGGCGAGCCCGCGGTGGCCGTCGAGCACCTGACGCACGCGCTGTCCCTGTGGCACGGCGACGCGTACGGGGAGTTCGGCGAGGTCAGCGCGTTGCGGGGGGAGACAAGGCGGCTTTCCGGCATGCGCCTGTCGGCCATCGCGGACCGGATCGACGCCGAGCTGGCCGTCGGTGCGGGTGCGGAGCTGATCGCGGAGCTGACCGGGCTGACCGAGCAGCACCCCGGGCACGACCGGCTGTGGGGACAGCTGATGCGCGCGCTCTACCGGGCCGGCCGGCAGGCCGAGGCGCTGGAGGTGTTCGTGCGGGCCCGGACCGTGCTGGTCGAGCGGTTCGGCATCGACCCGTCGCCCACGCTGGTCGAGATCCACCGGCAGGTCCTGGAGAACGACGACCGGCTCGCCGCCGCGCCGGTCACGCCGCCCGCCCGGCCCAGGGCCCGCAACGACCTGCCCGGGGACGTCGCCGACTTCGCCGGGCGCAGGGCGGAGCTGGCCCGGCTGCTGGCCGCCGGCAGGGAGGGCTCCGGCGCGCTGGTGATCGAGGCGCTGGACGGGATGGCGGGTGTGGGCAAGACGACCCTGGCGGTGCGTGCCGCGCACCGGCTCACCGAGCACTACCCCGACGCGCAGCTGTTCATCGACCTGCACGGCCACGCGCCCAACCAGGCGCCGACCACACCGCTGGCCGCGCTGGACATGCTGCTGCGAGCGGTCGGCGTGCCCGGTGCCGAGATCCCGAACGACCTGGACGCCCGCGCCGCGCGGTGGCGCGCGGAGCTGGCCGCGCGGTCGATGCTGGTGGTGCTGGACAACGCCGCCGACAGCGCGCAGGTGCGGCCGCTGCTGCCGGGCACCGTCCGGAGCCTGGCGCTGATCACCAGCCGGCGGCGGCTGGTCGACCTCGAGACCGCGCAGGTCATGTCCCTGGACGTGCTGCCGGAGCGGGACGCGCTCGAGCTGTTCACCGGGGTCGTCGGGGCGGGACGCGTCGCGGGGGAGGCGGCCGCGGTGCGGGAGGTCGTCGAGCTGTGCGGGTACCTGCCGCTGGCCATCCGGATCGCGGCGGCCCGGCTGCGGTCCCGGCCCGCGTGGACCGTGTGGCACCTGGCGGAACGATTACGCCGCGCCGGCTCACCGCTCGCGGAGCTGTCGACGGGCGCCCGAAGCGTCGCGGCGGCGTTCGCGCTGTCGTACGAGAACCTGTACGAGCCCAGCCGGCGGATGTTTCGGCTGCTGGGCGTCCACCCCGGTCCGGACATCGACGTGAACGCCGCCGCCGCGCTCGCCGCGGTCGACCGGGCCGATGCCGCGTGGCTGCTGGACCACCTGGTCGACGACCACCTCGTGCAGGAGCCGGCGGCCGGCCGGTACCGGCTGCACGACCTGGTCCGCCAGCACGCGCACGCGGTCGCGCTGGCGGACGAGCCGGCGGAGGACCGCCGCGCCGCGCTGCGCCGGATCGTCGACTTCTACCTGCACACGGCCTACCGCGGCAGCGGGCTGCTCGACCAGCAGTTCCCACCCATCGACATCGGCGTGCCCGCCGCCGACTGCGTGCCGGAGGACCTGGCCAGCGAGACGGCGGCCATGACGTGGTTCGACACCAACCAGAACTGCGTCCTCGCGGCCCTGTCGGCCGCCGAGCGCGCCGGGTGGGACACGGCCGTCTGGCAGCTGGCGTGGACGCTCGACAACTTCCACTACCGGCGCGGCGCGATCCACGACAGCATCGCGTCGTGGTCGGCCGGGCTGGCCGCGGCGCAGCGGCTGGACAACGTGGCCGCGCAGTCCCGCGCTCACCGCCGGCTGGGGTTGGTGTACGTGCCGCTGGGGGAGCAGGACACCGCGCTGCACCACCTCGGCCAGTCGCTGGCGCTGGCGGAGAAGATCGGCGACGTCCTCGGCCAGGCGGGCGTCCACTTCATCCTGGCGTTCGCGTGGATGCACCAGGAGGACTACCGCCGCGCCCTGCCCCACGCGCTCAGCGCCCAGAACCTGTACCACGAGGCCGGCGGCACGACGTGGGAGATCCGCACGCTCGGCATGATCGCCGCCTGCCACACCCGCCTCGGCGACCACGACGAGGCACGCGAGCGGTGCGAGTCCGCGCTGGCACTGTGCCGCCGGCACGGAGACGTCTACGGGCAGGCCGACTGCCTGGAGACGATGGGCGCCATCGCCGTGCGGACCGGACAGCACGAGCAGGCGCTGGCGCACTACGAGCAGGCGCTGACCCTCTGGCACGAGCTGGACAACACCTACCGGCAGGCCGGCGCCCTCACCGAGATCGGGGACATCCACGTGGGGCGCGGTGACCACGAGCCGGCCCGGGAGGCGTGGCAGCGCGCCATCGTCCTGTACCGGGCCCAGAACCTGCGACAGGCGGCGGCCAAGGTCGCGGCCCGCCTCGAGACTGGTTCGCCTCCCCTAACTCCCTAGATGAGTGACCACGAACGATCACCGGGTTGGCGACACGCGGGCGGGCACCTCATCGATCGGGAACTTCTCGATGTCCACAGCCGAATGCCAAAGACAATCGTAGTAGTGATCGAAGCACTCGCGAACAACCTCTCGGCCGCGAATGCCGATGCCGACGATGCGATCGGTATCGCTGTTGCAGGAAATGAATACCTGGTCGTCATCGTAGATGCCCACGCAGAACATGGCGGCATCGTAGGTAGTACGGTCCAACAGCTTGACCCGATAGTGCAGCTGATTCACTCGCGCCCGACGCACCTCCGTCAGCTCCCGTTTCAAGAACTCGATCATCGAAGGGTCGTCCGAATTCACGCCGATTCGCCGGAACCTGTGCCGAGGGGAACTCTTGGCCCACTTGCGGCACGCGTCGATGTGCTGCTGGAAGGAGGCATCGACCTCATTCGGACTTATGGGTGACAAATAACATACGAAGATTCGATCCTGGCAATTCTCGACAGTCTTTCGGGTGGCCGTGTAGAAGCTGTGACGATTGGTGTACACGGTTACTTCGGGAGTTTCACCCCGGCTCAGGTGGCGCTCGATCCGCGCCAGGACGGCCAGGATCAGAAGTAGTGCCGCCATGATCAGCGGACGCTCGATCTTATCGACCAGGCCCAGTTCGCGATTGATGAACACGGCAGTCGCGTAGAACACGATGAACGCACCCAAGCCCGCGCGGATCAGCAGCCGGAAAACGCGACCAGTTCTGTGCTCGATCGCGGTGGCCAACTTTCGCACTCTGTCCTCCGGAGGCTGGGAACGACCGGGTCGGCTTTCGAGACGCTGTGGCGTTCCCGTAGAGGATCGTGTCGAGCCATAACCGTGTTACCCGATCCTGAACAGCTTCCGCGCGTTGTCGGCGGTGAACTTCTGGCGGTCCTCGTCGTCGGGGAACTGGGCCAGGAACTGGGTGATGTCCGCGGCGGTGGGGCGTTGGAACGGGGTGTCGACGGAGAACAGGAGGCGGTCGATGGTGGTGACCTCGAGGGTGTGGCGCAGCAGGACGGGGTTGAGCATGCCCGAGCACGTGATGTGGAAGTTGGTCCGGAGGTAGTCCTCGGCCCTGCGCTCCAGGCCCGCGACGCGGGTCAGGCTGTTGGTGCGGTCGGACCAGAACGGCAGTAGCTCGCCCCAGTGGCCGAGGATGATCTGCAGGTCGGGGTGGCGGTCGAAGGTGCCGCGGACGATGAGGCGCAGCGCCGCCAGCGCCGCTTCCAGGTGCCAGCCCCAGCCGAACGTCGCCAGCGCCAGGTTGGTCATCTCGTCGAAGCCGGAGTAGGCGGCGTCGCGGACGGCACGCGGCGGGAGCTGCGGGTGGATGAAGATCGGCTGGCCGAGTGCCGCGGCGGTGGCGAACAGGTCGTCGTAGCACGGGTCGTCGAGCGGGGTCTCGCCCGTGCGGCCGTAGACCATGGTGCCGACGAAGCCCAGGCCGGCGGCCCGTTCGAGCTCTCCCGCCACCGCGGCGGGGTTGGTCATCGGCAGCGCGGCGAACGCACGCAGGCGCGCCGGGTACTTCGCCACCGCCTCCGCCGCCAGGTCGTTCGCCTCGCGGCTCAGGACGACCGCGTCCGCCGGTGCGACCTCCCCGACTCCCGGCGGGGCGAGGGAGATGACCTGCACGTCGACGCCCTGGGCGTCCATCACCGCGATGCGACCCTCCCCGAGATCGTTGAGGTGGGCGAGGTTGTCGCCCAGCTCGCTCAACGCGAGGCTCTCGTCACGCTGCCCCTCGGGGAGTGCCCGCAGCGCCGCAATCACGGCGGGGGAGTTCCAGTGCTCTTCGATCGCGATCAACGGCACGGCCACACGTCCTTTTCGCTCATGTCCTGTCGAGCCGACCCACCCTAATCGAGGCCGAGCCGCGGCGTTCTCGGGCTCACCATCGCGCGGCACCTCCTGAAGCTGGACGCCTCGCGGACCGAGGCTGTCCTCCGGCGGCTCGCGAAAGGACGTGGCCAGGACGAGACTAGGACACCACGGCACGGACCTGCCGGGCGATCTCCACGTCCTCGCGGGACTCGAGCACCAGCGTCCGCACGGGCGCGCCGGCCGCGGTGATGTCGGTCCGACCGGCGTCGTTCGCCGCCGCCGAGATGCGTACGCCGAGGAACGCCAAGCCCTCGGCGGCCGCCGCGCGGATCGGGGGCTGGTGCTCGCCGACGCCGCCGGTGAACACCAGGACGTCGAGGCCGTTCAGCGCGGCCGCCATCGCGGCGATCTCGCGGCGGAGGTGGTGTGTGTAGACGGCCAGCGCCAGCCGGTCGTCCGGCTCGTCGCTGCCGATGACGTCCCGCACGTCGCCGCTGCCGCCGGTCAGGCCGGCCAGGCCGCTGTGGTGTTCGAGCGTGTCGGACAGCTCGTCGGCGTCGACGCGGTTCAGCAGCCACAGCAGGAGACCGGGGTCGACATCGCCTGACCGCGTGGCCATGACGAGGCCCGCCAGCGGCGTGAACCCCATCGTCGTGTCCACCGAGCGGTCGCCGTCGATCGCGGCCAGCGACGCGCCGGAGCCGAGGTGGCAGCTGACGATCCGCCGCCCCGGTCCGGCCAGCTCCGCGACCCGCCGGGCGACGTGGGCGTGGGAGAGGCCGTGGAAGCCGTACCGGCGCACGCCCCACCGCTCGTTCCACTCGCGCGGCAGCGCGTACGTCGCGGCGGCGGGTGGCAGGTCGTGGTGGAACGCGGTGTCGAAGCACGCCACCGCGGGCACGTCCGGTAGCACCTTGCCGACGGCGTCGATTCCGGCCACGCCCCGTGGCTGGTGCAGTGGCGCCAGCTCCGCCAGGCCGGCGATCCGGTCGCGGACGCTGCCGTCGATCCGGACCGGGCCGGTCAGCTCCGGGCCGCCGTGCACGATCCGGTGCCCGACGGCGTCCACCCCGGGCAGCCGGCCGACGAACTTCCCGATGTCCTCGGTCTCGTCCTCGCCGGACCACCGGTCGAGGGTCACCCTGTCGACGACCTCGTCCGTCTCATTGAGCAACGCGAGTTTGAGGCTGGACGAGCCGGCGTTCACCACCAGCACCCGCATCAGAACGGCCAGGTCCAGTCGCGGACCTCGGGCAGGTCCTCGCCGTGTTCGCGGGTCCAGACGTGGTGGCGGGCGCGGATGTCCTGCATGCGCTGGCGCAGCAGCGCGGTGCGCACGCCGAGGCCGGGGACCCGGTCGAGGACGTCGATGACGAGTCGGTAGCGGTCCATGTCGTTCATGACC
>NZ_JBJMIE010000244.1:0-8841 GCF_045807065.1 Actinophytocola sp. | reverse complement strand
TCGGGGAAACGCTTTTGGTACTGCTCGACCAGATTTGCCCGCGTCGGGTCGTCGCCCAGTGTTTCCTCGGCGGTCTCCGCGAATTTGGCCGCGAGTGTGCTCTGCGCGCGCTTGAGGCATTGCAGGATCAGCGGCCCGATCTCCGTGGCGTCGACGGAGCTCAGCTCGTCGGTGGTGACGATGTCGACGATCTGCCCGCTCACGTCGACGGTGACCCGGATGCCGCCGTCGGCCGCCGTCTCGGTGACCCGCAACCCGGCGGCCGCCTGCTGCAACCGGTCGAAACCCTGGAGATGTTTGTCGAACTCCTGCTGCCACTCCTCCAGCCGGTCCGCCACCTCCGCCGGGTCACCACCGCGAAAAACCCGGTCGAGGTCGTCGCTGAACGCGCTCACGTCACTCACCCACCCGTCGGTCGGCTGTCAGGATAGAGCGCGCCCACCACCCCCATGACGGCTTTCGGTTACCGGACAGCGAAAAGCGAGCATTCGGCCGCATCTCGTCATCCGATCAGCGTTATGCAAAAGGAAATCAGCCGCACCGGCCCCCGCGGAGCGATGTCCGCGAACCGCCGGCGCGGCTGATCGCCTTGGTTCAGGCCGCGCTCGACGAGACGATGTCGCCCGACAGCGGCGCGATCGTGGCACCTGGTCCGCCTCCCCGCATTTCTGTGCGTGGGTTGCGTCCCGGCGAAGGTGCGGGTTTCAGGGTGGATTGTGGTCGGCTGCCGTCACGTTCCCCTGAGGTATCTGTTGATCAGGTGCCGACTTCGCACAAAGATCCGAAGATCCAAGGGGCCGGCCCAGGTGCCCGGCCGGTGCGGGAGAGAGAGGGGCCGGCGAGAACTCCCGCCGGCCCCTCGCACGACTTGACCGGTCAGCCGCCCAGGGTGTGGAACAGGTCCGTGTGGTCGTTGGTGCCGAGGATGGCCGCCGCGCCGGGGCCTATGCCCCAGAGCGGGACGGTCGCGCCCGTGTGCTGTTGGCTCGGCGGGTTCGCCGACGGGGCCGCGCCGGGGCCGCCGTAGCCCGCGGTGCCGTAGGTCAGCGTCAGGGTCTGGCCGTCCTTGGTGACGACGTTGGTCGAGTAGCCGGTCGGCAGGCCGGTGCCGCCGGCGTCCTCGGACACGATCTGGCTCGTGTGCGAGTGGTCGGCGGTGGCGATCACCAGCGTGTCCGGGTGGGTGCGCTGGTAGTCGAGCGCGACACCGATGGCCCGGTCGAACGCCACGGTCTCACCGAGCTGGCCGCACGCGTTGGTGGCGTGGTCCTGCTTGTCGATCGACGCGCCCTCGACCTGGAGGAAGAAGCCCTTGCGGTTATCCAGCAGCCGGATCGCCTTCGAGGTCATGTCCGCGAGGCTCGGCTCGTTCGCCGGGCGCTGGTTCTCCGTGCACGCCGCCGGGGTGTTGCCCTTGCCGGTCGAGGCGGTCGGGCCGGTCCACTCGAGCGACATGTTGCCCGAGTTGAACAGGCCGAGCACCGGCCTGTCGTCCTTCGCCCCACGCAGGCCGTTCGCGTCGGTGACGTACTGGTAGCCCTGCCGCCTGGCCGAGTCCACCACGGTCGCGCCCTTGTCTCGGCCGCCGGTCACGGTCTGCTCGAACCGCGCGCGGCCACCACCGAGCAGCACGTCGAAGTGGTTGTCGACCTCCTGCTCGGCGATCGAGCCGAGACCGCCCGCGGCCTTGGTCTCCTGGGGGCAGGAGGCGGCGGTGTCGGTGGGGCCCTGGCAGCCACGCAGCGAGATGTGCGCGCCCTGCACGGCCGGGGTCGCGTCGGTGAGCTCGGCGGTGGAGACGTCGCCGACCTTCATGCCGCGCTTCCTGGCCTTCTCCATCACCGACTGGTAGTTGCGGCCGGGCACGTTGATCGCGCTGCTCGGGCCCTGCGAGATGCGCTCGTCGAGCGTCTTCACGCCCGTCGCCCACATCGTGCCGGTCGACGCCGAGTCGGGGTCGTAGTCCGGCAGGTACGGGGCCTTCGGCGCGGGCTTGACCGACCACGTCGTGTCGAACCCGGTCAGCGGCATCCGGTCGACGTTGAGCTTGTTGTGGACACCCTGGTAGTACCGGGCCGCGGTGATCTCCTGCGTGCCCATGCCGTCACCGATGAGCAGGATGACGTTCCTCGGGTGGTGGTCGTGCAACGCCTGCTCGATCTCGCGCTCGGTGTCGCCACGGCCGGGCGACCCGTCCGCCGCGACGGTGGTGCCCAGCACCGCGACCGCCGCGGTACCGACGGCGAGTGCGGCAATCGCGCCACGTCTGTTCATCTCACGCCTTTCGCAAAGGTTGGGACGGCCGGACGCTATGCCCCGTCAGGAGACAGCAGGTGGCCGGAACAAGGCCAACACGTGACGGCCTCGCGATCGGTTACCGTCCGGACAAACCGTGCGAACCGGTATCACCGATCGGCCACCGTCGACTTCAGGCCGTCGAGCATCAGGCCGATGGTGAAGTCGAAGCGGTCGCCAACGGTGCCGGCGGTGAGTTCGGTGGCATAGCGCCTGGTGTGGGGGAAGGTGGCGGGCAGGGCGGCGAAGCGGCGCAGCAGCTCCTCGCGGCTGACGACCCAGGCGTCGTCGCTGCGGTCGCGGCGGGTGTTCGCCAGGGAGACCTCGAGGCTGTAGGCGTTGACGTAGAGCATCAGCGAGTCGATCGCCCAGGCGGCGGCCCGCGGGTCGACGCCCCCGGCGAGCATGATGGCGAGCAGTCCCTCGGCGACGCGCAGCGTGTCCAGGTTGGACGGAGCGGCGGCGAAGGCGGCCCGGGAGATACCCGGGTAACGCAGGTACTGGTCACGCAGCTGGGTGCAGACCCCGACGATCTGCCGCCGCCAGGCGGCGGGGTCCGGCTCGGGCAGGTCGATCTCGGCGCACAGGCGGCCGATGAGCAGCTCGTCCAGGTCCTCCTTGTTGACCACGTGGGCGTAGAGCGACGACGGTCCGGTCTCCAGCGCCGCGGCCAGGCGCCGCATCGTCAGGGCCTCGTAGCCCTCCCGTTCCACGATGCCGAACGCGGTGCCGATGATGGCGTCGACCGTGATCGGCTTCTTGCGCCCGCCGGACGGTCCACGCCGGGCCGCGGGCGCACCCGAGCCGGTGGCCAGCTGGTGGCGAGCGGCGCGCCGCTGCTGCGGAGTCGGTGACATGCGGACAGTCTAGCGAACGGTGTTCTATGCCACTCTGAACACTGTTCTTGTTGTTCGGAACGGGGATCTGCTGTAGAACGGTGTTCGTGTCTATTGACCAGCAACAATCTCCCGCGACCACGCTGCCGCTGCGCACCGCGTGGCTCGTCCTGGTCGTCGTGTTCCTCGCCGACGTCATGGACCTGATCGACTCCAGCGTCGCCAACCTCGCCGGTCCGTCCATCCGCGCCGACCTCGGCGGCGCCCAGGTGACGGTGCAGTGGGTGCTGAGCGCCTACACCGCGGCGTTCGCACTCGGCCTGGTCACCTCGGGACGGCTCGGCGACCTGCTCGGGCGCCGCCGGCTGTTCCTGCTCGGCATGACCGGCTTCACCCTCACCTCGCTGGCGTGCGGTCTCGCCCCCGACGTGGTCTTCCTGATCGTCGCCCGCACGCTGCAGGGCCTGTGCGGGTCGGTCATGATCCCGCAGGGACTGGCCCTGATGAAGGTCGTGTTCCCGCCCCAGCACCTGCGCAGGGCACTGATGCCGATCGGTCCGCTGATGGGACTGGCCACCGTGGCCGGGCCGATCCTGGCCGGCTGGCTGCTCCACCTGGACCTGTTCGGCAGCCAGTGGCGCGCCATCTTCCTGATCAACGTCCCGTTCGGCCTCGCCGCCGCCGCGCTCGCCTGGCGTGTGCTGCCCCGTCGCGGCGGGGAGGACCCGACCGCCCGCCTCGACCTCACCGGCGTCGCCCTGCTCACCGCGGCCTCGGCCCTGCTCATCATCCCGCTCATCCAGGGCCGCGACCTCGGCTGGCCCGCCTGGACCTACGCCATGATGGCCGCCGCGGCCGTCCTGCTCGCGCTGTTCGTCGTCTCCGAACGGCACAGCCGGCACCCGGTCATCGCACCGTCGCTGTTCCGCAAGCGCGGCTTCGTCGTCGGCATGGTGGTCGTGGCCGGGTTCTACGCGTCACTCAGCGCGTTCGTCCTCGTGATCAACCTGCTGCTGCAGCAGGGCATGCACTGGACGCCGCTGCGCACCGGTCTCACGCTGCTCCCCTGGGCGCTGGGCACCGCCGTCGCCGTCCTGCTGGCAGGCGCCGTGCTCGCCGAGAAGCTGGGCCGCGCCAGCCTGCACCTGGGGCTGTCCATCGCCGTCGTCGGCCTGCTGGCGCTGTGGTGGTCCGTCGCGCACTGGGGCGCCGACCTCACCGCCTGGAGGCTGGCACCCGCGCTGCTGCTCACCGGGTTCGGCTCCGGGCTGGTGTTCGTCCCCCTGTTCGACTTCATCCTCGGCGACGCCACCACCGAGGAGGTCGGCACGGGCGCGGGCCTGCTCAACGCCGCCCAGCAGTTCGCCGGCGCCGTCGGCGTCGCCGCCCTCGGCACGGTCTTCTTCGCCCGGGTCGGGCACCCGTCCGTCCACTCCCACCTCGCCGCCGCGGAGCTGGTCTTCGGCATCGCCGCGGGACTGGACCTCCTGACGCTGCTGCTGGTGGGCCTGCTGCCCAGGCACGCCCAGCAGGCCCACGGCTGAGACCTGCTCCCGGTCGTCCGCGGCCGGGACGGCACCGCCGCCTAGCCTTCGTGGCATGGCAGGCACGGAACCCGACCGGCAGACCAGACAGGCCGCGGCCGCGACCGCGACCGCGTTCGTGGACGGCTTCGTGAGCGGGCTCGAGGACGCGCCGGTGCCCACCCGGCTCCTCGCACCGTCGCCGGACGGTCCCGGCGACCTCGCCGACCTGCTGGCCCGCTTCGGCGACGCCGCGAGCCGGGCGATCGAGACCGCCGGGCCGCGCGACGTCGCGCACGTCCCGGCCGGCGGTCCGCACAGCTGCGTGCTCGCCGAGTTCCTGGCCCGGACCGTGAACCGGCACACGGGCGTCGCCGGCCCGGCACACGGGCTCGCCGCCACCGAGCGGCTGCCGTCCCGCGTCAACCGCGGGCGCCGCGTCCACCTGTCCAGCACGCGCCCGCACAGCATCCGCCTGTGTGTGCCGAGCGTGCGCACCCACCGGTCCCAAGTGGACGAGGCACTGGCGATCATCCACCACGCGGCGGGAGACGAATGATGGACCCGATGCTCAGCGAGGACCTGAACACCGTCGACGCACTCCTGGCCGCGACCCTCGACGCGGCGCGGAAGGCGATCGGCGGCCTGGACACGCGGCCCGTCGCCGCGCGGGTGCCCGAGCCGGCGGTGGTGCCGGTGCCCGCGGCCGGGATCGGTGGCGCCGCCGCGTTGGCGCGGTTCGAGCAGCGGTGGGCGCCGTGGTTCTCCGGCAGCGCCGGGCCGCGGTACTTCGGTTTCGTCACCGGCGGCGCCACTCCCGCCGCGGTGGCCGGTGACTGGCTGACGAGCGCCTACGACCAGAACGTGGTCAGCGGCGACTCGGCGGCGCCGGACCTCGAACGCGAGACGGTCGGCTGGCTCGCGGAGCTGTTCGGCCTCGGCACCGGGCACCACGGCGCGTTCGTCACCGGCGCGACGATGTCGAACCTCGTCGGCCTCGCCGTGGCCAGGGAGTGGCTCGGCGAGCAGGCCGGTGTCTCGCCCGCCGACGCGGGCGTCGCCGCGCTCGGCCCGGTCCCGGTGCTCTCCGGCACCCCGCACTCCACTGTCCACAAGGCACTGTCTATTTTGGGCATGGGCAGGGACCGGCTGCGCCTGGTGCCCACGCTGCCCGGCCGAGAGGCGGTGGACGTCGACCGCCTCGCCGACGCCCTCGCCACCCTGGACGGTCGGCCCGCCGTCGTGGTGGCCAACGCGGGCACGGTGAACACCGTCGACTTCGACGACCTGCGCGCGATCGCGGCCCTGAAGCAGCGGTTCCCGTTCTGGCTGCACGTGGACGGGGCGTTCGGCGCCTTCGCCGCGCTGTCGCCCCGCTACCGGCACCTGGTCGACGGACTCGCCGAGGCCGACTCGGTGTGCGTGGACCTGCACAAGTGGCTGAACGTCCCGTACGACTCGGCCGTGCAGTTCACCCGGCGCCGCGACCTGCAGGTGGCGGTGTTCCGGAACGACGGCGCCTACCTGCCGCCACCGGTGGGCGAGCCCGAGTTCGTCCACCTGACGCCCGAGACCTCCCGGCGGCTGCGGGCGTTGCCGGCCTGGTTCTCGCTGGTCGCCTACGGGCGCGCGGGCCACCGCGAGATCGTCGAACGCACCACCGCGCTGGCCGGTCGCCTCGGCGCGTGGGTGGCCGACCAGCCGGGCCTGCGGCTGCTGGCACCGGTCCGCCTCAACGTCGTGTGCGCCACCGTGGCCGGCGACCCGACCCGGGAGCGGGTGGCCGCCCTCGTCCGTGCCGTCGCCCACGGCGGCGAGGCCGTCGTCACGCCCACCGTGTACGACGGCACGCCCGCCTTCCGCGTGGCGTTCAGCAACTGGCGCACCACCGAGTCCGATGTGGACCGGCTGTGCGCCGTGCTGGCCGCGCACGTCACGGGTTCCTGAGCGGCGGCCGTTCGACGAGGGGAAACGTCGGTCGCGCCGCCACCAGTTCCAGGACCGCCCGGCGCATCCGTTCCGGGGTGGGCAGGACCGTGACGGGTTCCTGCCCGGTCGGCGGGTTCAGAGGTTCATGAGCGTGTTCCAGCCGTCGAGCCGCAGGCCGCGGTCGGACGGCGCGACCCCGTCCCACCGGCACGTCAGCGTGCGTTCCTCACCCGGCAGGAGGTCGATCGCGTTGTCGTCCAGGCGTGCCCAGCCCTCGCGGGTGGCGGGGCGGGCGTCGAGCAGCCGGAGGAACGGGGCGACCGGGCCGGACTCGTGTCGCAGCCGCACCTGCCAGCTGTCGGCGCCGGCACGCACCCGCGCGCTCACCCGCGCCGGCGGCAGGCCCACGAGGTCGCCGAAGTCGGCCGCGCCCGTGAGCACGTACCGGTTGTCGGCGTGTGCCGCGTCCGTCCGCACGGACAGGTCCAGCAGGAACACCTGGGCCGGGACCGGGCACCGCAGCTCGCCGACGGCCTGGGGGCCGCCGAGGTCCAGCCGCCATCGCGCCGCCGTCACCTCGGTGCCGTCCAGGAGCAGGACGCGGGCACTGACCCGCGCCGGCCCGGGGTCGCGGTCCGCCCAGGCCCACACGGTCGCGGTCAGCTCGCCGCCGGTCACCCGGGGCGCCGGGAGCGCGGCGCACACGTGCAGCGGCCGATAGGCCCGGCGCACGTAGTGGTAGACCGCCTTCGGTTCGCCGAAGTAGTCGACGGCCGCGGTGCACCAGCCGTTGGGGAACGACTCGTTGAGCTGCCACGGCAGCACGCCGCGGCTCTCCGGGCGGCGGCGGTTGGCCTCGACCGCGTAACGCAGGCCGTCCGCCTGCAGGAACTGGCTCGCCCGGGACAGCGTGGCGAGGTCGCAGACGCGGTCGCCGAACGCCTGCCGGACCAGCGGCTCGTTGTTCCACCACCGGCCGAGGTGGTCCCAGACCGGGTGGCCCCGGGTGGGCAACACGCGGGCGGCCGCGGGCACGACGGACTCGATCGCCCGCGTGTTGCTCATCCCCTCGACACCGAACTCGCTGAGCAGCAGGGCACGCCCCTCGTCGTAGAGGCGGTAGTGGTCGGCCAGGCCCTGGTGCTCCCAGGGTCCGTGCACGTCGTGCTGTTCCCGGCTCTCCCGCACGCTGGCGAGGGTGTTGGCGAACACCGGGCCGGACGGGGACGTCGGCAGCCAGAGCCGCGCCGGGTCCAGCCGCGCCACGACCTCGTGCAGTGCGGCGAGCACGGGTGACTCCGCGTCGGTCAGCGGGATGCCGTCGGGCCGCTGCAGCTCGTTGCCGCCGCACCACACCGCGAGGCTCGGGTGGTTGCGCCTGCCGCGCACGATCCGCTCGGCCTCGGCGGCCATCCGCGCGACGAACGCGGGTTCGGTGCTCGGTGTGCTGCTCATCCCCGAGCTGGACTGGGCGAACTCCTGCCACACGAGGATGCCGAACTCGTCGCACAGGTCGTAGAACGTCTCGCTCTCGATGAGCCCGCCGCCCCACACCCGGAGCACGCTCACCCCGGCGTCGCGGGCGAGGGTCAGCAGGTGCCGCAGCCGCGCGGGGTCGACCGCGCCGTAGAGGGCGTCGGCGGGCACCCAGTTCCAGCCGGTGATGAAGGTGGGCCGGCCGTCGACGGTGAGGCGGTAGGGAAGCGTGCCCTCCTCGCCGGTGAACCGGACGTCCCGGAAGCCGAGGCGGCAGCGGTGCGTGTCGCCGTCCCTGCCGGAACCGTCGCGGAGCACGGTGTCCAGCACGTAGCGGTGCGCGGGGCCGGCACCGTTGACGTGCCAGGGCAGCGGCGCCGGCACGTCGAGCGCGAGCGCGGCGGTGCCGCCGGTGACGGGCGCGGCGGCGGTCGCCACCATCGCGCCGTCCGGGCCGCGGAGTGCGCACTCCACTGTGGACCGGTCGTCGGTGCCGTCCACCTCGACGGTCACGGCGACCCGGTCGGCCCCGGGTCGTGCCAGGACGTCGGCCAGCCGCAGCCTTCCGGTCGTGCGGAGGCGGACCGGCGCCCACAGGCCCTGCTGCACCAGGCGCGGGCAGAAGTCCCAGCCGTAGCCCATCCGACCCTTGTGGACGGTGACCTTGCCGGTGTAGGCGACCTGCGGCTCGCTCGCCGGTGCCGGATCGAGCGCTACGGCCAGCACGTGCTCGGCACCGTCGCGCAGCTGCGCGGTCACCTCGACGACGAGTGGGACGTAGG
>NZ_JBJMIE010000243.1:0-3032 GCF_045807065.1 Actinophytocola sp. | reverse complement strand
GGTGGCGGGATTGTACGGGCGGCGACTCACGCGTCAAGGGCGCCTTCGGCGTCGGGCTTCGCCCGATGACGGCCTGGCGGCCGTCACCCTTGACCCGCGAGCCTCCGCCGCCCTGGCCAGGCCCCTCCGGGGGCAGGCTGGCGCCTGCCTGCCTTGCCCCCGCCACCACCACCGAACCGCCTCGCGGGGAAGTCTGTTTCGCCACCCTGGCCATAGGGCTGGGTCCGGCTCCGTCACCTTGGCCACGGGCCTGGGCTCGGCTCCTTCACCTTGGCCACGGGTCTGGGTTCGGCCCGGTCACTTTGGCGACGGGCCTGGGTTCGGCTCCGCCACTTTGGCCATCGGGCTTGGGTCCGCCTGCGTCGCCTCGGCCACGGGGCCTGGGTCGCCTTCGTCACCTTGGCGACTGGGCTTGGGGCGCTTCCGTCACCCCTGGCCACGGGGATTGGGTCCGCCTACGCGCCTTGGCCACGGCGCCGGGTCACCTTCGCTGCCTTGGGCACGGGGCTGGGGCTGCCCTCGTCACCTTGGCCCACAAGGCTTCCGTCGCCTTCCGCACCCTGGCCACGTTGCTTGGGTCGGGTTCGTTGGTCGGCCTTGGGCTTGGGTTGCCCCTGGAAAGCAGGGAGCCCCCGACCTGTGGTCGGGGGCTCCCTTTCCGCTGTGGTTAGCGGTAGTCGCGGCCGAAGTCGTAGTCGTCCAGGGGGACGGCTGCGCCTGTGCCGGTACCGAAGACGTCCGGGGTGTAGTAGCCGTCGTCGTAGCTCGGGATCGCGTAGGCGGCGACCCTTGCTTCCTCCGTCGGCTGGACCTGGATGTTGCGGTACTTGTTGATGCCGGTCCCCGCGGGGATCAGCTTGCCGATGATCACGTTCTCCTTCAGGCCCACCAGCTTGTCGCTGCGGCCGTTGATGGCCGCGTCGGTCAGGACCCTGGTGGTTTCCTGGAAGGAGGCCGCCGACAGCCACGAGTCCGTGGCCAGCGACGCCTTCGTGATGCCCATCAGGACCGGGCGGCCGCTTGCCGGCTCGCCGCCGGAGGCGACGACGCGGCGGTTCTCGGACTCGAACTCGGCCCGTTCGACCAGGGAGCCCGGGAGGAACTCGGTCGAACCGCTGTCGAGGATCGTGACCCGGCGGAGCATCTGCCGGACGATGACCTCGATGTGCTTGTCGTGGATGGACACGCCCTGTGCGCGGTACACCTTCTGGACCTCGTCCACCAGGTGCAGCTGCGCCTCACGCGGGCCCATGACGCGCAGGACCTCGTGCGGGTCCGGCGTGCCTTCCAGCAGCTGCTGGCCCACGTGCACGTGGTCGCCGTCCGCCAGGGGGCCGTCCGGGGTGACCGCGAGGCGCTGGCGCTTCGACAGCTTCTCGAAGATGATCTCCTCGCTGCCGTCGTCCGGGATCAGCGTGATCTTCCAGTAGCGGTCGCCGTCCTCGATGCGGACGCGGCCGTCGACCTCGGCGATCGGGGCCTTGCCCTTCGGCTGGCGGGCCTCGAACAGCTCCTGGACACGCGGCAGACCGGTCGTGATGTCCTCGCCGGCCACACCACCCTGGTGGAACGTACGCATCGTGAGCTGGGTACCCGGCTCACCGATGGACTGCGCCGCCACGATGCCGACTGCCTCGCCGACGTCCACCAGCTGGCCGGTCGCCATGGAGCGGCCGTAGCAGGTGGCGCACACGCCGACCGCCGACTCGCAGGTCAGCACCGACCGGACCTTCGCCTCGGTGACGCCGGAGCCCAGCAGCTTCTCGATCGCCGGGTCGCCGAGGTCGTCGCCGCGGTTCAGCAGGACGTTGCCGTCGGCGTCGGTGATCTCCGAGGCCAGCGTGCGTGCGTAGACCGAGGTCTCCACGTGCTCGGCGCGGAAGGCCGTGCCGTTCGGGCCGCCGGGCTCGCCGACCTTCATCATGATGCCGCGCGTGGTGCCGCAGTCGATCTCGCGGACGATGACGTCCTGCGACACGTCCACCAGACGACGGGTCAGGTAACCCGAGTCGGCGGTACGCAGCGCGGTGTCCGCGAGGCCCTTGCGGGCGCCGTGCGTCGCGATGAAGTACTCCAGCACCGACAGGCCCTCACGGAAGTTGGACTTGATCGGACGCGGGATGAACTCACCACGCGGGTTGGTCACCAGGCCGTTCATGCCGGAGAGCTGGCGGATCTGGGTCATGTTGCCCGCCGCGCCCGACTTCACGATCGTGGGGATCGGGTTGGTGTCGGGGTAGTTCTCCTCCATGGCCTTCGCGACCTCTTCCGTCGCGGTGGACCACACCTTGACCAGCTCGTTGTTCCGCTCGGAGGCGGAGAGCTGACCACGCTGGTAGCGCTTCTCGACGGCGTCGGCCTTCTTCTCGTACTCGTCGAGGATCTCCTGCTTGTTCGGCGGCACGACGACGTCCGAGATGGCGATGGTCACGCCCGACCGGGTGGCCCAGTGGAAGCCCGCGTCCTTCAGCTTGTCCAGCGTCCGGGCCACGGTCACCATCGGGTACCGCTCGGCGAGGTCGTTCACGATCGCGGCCTGCCGCTTCTTCGGCATCGGCTCGTTCATGAACGGGTAGTCGTCGGGCAGCAGGTCGTTGAACAGCACGCGACCGAGGGTGGTGTTGGCGAGCCACGGCCGACCGGGCTCCCAGCCCTCCGGCTTGTCGGCCGAGGTCGGCGTGCGGTCCGAGATGCGGATCTTGACCATCGCCTGCAGGTCGATCACGCCGCGGTCGAAGGCCATGATGGCCTCGGCCGGCGACGAGAACGCCAGGCCAGCACCCTTGCCGTCCTCCTTGAGGCGGGTCAGGTGGAACAGGCCGGTCACCATGTCCAGACGCGGCATGGCCAGCGGGCGACCCGAGGCCGGCGACAGGATGTTGTTGGACGACAGCATCAGGATCCGGGCCTCGGCCTGCGCCTCGGCGGACAGCGGCAGGTGGACCGCCATCTGGTCACCGTCGAAGTCCGCGTTGAACGCCTCGCAGACCAGCGGGTGCAGCTGGATGGCCTTGCCTTCCACCAGCTGCGGC
>NZ_JBJMIE010000242.1:0-5334 GCF_045807065.1 Actinophytocola sp. | reverse complement strand
GGAGGAGGTCAAGGTCGGTATCCAGATTTTGCAGTCGTTGAACCTGCGGCCGCGGAAGTTGGAGATCGTGTCGTGTCCCTCGTGTGGGCGGGCGCAGGTGGATGTGTACCGGTTGGCTGAGGAGGTCACGGCGGGGTTGGCGGGGATGGAGATCCCGTTGCGGGTGGCGGTGATGGGGTGTGTGGTCAACGGCCCCGGCGAAGCCCGCGAAGCCGACCTCGGTGTCGCCTCGGGTAACGGCAAGGGCCAGATCTTCGTCAAAGGCCAGGTCATCAAAACCGTGCCCGAACACCAGATCGTGGAAACCCTCATCGAAGAAGCCATGCGCATCGCCGACGAAGCCGGAGAGGTCACCGAAACCGGCTCGCCGGTCGTGACGGTGAGCTGAACCGGGTTACGTCGGCTTCGCGGCGTCCCGCCTGCCGACCTCGTGGACCAACCGGCTGAACGAGGCCCCGAACGCGCCTACCGGCACCTGGACCCCGTTCATCGTCACCAGGTGCTTCGGGTCACGGACCGTCATCGCGACCGTCAGCGCGTGCATCACCTCGGCGCCCTGCTGCTCGCCGAAGAGGGTGTGGGCGAGCTTCACGACCGCACCCCTCGGCCAGCGGCTCAGCTCGTTGACGGGCTGCATGAACTCCGGGCGGGTCCGGTAGGCCCCCGTTGACCAGGCACGCCAGGAGCTTTCCGGGACGCAGTCCGGCATGCCCTTCCTCGCCGCGGGTGCCGTCCGCTCGGAGGCCGCACGAGCGTCGCTGGAAAACACCTGTCCGACCATTTCCCAGGTCGCGACACTGTAGCTCACAGCCCGTATCGGTTCCGATTCGAAGTGCACAAAGAACAAGGTAACTAGAAGCAGCCCCAAACACAACCAAGCAAATCAACAGAATAGATGGCCCATTGGGGCATGTAATGAGTTGTTGAACAACGCGCCGCTACCGTGCGTGCCCGTCGACGGCCCCTAATGGCCTAGCACATGGTCAGATTCTGATCATCCGCGTCCGTCAGGGCACTGCTTTCCCGGTATGGCCGTCCGCGGCGGATTCGCCCAGGGTGAAAACCTCGTACTCTCGGCTGACAGGCCATGGCACGGGATACCGGGAGACGCGATGACAGTGAGGCCGCCGACGGTGTTCGTCTCCTACGCGCACGAGTCCGACGAGCACAAGGCGCGGGTACTCGCGTTCGCCACGTTCCTGCGGGACACGGCCGGGGTCGCGGCCGTGCTCGACCTGTGGTCGGCCGCCGCCAGGCAGGACTGGTACTCCTGGACGATCCGGGAGATGACCGAGGCCGATTTCGTCCTCGTCATCGCGTCCGAGGGCTACCGGCGCTGGGGGGACGGCCGCGGGTCGAACGGCGAGCACCGGGGTGTGCAGTCGGAGGCCGCGCTGCTGCGGGAGCTCGTCTACGGCGACCGGGCCGCGTGGCTACCGAAGATCCTCCCGGTCGTGCTGCCCGGGCACGACATCGACCAGATCCCGTTGTTCCTCCAGCCCACCACGGCGAGCCACTACCGGGTGGACTCGTTCACGGTCGCCGGCGCCGAGGACCTGCTGCGGGTGGTGCTGGGCCAGCCCGGACACCTCCCGCCGGAGGTGCGCGCCGAGCGTCCTGTGCTGCCACCGCACTCCGGCGGACCGGAACAGCCGGTGAGCCAGCACGAGCCGGGCGGCCGCGTCGTCAACCAGATCACCGGCACCGTCACCGGCAACGTCGTCCAGGCGGAGACCATCCAGGGCGACCTCCACTTCTGAAACCACCGAACGATGAGCGGCGACAGCCCGGCTCCCGGCGACCGGGCACGCGCGACGAGGTCGACGGCGTGGTGCCGGGGACCGTGGTGCGGGCGGACGCGGGTTCGGACCCGACGGCCGGCGGATGGAGACGGCGGAGGCCGAGTTGCTGACCTTCCGCCGCGTTACCCGCTCGCCGTTGGTCTCGGCGCTGCTGGTTCAGCGCCGCTGGTTCAGCGCCGCTGGTTCGGCGCCGTCAACTCTCCTGCGCGGATGCCGTGGCCGCGGTCAGCTCGTCGGTCTCCGTGGGGGTCAGGGTCAGGGTGGCGGCGGGCAGGATCTGGGTGAGCTGTTCGGTGGTGCGGGCGCTGGCGATCGGGGCGACGACCCGCCGACGGGTGCGCAGCCAGGCGAGCGCGATGGCGGCCTGCGTGGTGTCGTGGGCGGCGGCCACCTCGTCGAGCACCGCGAGGACCGCCGCGCCGCCGCGGGCGAGGTAGGCGCGGGCGCCCTCGGCACGTGGCGACTCGACCTCGCCGCCGTCCGGGCGGTACTTGCCGGTCAGGAAGCCCTTCGCCAGCGCGAAGTAGGGCAGCACGGCCAGGTCCCACTCCTCGGCGACGGGCAGCAGCGTGCGTTCGAAGTCGCGTTCGACGAGGTTGTAGTGGGGCTGCAGGACGGTGAACTCGGCGAGGCCGTGCTCGCGCTGGAACCGCAGGGCGGCGGTGAGGCGTTCCGGCGTGTAGTTGGAGGCGCCCAGGTGGCGCACCGTGCCCGCCCTGACGAGTGCGTCGAAGGCCCGCAGCGTCTCCGATAGCGGCGTCGTCTCGTCGTCGAAGTGCGCGTAGTACAGGTCGATGTGGTCGGTGCGCAGGCGTTCGAGCGAGGAGTGCGCCTCGTGCTTGATCGTCTCCGCGCGTAGGTTGCGGAAGGCGCCCTCACCCCCGCCGACCTTCGTGGCCACGACGACCTCGTCGCGGTTGCCCCGGTCGGCCAACCAGCGTCCGATGATGGTCTCGGAGCGGCCGTGCTCGACGAGGTAGGAGTTCGCGGTGTCGACGAAGTTGCCGCCCGCCTCGGTGTAGGCGTCGAGCACGGCGCGGGAAGCGTCCTCGTCGGCGGTCCAGCCGAACACGTTCGCGCCGAGGCAGACGGGAAAGACGTCGAGGTCAGTACGGTCGATAGCCACCATGCCACCCACGTTAGCCACGATCGCGTCGCTCGGCAGTGCGGCGCCTACGACGCCCGCAGGTGCGCCTGGACCTCGCCGGCCCGCGGGTCGTGCAGGTCCTCGAAGATCGCGAACGCCTCACGCAGGCGCTCCTCCCCGCGCTCGTCGTCCCCGTTCTCCCGCATGGCCTTTCCCATCTCGTACAGGCTCTGGGCCTCGCCGTGGCGGTCGCCGATCTCGCGGCGGATGGTCAGCGCCTGGTCGAAGTGGGTGACCGCGGCCGCGAGCTGGTCGAGGTCGAGGTGGACGACGCCCAGGTCGTGGATGGCCCACGCTTCGCCGTACCGGTCGGGCATGGCGCGCCGGACCTCGATCGACCGGCGCAACCAGTCGATGGCCTGGTCCGCGTCGCCCAGCTCCCGGTAGGTGGTGCCCAGGTTGTGCAGCGTGACGCCCTTCCCCCAGACCTCGTCGATGCGCGCCCAGATGTCCAGCGCGGCCCGGAACCAGGTGACGGCCTGCTCGAACTGGCGGAGGTCGCGGTGCGCGGACCCCAGGATGTTGAGCGCGATCGCCTCACCCCACTCGTGGCCCAGCTCCCGCCAGCGCGCGCAGGCCCGCTCCAGGTGCGCCACGGCCGCGCGGTACTGGCGCAGCTCGTAGTTGACGGCGCCGAGCCCGGTGAGGATCGCGGCCTCACCGAACGGCTCACGGCCGCGCTCCGCCGCGGCGAGACCGATCTCGTGGGTCGTGATCCAGTCGTCCCAGGGTTTGCGGACGTAGCAGTAGACGGTCATGGCCACCGGGATGCGCCAGGCCACGTCGTCGTACCCGGCCTCGGCCGCCTGCCGCGTCGCGGCGGTGAGGTTGGCCCGCTCCAGCTCGAACCAGTCCAGCGCCTGCTGGTAGGAGTCGACGGCCGGCAGCTCGCACGCCGTCGGGTCGAGCGGGACGCGCAGCCGGGACGGGGAGAACGCCCGGTCGGCGGCGTCCGCGGCGTGCAGGTACATCTCCAGCACCCGCCGGACCGCGGCGGCGCCGTCCTCCGCCGCCTCGTTCTCGGCGACCTGGCCGGCGGCGTAGTCGCGCAGCAGGTCGTGGAGGCGGTAGCGACCGTCCGCGCCGCGTTCCGCGAGGTGCGCGCCGGTGAGGACGTCGAGCAGCCGGGTGGCCTCGGCGGTGCCGACGCCGGCGAGGGCGGCCGCGGCATGGATCCCGAAGTCCGGACCCGCGTGCAGGCCGAGCAGGCGGAACAGCCGGGCCGCGTCCGCGGGCAGCGCGTCGTAGGACCAGGAGAACACGACGCGGACGTTCATGCTCCGGTCGTTGTCGGGCGTCGCCAACAGGTCCAGCCGGTCCCGGGTGCTGGCCAGCTGGCCGGCGACCTCGCTCAGCGAGAGTTCCGGGCTGGACAGTGCCCGCTGCGCGGCGACCCGCAGCGCGAGCGGGAGGTACGCGCAACGCCGGGCGATGTCCACCGCCGCGGCCGGTTCGGCGTGGACCCGGTCCTGGCCGAGGATGCGCCCGAGCAGCTCCACCGCCTCCTCGGTCGGCAGTCGGTCGAGGACGACCTGCAGGGCGCCGTTGCCGGCCACCAGCCCGGGCAGCTCGCGCCGGCTCGTGACGACCACGACACAGCCCGGCGACCCGGGCAGCAGGGGCCGCACCTGCTCGGCCGACACCGCGTTGTCCAGCACCACCAGCATCTTCCGGTCCGCCAGCAGCGACCGGTACAGCGCGGCGCGTTCGTCCTCGTCGCCCGGCACCCGCGCGGCCGGCACCCCCAGCGCCCCCAGCACCAGCGCGACCGCGTCACCCGACCGCCGCGGCTCGTCGGGGCCGTAGCCGTGGAGGTTCACGTAGAGCTGACCGTCGGGAAAACGCTGTCTCATGCGGTTTCCCCACGAGACCACGAGCGCGGTCTTGCCCACGCCCGCGGTGCCGCCGATCGCCGTGATCACCACGGCGCCGGCTTCCCCGCGCGACCTGTTCAGCTGGCGGGTGAGAATGTCCAGCTCGCCGCCGCGCCCGACGAAATCGCCGACCGTGGCGGGCAACTGGCGGGGCGGCGGCTGCCGCCATTCCTTCCGGCCGTCGGCGGCATTATCGGATTTCTGCCTCCTGCGGCGGGCGTGCTGTTGCGCGCGGTTCACCTCGACCCACGCGGCGCGCCACCCCTCCTCGTCGCCACCGCACACGTCGACGATCTTGACGACCGTGTCCAGCCGGGGAAAGTGCTGGCCCGTCAACGCATCCTGCACGGTGCTCTTCGACAGGACCGTCTTGCGCGCCAGGTCCCGCACGCTGTAGCCGGACCTGTCGGCCAGCTGACGGAGGCGGTCGGCGAATTCCTGTGGAGTGTCGGCATCGCCCATGGTCAACGCGTCCGAAGTTGTCCGAAGTTCTTGGCGGTCATCTCGTCGT
>NZ_JBJMIE010000241.1:0-8221 GCF_045807065.1 Actinophytocola sp. | reverse complement strand
GGGATGATCAGCTTCGCTGGCCTGCGGATCACGTTCCGCCCGGAGAAGACCATCGGCGCCGTCGTCGTCGTCGACGCCGCCGGTATCCAGAAAGAGCTGATTCCGGAAACCCTCGCCGCGACAATAGCACTGCTCGACAGCCCCCAGGGCATGACTCACCTGGCCAAGCTGCACGTCGGCCTGGAGATGGCCGCGGACAACTCCGCAACATTCACGGCAAGGCAACCCAGCCAGCGACACACCGACCAGCATGACCGTCCACGAACAACCGCCACGCAACACCCCGCCGCACCACCGACGGACTCGACGCGGCGACGTCGGCGCTAAAAACCGGTAGACACCACGAACTCGTTCCCGCCAACCAAATCCGGAGTCGTCGCGCCGGGGAACGCGGACGAGCCCGCCATCTCGACCACACGGCACATTCCGCTCCACGTATCCGAAACCGACACAGGAGAGCACCATGAGTCAGCCACGTCAGCCGCAGCCACCAGCGCCCGACCCCAACCAGGACACCGGACGTACCCACAAGGTCCTGCTTCCGCCCGAATGGAACCCACAGCATTGGGGTGGGTGGGAACTGCATGTCAGCAACCCTGTTCCGGACCAGGGCGTGGACTTCGACCTGTACGTCCGGCCCGGCGAGGAAGATGACTGGGGTGTCGGGATCACCTTCGACGCCGCCGACAACCGGTCCCATCTGCTCAACCCGATCACAGTCACCGACGTCAACGGACATCCGTACGTCTTCTGGCCCGACTGCGCTGAAGACGCCCAGGCTCTCCTGTCACAGATTGGCCGCTACGGTTTCGCCCGCCCCATAGCGGACGGGTGGGCAGTGTTCGTTACGGTCACCGCGGCCGCGGCCCGCACCGCCATCGCCGCAGATAGTGCTCTTCACTTGGTCAAACATGGCCTGTTCGGATGGGAATTCGTCGACCTCGACGGGACAGAAGCGCACCGACTTGTTGCCGAGATCGCTGGGAACCACCAAGAAACGATTGACGTGGTCTACTACGCCACCTGGAACGGCGGCACCATAGACAAAGACAGTGTTCGCGTCCTACGCGTATCCCGCGCCTCGATCAGTCTCGCAGAACTGGACACGGAACGAGAAGAGACCGGCCTCGGATGGAATGTCAACACCGCCACCCTCCCGATTTCAGACGAGATCAAGGACAGCGATCTCGTCGCGTACGCGACGGAACAGATCAGGAACACGCCACCGTTCGACTTCCTCGCCGAAGTGATCGGCGACGACCTCGTGGTCGGCGGCGTAACGTACGACCGCGATGTGTATGCGCTCGACGGGGAGGGCGGTGTCATGAAGAAAACCCCAACATCAGCACTTGAGGACCCCGACGCCAACGCAGGGAGTGAGGCGACAGGAGAGACGTCACCTCACCCCGGGGCAACCGGCCCTGTGGCACAGGAAGAAGCAAGGCCGCAGACCCGTGTCGACCGGCCTGGCACGCCAGGAAGCAGGCACGCTGGCATTCTCCCACCCGATGGACAGGCGCGCCGCCGGTAGCACCCCACGACCGGGATTCTGCGGTCTGAGGTCATCCCCACAGTGATCGTCACGACGTGCTAGCAGACGATGTGAGTAGATACCGCACGACTGCTCAAAGGTGTGGCTTCGCATGGGATCGCTCTCGCAAATTCTGTCAGACAATCTCAGGCTATGGCAGCATGGTGCGATGCGTGAACTCGTGTACCGCTCGAACCGCAAGCTCCAAGAAGAATTCGATCTTGGAGCGAAACCACATCTGTTCGATCGAGTAAAGGCGAACATCAAAGTTCCCGTCGGGCTCGGTGAGGTCACTGTCGAAACCACAGGACGTCAGCCAGGTCTTCCGAAGATCGACACCGTGCTCGCGGAACTGGACCGCGATGATCGCGCCCCGGTGTGGTTCACCGATCCTGTGCAAGCGGGTCAGTGGGTGCGCTTTGAGGCTCCGATGAGCTACACGTTGATCGACCCGACCGTGGTCTTCCTCGACGTTGATGCGCCGTCTCCCCACGTATCCCAGCGGCGGTGAGCTGCGGTTGTTGCTGCATGGCTCGGCCCAACACGTGGTCGGGACTGCTCAGCTGCCACGGACGGACGTCGCGGAGTTGACCACGCTGGCGGCTACGCACTCCTCTACCGGCATCGACGCTTCGGCGTACCCATCCATCTTCAACCACTTCGTGGGGCTCATCAACTATGCATCGTGGCCGGACACCGACGGTGTTGAAGAGAACGATGTGCATTCGTTCAAGAACGGCATTCGCGCGGTCGGTCTCGAACACGTGCTGCCCACGGTGAGCCGCCACCTTCACCTGCCGTATACGGCTGAGTGGCTGGCTGGCTGCGCTCGCGTCACGGCTGTCGTTCCTTCGGCGGCTGGACACCGCACGATCCTGTTTGCGACGCCCCTGTATGTCGAGCGCGTTGCGCCACCGGATCCAGACGCGCGCTCCTGAACATCCAGCCGTCGTGTCCGCTGTGGGATCGGGTCGCGCCAGGCGGGGCACGACCGCTCCAGCGCTACGACGGTTGCCGTTGGTCGACGCAGGTGCCGGAAGAGACCGGACCAACCCCTGCTTGGATACGTGAGCCTGGTCGGTGCCCTGCCCCGCCACCCACTGGGGCACACAGCCGCAGCACGTGGATTGAGGCAGTGTGGGGCAGGTCAGCGCTGCCTCGGAGCCGGGGAACCGTCGAGCTGCTGGGCAATCCGGTTGGCGGTCACGGATCGCACATGCTCGCCGACCAAGCGAGATGCCTGCTCGCGCAGGTCCTGAGCGACCCCCTGCGCCGCGTTGAGTACCTGGTCCACGCCGCGGGAGCGGTCTCGGGCGGCGCGATCAAGGTGGTCACCGGCGTGTTGAATCCGGTTGTACAGGGACGCACGGACGATGGTCATGGTTTGACGCCGCACGGTCGCGGGAGCCGGTGCGGCAGCGAGGTCAACGAGTTCCTCCGCGGACAACGCGGGCCCGTGGTCGGCGGGAAGGCGTTCGGCTTCCCAGGCGACGGTGATGGCAGTGACCGGCTCACCACGGCGCGCCACGGCCTGGATGGCCCGCCAGGTCGAGGCGTGGCGGGGTGACGCGGTGAAGTCGCCGGGTTCGAAGCGGTCGAGGAGGCGGCGGTGTTGGCCGGAGGTGTCGGAGAGCGCCGCGGTCAGGACGTCTCGTTCCGCGCGCTCCACCAGTTTGTGTGCCGGGGCAGCCGCCGGCACCACCAGCGGCCCACCCAACAGCGGCGCGTCCCGCTCCTCCAGATCCGCGTACGTCGCGCGATTACCAGAGACGGTCGAGTGGGCGCTCCGTTGCTCAAGGTCAGCCAGATCGTTGACTAACCCATCGTGGATCGGCGAGAACTCACGGGTGTCGACACCGTATTGCGGTGCCCTCACCGGTTGGACGAAATACACGGCCCAGTCCTGCAGACGACGCCGCGCCGAGCTTTCCAACACCATCTGTCCATAGCGGACAAGCAGGTCCGGCCCGTCGTTCGACGCGGCGCCCAGGAAGTCACGCACGCCACCGTGTGGGAGCGGAGTGTCGGCGAACCTGCCGGCGTGTAGCGCTTCCTGGACGGCGACGACGTTGTCGAGGATCGCTGACCTGACATCGGAGTCGTGGAGAATCACCTCTGGATGGATCGCGCGTAGCTCGCCGGCGGCGCGGAGGCCGGCAATGGTGGCGTAGACGGCGGCGTGCTGCGGGTCGGCGAAGTCACCGGCCCGCAGCCACAGCTCCAAATCTGTAAGGCGTTCCGGCCGGTACAGCAGCGTGGCGAGGACGGCACGTTCAGCCAGCCACGTAGCGCCGCCGGTCCAACCCGACGCACCCGCAGCGGTTCCGGCAGCCGCACCGGAATGTGGTGCGTCGAGGCCGGACTCGACACGCGGTGCGGTCATGGTTCAGGCCTCCTCGGTGTCGGCGGCACCACCTCACCGAAGCCGCCGAGCGGGGCGGCGGACTGGGCATCAGCCTCGGCGACCTGCTCGTTGGCGGTGCGCAACCGGGCTTGGAACTCCGTGAGAACGGCGGCGAGTTCCGGCGGCGCCAACTCGTACACCCTCTCCGCCGTCGGCGCCTTCGGGGTGTCCCACACCACGTACCAGGTTCCGGAGCGCAGCACCCAGGTGGGGGTGCCCTCGCCGGTTGTCTCGTCGTTGTGTTGTTCCCAGGCGCCGTCCAGCAGCGCGGCGACCGGGATCATGTCGCCGAGCGGCTGTGTCCACCGCTCCGCGCGCCCGTCCGCGATGTAGGACTCCATCTGGTTCACCGGCATCGTCGCGGGTGGATTGTGGGGAGTGGGGAGGTGGTTCGTGGTCATCGGGTGTGACTCCATCCTGGTTCGTGGTGTTCAGCGATCTTCTGGTGCGTCGCGCTTGCGGTGGTGGCACGCCCCATCAGCGCGTGGACTCGTTGGTCGGCGTAGTCCAACAGGCCCTCGATCGGTACTGCCCGGTTGGTGGCCGCGGTGGTCACTGCGGCCCCGGCGTCCTTGGCGGCTCGGGTGAGCGCGGCGTTGACCACGGTGCGCAGCGAGTTGGCGATGCGGTGGGGTCGCGTTTCCGGGGCGACACGCATCTTGTTGAAGGTGTCCTCGTGCGACATTACCGGTCCGATGTCGGGGTTTCGGAGCGTTTCGTTGTACAGGGACACACGGTTGACGGGTTCACCACGCTCACGAAGCTGCATCAGCAACTGCCAGGTGTTGCGGTGCTCGGGGGCGCTGAAGAATTCGGGCTTCACGTCGCCGTCGAGGTGATGTCCGGTGTGCAGCGCGAGGTGGATCAGGTGCCGTTCGGCACGGCGGAGCCGGAACGCGGCGATCGGGCCCGGACGGGCCGGCTGCCGCGCGGTGGCCGCCGCGGCCGCGACGTCGGTGGCTGCTTGGGCGCCGACGTTCGTTCCGGCGCGGTCCACCGCCTGCGCCCACCGCTCGGTCATCCGGTCGAGGTTGGCTTGCGTGGACAACAGGGTGCTGTGCAGTGATACCGCCGTCAGTTCCTGCCGGGCGGCGGTGCGCAGCGGCCGCATGATCGGTGGCCGGCGCTGCATGCGCACGCCCATGTCGGTCACCTTCCGGCGGATGGCGTCGGCGAGCACGTCCCGCGCCATCCGCATCTGCGCGGATGGGTCGTACACGCCGCGGTAGGGGACCGTTTCTGCCGGTGCCGCATCCGCCAGTTGCAGGATGAGCCCTTCCGGATCCGCCAGCTTGGTTCTGGTGAACCGCTGATTGACCAGCGCATCCAGGACACGCATCCGGTTGCCGGCGCACGCCCACCGCTGCTCTGTGCGATCCGTCAACGTCGACACCTCGGTCAGCTCACGAGCCTGGACCAGCCCACGCACCGTGAGGTAGACCGCGCCCAACTCACGTGAGGAGAACTCGTCACCGACGAGGAACTTCGCCATGTCGTTGAGCCCGTCCGGCGCGTGGATCAGGCTGCCCAACAGCGCGTGCTCGGTCAGCAAATGCGGGTTCGCGCGGTAGAGCCCGACTCTCGGCCCAAGGTCGGTGTCGAGCGAGCCCGAGATGGACCCTTCCATCGGATCCGGGCCGGGGTTCGGCGACGGACCTGACGCGGGAACGGACGCAGCACCCCGTGTGTCCGCTGTGGACGCCTCATTCCCACCCGCAGGTGCGGCAGACGGCCGCACGGCAGTACCGCGTACCCGCGACTCGCGTCGGGGCTCTGCTGGTTCTGGGGCAGGGCGGACTGCGGTGCCTCGGACACGCGAGGTGCGCGGTGGCTCCAGTGCCGGCTCCGCGCTCGGCGCGGCCCCCGGCCGCACGGCGGTGCCGCGCACCCGGGACGTCCGAGGCGGTTCTGCGGCGGGGCGAGCGGCGGTGCTCTCGACCCGCGGTGACGGTGCTGGTGCGGTGGTGACCGCAGCCTCGGCAGTGTCTGCCATGATGATCTTTCCCCCGATTGTTGTTGTATGGCGGTGGTGTCAGCGGGTTCGTCCGCGGCTCGGCTCTGTGGGGCGCGGCACCGCCGGTGTGGCGGTGACCGCCGCGGCAGCAGCTCGTTGGGCAGCGGCGGTCTGCTGATCACCGGTCGCCGTGGCTCGTGCGTCCGCGTCTTCACGCGGCGGGGTATTCGGGTCGTCCGGCACCGCCATGTGCGCGGCACCGCGCTGCTCGTTGGCTTCCGCACGGCCACGCCACGCCGCCGCTTCTTCGATCTCGGTGACACCACCCGGGTAGCGGGTCGCGACTTTCTCCGCGAACCGCTCGTCGTCACTGAACCTGCGAGCCAACTCCAGATCGACCTCGGGTGAGGACACGTGCCCGAACATCGCGAACGCTTTGAGTCGGTCCCCGGTTCTGCGTGGGTCGAGCCCGCCGACTTCCTTCAGCAGCGCCTCCGTCAGCGCCTCGTCAACGATGTCTTGCCAGGTCTCTGCGTTCTCTGCGATCACGGCGTCCGCCGATACGGTGGCCGCGCTGCGCTCGCCGCGGTCCTCCTCGGTGCGCCGTTGGCGCTCGGCCGCCTCGTTGGTCGCGCGCATGAGCCCGGGGAACTTGCGGGCCAACACCGCGTCGACCTCGGAACCCCACCGGCCCAGTCCGGTTTTGGCCTCAAGGCGGTGCTGCGGATTGGTGGCCTCCAGTCCTTCGGCCCAGCGCAGCGCCTGCTGTGGACTGGACACCTGGTCCAGCCGCAGCCGGTTCGGCACGACCTCACCGTCGACCACGGACGGTTGATCCCCGGCGCTCGCCGACGAGGTTGTCGGGTCAGGACCGGCCGCTGGCTGGGGCCCACGCACGGCCTGTTCGTAGTTGGGTGAGGACCTCATTTCGGTGAGCGTCCAGTGCGCCAACGCGGGTGGTTTGCGCACGTTCTCTGACCACGTCGGCACATTTCGCACGAGACGGGCGAGCGCTGCGGGGTCGGCCCCGACCCGCACTACCTCTTCGTTGGCGAGTGCGCACAGTTCGCGCCACGCGGTGTGATGGGGATGTGTGGGGTCCTTGACGATGATCCTGTCTGCCAGCCGCGGAGGCAGTTCAGCACGCAGGGCTGCTTCCCAGGCATCCTCGCTCAACACCAGCGGAGCGCGGTTGCGGCCGGCCCCAGATGCGGCCGCCGACGCTGCCGTCGCGTCAGCCGGGGCTGGTCCGCGAACTACGTCTGCGGCCATCTGTTGCAGGTGGGTGAGATCGGCGGGCGTGTGGTGCTCGCGCAAATGGCGGCACAGGTCGATCGCGTCCTCGTCGTCGCGGCAGACCACCAGCAACGTCGAGGTCGACATGCCCGTCGCGGTATCCCAGGTGTTGGCCTCCACACCCCAACCCCGGCCCACCTGCGCGGTCCATACCGTGAACGACTCCTCACGCTGTACTCGCAACTCGGCCGGAATCCGGCGCAGCCACTCCTGCTGCTCGTCGGCGGTCATCGGCCGTACCGCCGGCTCCGCACGGGCATCGTCCAGGCGAGAAGCGTGCTCGGCGTCCGCCTCGGCCAGTCGCCCTTCCATCTCGAGTCGTTGCCGCCGGCGTGCCGACCACTGCGAGATCAACGCGATGGTCTCGGCCCACTGACGGATGTCCGTCGCCGTCAGATGTAGTCGTGGTGGTTCCTCACTCAATGCAATCCCCCCGATGTGTGGCTACCGCAAAATGACCCGTGTTCGCGACCCGCGATTCTCAACGCCACGCACAGACGGTCTGTGACCAATCGGCCAGCCGCAATGCCGCCACACGCGATATGTCAGCGGCACATCGCAAACCATGCATCAGAAACGACCAGCGGTCCGACGTGGATAGCGAACCTCAGGACACAGGCGCACCACACGGTGCCATGGTCTCTCCCCCTTGCGAGACTTCCCCAAGAACCAATGTAACCCCATCAAGCGCTGAAGGGTAGATCGCCGACACGACACGATCCAGCCTCATGAGAAACATCGATCCCACCAGTCAAAGAAGGCTATCAGGAACACCAGGAGGTAACAGAAAACGCAGGAGTGGTGAGTCGGCGATAAGTTCATGCGCAAACGCGTTCGGTACGTTTATCGTGTGACTGGGGATAAACAGAGGGGAGCGGGAGTGAACGGCGAGATAAATGAGATACCACCAGAGAATTCGTCGGCAACGTCGCCCACAGAGGTGATCGCACGTAATCTCAACGCGTTGTTCCACAAGGACAAGCGGGCCGACCGTCGGAAGGTCACGAACCAGGAGGTCGCTGAGCACGTCACTCGC
>NZ_JBJMIE010000240.1:0-2895 GCF_045807065.1 Actinophytocola sp. | reverse complement strand
GCCGCGGGTCTCGCCGTGCACGCCGTCGGCGGTCTCGTAGCCGGCGCCCCGCTCGGGCAGCACGGTGACGCCCTCGCCGAGCCAGATCGCGATGCCGCCCGGGGACGTGATGAAGCTCCACACGTGCTCGACGGGGTGGTCGACCGTCTTCGACACGCCGATCTCCCAGCCGGCGTCGCGGGTGTGGCCGACCTCGCGTCTCACGCCCGCACCGCCGCGACCGCGCTGACCTCCAGGAGCGCGCCCGGCACACCCAGCCCGGCCACCCGCGCGCCCACGACCGGCGGCGCGGCACCCGCGAGGTCGGCGGCCGCGACCGGGTAGGCCGCGTTGAGGTCGACGCCATCGACGAACAGGATCGTCATCATCACCAGGTCCTGGACGGTCGCACCCGCCGCGGCCAGCGCGATCTTCAGGTTCGCCATCACCTGCCGGGTCTGCGCGGCGACGTCGTCCCCGCCGACCAGCGCGCCGGTGCCGTCGACGGCGTTCTGGCCGCCGATGTAGATGGTCGTCGCACCCGGCGGCACGATCGCGACGTGCGTGAAGGCGGGTGACTGGACGAGCCCGTCCGGGCGGAGCAGTTGAGTCATGCGGTACAGCATGCCGGCAATTGCGGACAGATACTGTCAGGGTTATGCGCACGACCAGCCGGCGCCTGGAGACGCTCTCGCTGCTGCAGGCGCACCCGGGTATCTCGGCCACCCAGCTCGCGGCCAGGCTCGGCGTCACCGAACGCACCGCGCGCCGCGACGTCGCCCAGCTGCGGGAGGTCGGCTACCGCATCGACGCCGAGCCCGGGCGGACGGGCGGCTACCGGCTTGCGGGGGGCGCCACGATGCCCCCGCTCCTGCTCGACGCGGACGAGGTGGCCGCGGTCGCCGTCGGCCTGCGCACCGCCGTCGCCGTGGCGGGCCTCGAGACCGCGGCGGTCACGGCGCTGGCCAAGCTCACGCAGGTCGTGCCGGCGCGCTGGCAGTCCCGGCTCGCCGCCCTCGGTGACGTGCAGGCGCCGGCCGCACCGCACCGCCTCGCCGACCGGGACGTGCTCGTCCCGCTTGCCCTCGCCTGCCGCGCGGAGGAAGCCGTTCGCGTCCGGCACGTCGGCCGTTCCGTTGACGTGCAGCCCCTCCGGTTGGTCACGCTGCGTCGCCGGTGGTATCTGGTGGCGTGCCCGCGCGGTGGTGACTGGCTGGTCTACGCCCTGGACCGGGTCGAGCACGTCCAGCCGCTCGGCACCCGGTTCCCGACGCCCTCGCCGCCGGTCGACGCGGCGGCGTTCGTCGCCGACACGCTCGCGCACGGGCCGTGGCGGCACCGCGTGCGCGTGCTGGTCCACACGTCGGCCGATCTGGTCCGCGAACTGGTCGACCCCACCGTGGCCGAGGTGGTCGAGGCCGGCGACGAGTGCGAGCTGCACTTCGGCACGGACGACCTCGACTGGGCGGCGCGCTGGCTCGCCTGTCTCGGTGTGGATCTCGACGTGCTCGAACCGGCCCCACTCGTCGACCGGATGCGGGCGCTGGGTCGCTGGCTGCTCGACCGGTACTAACTTGACAGGCAAGTGCGTACTTGCATAACGTTCCGTGTGTGGGTGACGTCTTCAAGGCCTTGGCCGATCCCACGCGCCGCACGATCCTCGACGAGCTGACCGACCGGAACGGGCAGACGCTGTTCGAGATCTGCGCCCGACTGGCGACCAAGCACGGACTCGGCTCGTCACGGCAGGCGATCTCGCAGCACCTTGACGTTCTGGAGGAGGCCGGTCTGGTCGAGATCAGACGCGAGGGTAGGTACAAGTTCCACTACATCAACACCGCGCCGCTCGAACCGATCGTCGAGCGGTGGTTGAAGAAGGGGTCGGCATGAGGATCAACCTGGCCAGCGTGTTGGTTGATGACGAGGAGAAGGCGCTGCGCTTCTACACCTCGGTTCTCGGCTTCAAGGAGAAGACGAACGTGCCGATGGGCGAGCATCGGTGGATCACCGTCGTGTCTGCCGAGAGTCCCGACGGTGTGGAGTTGTTGCTCGAGCCTGACGGGCATCCGGCGGCCGGGCCGTTCAAGCGGGCGTTGGTTGATGACGGTATTCCGTTCACGTCGTTCGCCGTTGATGACGTGCGGGCGGAGTATGAGCGGTTGCGTGGTCTTGGGGTGCGGTTCACCCAGGAGCCTACGGACATGGGGCCGGTTGTTACCGCGGTGTTCGATGACACTTGTGGGAATTTGATTCAGATCGCTCAGTACGTGGGGTAGTGGGTTCCTTTTTGTTGTGCTCTTTTGGGGTTTTGCGTCCTCGTTGATGTTGTCGGGGCCGGTTCCTCGATGTTTGGTGAGCGCTTTTAGCTCGTGTGTCCTTGTGGTTGGTGGGTTCGGTGGTGCGCGCCTTGTTCTCGGGTTTGGTGGTGGGTTTGGTGGTGCGCGCTGCGTCCTCGGTGTTCGGTGGTGGTGGCGGGATTGTACGGGCGGCGACTCACGCGTCAAGGGCGCCTTCGGCGTCGGGCTTCGCCCGATGTCGCTTCGCTCCACCCTTGACCCGCGAGCCTCCGCCGCCCTGGGCAGGCCCCTTCGGGGGCAGGCTGGCGCCTGCCCGCCTTGCCCCCGCCACCACCACCGAACTGCCTTGGGGGGAGGTTTGTTTCGCCGCTCTGGCCACGGGGTTTGGGTTCGGCTTGGTCGCTTTGGCGATGGGTTTGGGTTTGGCTTGGTCGCTTTGGTGACTGGTCTGGGTTTGGCTCGGTCGCTTTGGCGATGGGTCTGGGTTCGGCTCCGCTACTTTGGCGATGGGAGCTTGGGTCGCCGCAGTCACCGGCGGCTGGCGCCTGCCTCCGCCTCCCCTCCGCCGCAGCGGTCCACGCTTCCGTCACCCCGGCCACGCCGCTTGGGCCGCCTTCGT
>NZ_JBJMIE010000239.1:0-5933 GCF_045807065.1 Actinophytocola sp. | reverse complement strand
TGATGTCGCGGAAGTCGTGCTCCTCGAACAGCGAGCACTCCCACAAGGCCGACTCCACCAGTGCTTCCGGCGTCGCGCGGCCGTACTTGGCGAGCAGCCGCGCGTCCAGCGAGCCGGCGTTGACCCCGATGCGGATCGACACGCCCGCGTCGGCCGCCGCACGGGCGATCTCCCCGACCCGGTCGTCGAACTTCCTGATGTTGCCGGGGTTCACGCGCACCGCCGCGCAGCCCGCGTCGATGGCGGCGAAGACGTACCTCGGCTGGAAGTGGATGTCCGCGACGACCGGGATCGACGACTTCGCCGCGACGGTGGCCAGGGCGTCCGCGTCGTCCTGTGACGGCACCGCGACCCGCACGATCTGGCAGCCGGCCGCGGTCAGCTCGGCGATCTGCCGCAGCGTCGCCTCGACGTCGGCCGTGACCGTCGTCGTCATGGACTGGACCGAGACCGGCGCGCCGCCGCCGACGGGCACCGTGCCGACCGCGATCTGCCGCGACCGCCGCCGTTTCGGCCGCACCGGAGGTAGTCCGAGAAGAGTCAACTATACCACCTTGAGTCGCTTGAGGACGGTTGTCGCGATGCCGCTCGCGTCCAACCCGTGTGCCTTGAGGATTTCGGTCCGTGACGCGTGCGCGAGGAACGCCGCCGGCAGCGCGAACGTCGCGACGCGGGTGTGCTCCAGCGCCTGCGCGAGCCGGCCGCCCATCGCCCCGGTCGCGGTGGTGTCCTCGACGGTCAGCACCAGCTGGAAGTCCGCGGCGAGCCGGACCAGCGCGGTGTGCAACGGCGCGGTCCACAGTGGATCGACCACCATCGCCCGCACGTCGTGCCTGGCCAGCTCCTCCGCGGCGGCCAGGCACGCGGGCGCCAGCGGTCCGACCGCGACGAGCAGCACCGGTGCGCCGGGTCCCTCGCGCAGCACGTCGTAGCCGTCGGTCCGGCGCACGGCCGGGATGTCCGGCCCGACGGTCGCCTTGGGGTAGCGCAGCACGGTCGGCGCGTCGGTCACCTCGACCGCGGCGTGCAGTGCCTCGCGCAGCGTCGCGGGGTCGCGTGGGGCGGCGAGGCGCAGCCCCGGCACCACAGGCAGCACGGACGCGTCCCACATGCCGTGGTGGCTCGCGCCGTCCGGCCCGGTCACGCCGGCCCGGTCGAGCACGAACGTGACGCCGAGCCGGTGGAGCGCGACGTCCATGAGGATCTGGTCGAACGCGCGGCTGAGGAAGGTCGAGTAGATCGCGACGACGGGGTGGAAGCCGCCCATGGCGAGCCCGGCGGCCGAGGTGACCGCGTGCTGCTCGGCGATGCCCACGTCGAAGACCCGGTCGGGGAAGCGTTCGGCGAACCGGCCGAGCCCGGTGGGCAGTGCCATCGCGGCGGTCAGGCACACCACGTCCGGCCGGTCCGCGCCGATCTCGGCGATGGCGTCGGCGAACACCGAGGTCCACGACCGGCCGCCGGCCGAGGCGGCCGGGCCGACCGCGTGCATGCGGTCGGCCTCGTCCTCCTCCGCCGGCGGGTAGCCCTTGCCCTTCTCCGTCACGCAGTGCACGACCACGGGTCGTCCGAGCGCCGCCGCGAACCGGAACGTCTCCTCCAGTGCGCGGACATCGTGCCCGTCGACCGGACCGAGGTAGGCGAAACCCAGTGCGGTGAACAGGTTCGGCTCGGCCTCCCCGGCCCGCAGCCGGGTGAGGTGGGCCGCGAGGCCGCCGACGGTCGGCGCGTAGGACCGACCGTTGTCGTTCAGCGCGATCACGACCGGGCGGGTGGCGGCGGCCAGGTTGTTCAGCGCCTCCCAGGTCATGCCGCCGGTCAGCGCACCGTCGCCGACCACGGCCACGACGCGCCGCTCCGGGCGGTCGCGCAGCTCGAACGCCTTCGCCAGGCCGTCCGCATAGGACAGTGCGGTCGACGCGTGCGAGTTCTCGATCACGTCGTGCGGTGACTCGGTTCTGGACGGGTAGCCGGACATGCCGCCCGCCTGGCGCAGCGCGGCGAAGTCGCCCGCGCGGCCGGTCAGCAGCTTGTGCACGTACGCCTGGTGGCCGGTGTCGAACAGCAGCAGGTCCCGCGGCGACGAGAACACGCGGTGCAGTGCGATGGTCAGCTCCACCGCGCCGAGGTTCGGCCCGAGGTGGCCGCCGGTGGTGCGGACGTTGTCGACCAGGAACGCGCGGATCTCCGCGGCCAGGGCCAACAGGTCCACCGCCGACATCCGGTGCAGGTCGGTCGCCTGCGCCAGCGTCATGACGGCCGCACCGCCGCCGGCAGCGTGAAGCGGATCGACTCGGTCGCGGTCCGGTGCTCCAGCACGGTGACCGGTCCCAGGGCCGCCACGACCTCGTCCACCAGCCGCGGCGGTGCCGAGGCACCCGCGGTCAGGCCGACCGTGCGCACGCCGTCGAGCCACTCCGGCTCGATGTCGCCCACGTCGTCGATGAGGTGGGCCGGGGTGCCCGTCCTCCTCGCCAACTCCACGAGACGCACGGAGTTCGACGAGTTCGCCGAGCCGACCACCAGCACCAGGTCCACCTCGGCGGCCACTGTGGACAGTGCGTGCTGGCGGTTCGTGGTGGCGTAGCAGATGTCGTCCGAGGCCGGGCCGCGCAGGTTGGGGAACCGGTCCCGCAGCACGGCGACGATCTCCTCGGTCTCGTCCGCGGCCAGGGTCGTCTGGGTCAGGTACGACAACCGGTCCGGGTCGGGCACCGCCACGGTTCTCGCCTGGTCGACGTCCTCCACGAGGATGGTGCGCTCGGGTGCCTCGCCGAGCGTGCCGTCCACCTCCTCGTGGCCGGCGTGGCCGATCAGCAGCACGGTGTCGCCCCGCGCCGCGAAGCGACGAGCCTCGTTGTGGACCTTGGTGACCAGCGGGCAGGTCGCGTCGATCACGTCGAGCTCCCGCCGCGTCGCCTCGGTCCGCACCGCGGGGGAGACGCCGTGCGCGGAGAACACCACGGTCGCGCCCGGCGGCACCTCGGCCAGCTCGTCGACGAACACCGCACCGCGGGACTCCAGGTCCGCGACCACGTGTGCGTTGTGGACGATCTGCTTGCGCACGTAGACCGGCCGGCCGCGCTGCCGCAACGCGTGCTCGACGATGTCGATCGCGCGCTCGACACCCGCGCAGAACGAGCGGGGCGCGGCGAGCAGAACTGTGTGAGGAGCCATGGGACCTCCTGTGGCGAGCCGGGGACGTCCCGAAGGGGCCCTCCGGGACGAGGAACGTCGCGAGGGCGCCCTCCAGGGCGTCCCGGCCGGGGTCAGTGGTCGCGGTGGGTCAGGTGGCGGGCCAGGTCCGCCAGCTCCATCGCCGCCGGGGTCGGCGTGTCGAGGTCGCCGAGGCGGGCCACCGCCCCGGCCACGAGGTCGTCGGCCTGGGACTGGCTCCAGGCGCGGCCGCCGGCCTGCGCGACCAGGTCGGCCACGTGCGACAGCTCGTCGTCGGACGGTGGTGCGGGCCGCGTGTACAGCTCCGCCAGCTCCCTGCCGGCGGGCGTGTCCGACGTCAGCGCCGCGGCCACCGGCAGCGACTTCTTGCGGTTGCGGAGGTCCGAGTACGCCGGCTTGCCCGTCGCCCGCGGCCTGCCCCAGATGCCGAGCAGGTCGTCGACGTGCTGGAAGGCCATGCCCAGCTGCTCGCCGAACGCCCGCAGGTGCCCGACCTGCTGGGGCGAGGCGCCGCCGAACATGCCGCCGAGCACGCACGAGGCGGCGATGAGCGCCCCGGTCTTGCCCGCCACCATGCTCTCGCACTCCGCGACGTCTACAGTGGACTCACGCTCGAACGCCATGTCCGCGGACTGGCCCTCGCACAGGTCCTGCACCGCCGCGCTGAGCGAGCGCATCGCCCCGCCCGCGGCCGGGTGGCCGCTCGCGGCGAGGACGTCCAGTGCCAACGCCAGCAGCGCGTCCCCGGCGAGGATCGCCGAGCCGATGCCGAACACGCTCCACGCGGTCGGCCGGTGCCGCCGGGTCAGGTCGCCGTCCATGACGTCGTCGTGCAGCAGCGAGAAGTTGTGCACCAGCTCGACCGCGACCGCCGCCGGCACCGACTCGCGGGGCGAGCCGCCGACGGCCGCCGCGGCCAGCAGCGCGAGCGTCGGGCGGATCGCCTTGCCGCCGGCGAGCGACACCTGCGTGCCGTACTGGTCCCACCAGCCCAGGTGGTAGCCGGCGACCCGTCGCGTGGTGGCCGGCAGCGTGCCGACCGCCGCGCGTAACGCCGGCTCGACCAGCTGCCGGCTCCACGCCAGCGTGTCGTCGGTGCTGATGATCCGTTCCGGGGCGACCATGGTCAGCGTCCGATCTCGACGTTCTCGAGGACGCCGAGCGCGTCCGGGACCAGCACCGCCACCGAGAAGTACACGCTCACCAGGTACGACAGGATGGCCTGGTCGTCGATGCCCATGAACCGCACGTTGAGGCTCGGCTCGACCTCGTCGTCGATGTTCACGGTGTGCAGCCCGATCACGCCCTGGTCCTCGACACCCGTGCGCACCACGATGATCGACGAGGTGTTCCCCTCCGAGATCGGGATCTTGTCGCACGGCAGGATCGGCACGCCGCGCCACGTCTGCACGGTCGAGCCCTCCAGCGGCGCGGTCGGCGGGTACAGAGCCCGTTTCGTGCACTCGCGGCGGAACGCGGCGATGGTGCGCGGGTGGGCGAGGAAGAACCGCGACTTGCGGCGCCGCGACAGCAGGTCGTCCAGGTCGTCGGGGGTCGGTGGACCGGACCGGGTGAAGATCCGCTGCGAGAGGTCCGCGTTGTGCAGCAGGCCGAACGAGGGGTTGTTGATCATCTCGTCCTCCTGCCGCTCGCGCAGGGCCTCGATGGTCAACCGCAGCTGCTCCTCGGTCTGGTTCATCGGGTCGTTGTAGAGGTCCGCGACCCGCGAGTGCACCTTCAGCAGCGTCTGCGCCACGGCCAGCTCGTACTCGCGCGGCTTCAGCTCGTAGTCGACGTACGTGCCGGGCAGTTCGACCTCGCCCTCGTGCCCGGCCGACAGCTCGATCGCGGCCTCGCCCTTCTTGTTCTGCGGCGGCGCGGGCCGGGACAGCGCCTGCCGCAGGTGCTCGCGCAGGGGGCCGGCCTGGCCGTTGAGCTGCTGCAACGACTGCCCGGGCAGCACCAGCACGGTGCACGGCGTGACCGTCTTGACGGTGAACTGCCACGTGTCGTCGATGCCGGCGAGCACCTCGCTGCCGAAGTGCGTGCCGTCCGCGAGCACGTCGACCACCTGGTCGTCGCCGTAGGGGCCGTGCTCGATCCGCTGCGCCTTGCCGTGCGCCAGCAGGAACAACTCGGTGCGCGGCGTCCCGGCCTGGACCACCACCTCGCCGGCGGCCAGCTCCCGCTGCTCGAACCTGCTCGCGAGCGCCGCGAGTGCCTGCTCGTCGGTGAAGTCCCGCAGCAGTGGCAGCTCCCGCAGCTCCGCCGGCACGACGCGGATCGCGTCGCCCTCGCTGATGAACGTCAGCCTGCCGTCGCCGATCGCGTAGCTGAGCCGGCGGTTCACCCGGTACGTGCCGCCCGCGACGTCCACCCACGGCAGCATCTTGAGCAGCCACCGCGTGGTGATGCTCTGCATCTGCGGCTTGGTCTTGGTGGTGGTGGCGAGGTTGCGTGCCGCCCTGGTCGACAGGCTCCGGCGGGCGGTGGTCTCGACGCTCATGGTGTCTACTGTGGACACGTCAGCCCTCCCGTCCCAGCTCGACGTTCTCCAGGATGCCCAGCGCGTCCGGCACGAGCACCGCGCACGAGTAGTACGCGCTGACGAGGTAGGAGACGATCGCCTGCTCGCTGATGTTCATGAACCGCACCGAAAGGCTCGGCCGGTACTCGTCGGGGATACCGGTCTGGTGCAGGCCGACGACGCCCTGGGTCTCCTCGCCGGTGCGCATGAGCAGCACCTTGCTCGTCCG
>NZ_JBJMIE010000238.1:0-7879 GCF_045807065.1 Actinophytocola sp. | reverse complement strand
GCGGGTGACCGCAGGGGTGTCGGGGTCGGTGGGTGGAGCGCGGGGTGGGTCGGGTGCGGGCTCGGCCGAGCCGCTGGTTCCGCGCGTTGCGGACTCGAACGGAGAGGTTCCGGGGAGTGTGCCCCGGCGTGGGATGGCTTCGGAGTCGACTGGTTCTGGGGTTCGGGAGGCTGCTGAGGTCGCGGTATCGCGGGGTGGGCCTGCTTCTGGCCCGGCTGGGCCGACGGTTCAGCGGCTGGTGGACTCCCGTGGCGGGGTCCCGGAGTCGCAAGGCTTGCCGCGGCAGGAGAGGGCTGCGGACTCGCCTGGTTCCAGCGGTCCGCGCGTTACCGGAGTGTCGAGGCCGGTGGGTGTGGGGTTGGGTGGGCTGGCTTCTGGCTCGGCCGGTCCGGTGGTTCAGCGGGCGGCTTCGGCCGGGCCGGTGGTCCAGCGGGCGGTGGACCCGGGTGGAGGAGTCTCGCGGCGGGGAGGTGCGCCCCGGAGCGGCCGGCCGGCGGATTCGTCCGGGCCCGCGGTTTCCGGGGGCGCGGAGCAAAGCGGTGCGGGGTCGGCTGGTACGGCACCGGGAGGGTCGGGTGCGGGCTCTCCCGACCCGGTGCTTGCCCTTGTGGCGGATTCGGGCGGAGGAGTGTCGGAGCCGAGGAGTGTGTCGCGAGGTGAGGTGGGCCCGGAGGCCGGGCCGGTTCAGCGGGTGGTGGAGCCGGGCGGTGTGGCGGCGGGTGCCACGCGGGGTGGGCTGAGTGCGGAGTCGCCTGCGCGGGAGCCGGTGGCGCGACGAGTTTCGCTGCCCGTGGTCGATGCGACGGCGTCGAGTGAACCCCCCGTGACCCCGATGGGCCGGCGGGTGGGGGTTTCCCCGGGTTCGACGGCTCCGTCGGGTGGCAGGGCACGATCCGTTCTCGGAGAGCCCCTCAACCGCCTGCCTGC
This sequence comes from Actinophytocola sp., assembly GCF_045807065.1. GTDB lineage: Bacteria > Actinomycetota > Actinomycetes > Mycobacteriales > Pseudonocardiaceae > Actinophytocola. The sequence goes on along the minus strand of NZ_JBJMIE010000238.1, from coordinate 6,952 downwards.
CGCCACCGTCAGCCGTGGCGCGAGCCGGCCGGGGCCGCCTGCGTCAGCTCGGCCGGCCGCCAACCTCGGTGCCCCCATCGCGGCGATGCCCTCCACCGCCGTACCGCCCGGTCCTCGACGCACCGCGGCCGCGACGGTTCAGCGCCTCGCCACCCCGTCATCCGTCGAAGCCGGTTCACGCGGGGACGTCCCGGCGGAACGACGCCCGGCGAGGACGACGCCCAGCATGCCTCTCGCGCAGACGCCGTTGGTCGGTACACAGCCGTTGCCGGTGCTCAGGAACACCACCACCCCGCCTGCCGCCGGGAAGCCGGTCGTCCGCCTGCGACAGCCCGCCGAGAGGGACATGGTCGTCGCGCAGCGGCGTTCGGCGCCGGCCGGCGCGACCGAGACGGCGCCGGTTGAGGAGCGCGTTCCGGGCGTTCGGTGGTCGGCGCCGCCGGCCGGGCAGCGACCGCCGGCCGGGCAACAGATGCCGGCGGGACAACAAATGCCGGCCGGGCAACAGATGCGGGGCGCGCAACAGATGCTGGCCGGGCAACAGATGTCGGCCGGACAACAGATGCCGGGCGCGCAACCGGCGGCGGACAGACACCCCGGCGGTCAGGACCTCGACGATCTCGCCCGGCGGCTGTTGGAGCCGGTGGCGCGGCTGCTGCGCGCGGAACTGCGGCACGGCCGGGAACGGGCCGGCCGGTTGCACGACCGGCGCCGGTGAAAGGAGCGACGACAGCAATGCCTGACACGATCTTCGCCAGCAGTGTGTTCTTCACGTTGTCCATCGCGGGGGACGATCTCGGTACGTTCCACACCTGTGACGGGCTCGGGGCGCAGCTGGAGGTCGAGCAGTTCGCCGAGGGGGGCAACAACGGGTTCACCTGGCAGCTGCCCTCGCGCATCAGCTGGTCCAACATCACCATGACCCGGCCCGTCACCAGTGACTCCGGGAAGATCCTCACCTGGCTCAACAAGGTCATCCAGCAGGCCGACCGCAAGGACGGCGAGATCGTCGCGCTCAGGCCCGACCTCACGCCGCTCGTCCGCTGGCAGGTGCTCGGCATCATCCCCATCCGCTGGCAGGGGCCCAGCTTCGACCCCAGCCGCTCGCAGGCCGCCGTCGAGACGCTGGAGTTCTCGCACGAGGGACTCCAGGCGTCCTGAAAGGACACCCCAGGTGAACCCCAGCCTCGTGAAGGCGCGGCTCGTGATCATGGAGCCGCCAGCGTCGGTCGGCGCCAAGCCCGGCGGGCGGCTCGCGACCGTCGCGTTCCAGTTCAACCCCAACACGCTCAGCCTCGCCAAGACCACCGAGTGGCGCCGCAAGCCCGCCCGCATGGCCGAGGAGGCCTCGCTGCCCGAGTTCGTCGGCAGCGGCCCCCGCGCGCTGTCGGTCAGCGTGTTCCTCGACGCCACCGCCACGCACGACAACTCCGTCGAGGAACGCGTCGAGAAGCTGATGATCGCGTGTGTGCCGACCAGGGCGAGCATCCAGAAGCGGACGCCCGCGAGCCCCTGGGTGCGCTTCGAGTGGGGCACCGCCCGGTCGGTCTCCTTCGACGGCGTGCTCGCCAACCTCTCCGTCGACTACTCGCTGTTCGACGTCGACGGCAAACCACTGCGTGCCACCTGCGCACTGTCCATCGAGGAGGCGGGCGCCAGCATCCTCGGACAGAACCCCACCTCCGGGTCCCGCGAGGCCCGCCGGACCCACCGCGTGGTCGCCGGGGACAGCCTGCCGCAGCTCGCCTTCCGCGAGTACGGCGACGCCACCGCCTGGCGCGTCATCGCCGAGGCCAACGACATCGACGACCCCATGGTGCTCGCTCCCGGCACGGAACTCCTGGTACCGGCGACGAAGGGGACGTCATGACCGGCGGGCGGTCCTTCGCGGCCAGCGCTGTCGTCCAGGGCGGCACGCTCGGGCAGGCGCCGTGGCTGGACAAGCTGCGCAGCTGCGTCGTCGACGAGAACGTCGGGCTGCCCGCGTCCGCGGTGCTCGTCTACGAGGACGGCGACCACGAACTGCTCGCCAGGACCGGCATCACCATCGGCAGCCCGGTGCGGGTGTCCGTCGCCGCGGTGCGGACCCAGGCCCAGGAGCTGCTGTTCGTCGGCGAGGTCACCGGGCTGGAGATGGACGCGGACGGCACCGGCGCGTACACGGTCATCCGCGCCATGAGCAAGGCGCACCGCCTGCTCCGCGGCCGCCGGGTGAAGGCCTTCCGCATGATGACCGCCGCCACGATCGTCCGCGAGGTCGCGAGGAACGCGGGCCTGTCCGTCGGCCGGGTCGAGACCGCGCCCATCACCTACCAGCAGCTCAGCCAGCCGGCCGTCTCCGACTGGGACTTCCTGCAGTCGCTCGCCCGCGAGCACGGCGCCGTGGTCACGGTGGACGACAAGGGGTTGCTCGAGTTCGTCCGGCCCGACCCCGCCTCCGGCGCCCCGGCGCCGTCCACCACGGCCGACACCAACCCCTACGTGCTGGAGTTCGGCCGCAACCTGATGGTGCTGCGCGCCGCCCTCAGCAGCGCCGAGCTGGCCGGCGGCGTCGAGGTCCGCGGCTGGGACGTCGCCAGGAAGCAGAAGCTCGTCGCCCCGCGCACCAGCATGTCCAGCCGGACTGTCCAACCGGGACTGTCGGTGACCGAGGCGGCCGCCAGGTTCCCCACCCGGGCCAGGACTCTCGTCGTCGACACGCCCTACGGCACACAAGCCGAGGCGGACGCCGCCGCGGACGCGCTGGCCGCGTCGATCGGCGCCGGCTACGGCGAACTGGAGGCGGTCGCCGAGGGCAACCCCAAGCTCCGCGCGGGCGTGCCGGTCGCGCTCGGCAACGTCAGCGCCGCGTTCGCCGGCCGGTACACCGCGACCTCCGTGACCCACGTGCTGGAGCCAGACGCCGGTTACCGGACCACGCTCGTGGTGAGCGCGACGCCGGACCGCTCACTCGCCGGGCTGACCGCCCCCGCCCGCGACGTCCGCATGCCCGGCCTCGCGACCGGCGTCGTCACCGACATCAAGGAGGTCGGCGGCCAGCGCGGCTGGGTCCGGCTGAAGTTCCCCTGGCTGGACGACGACTACGTGACCGACTGGGTCCGCGCCGTGCAGCTGGGCGGCGGCGGGGTGTTCAGCGCCGAGGTCAACGACGAGGTGCTGGTCGGGTTCGAGCAGGGCAGCCTGGACCGGCCCTACGTCCTCGGCGTGCTCTACAACGGCGTGGACGCGCCGGCGGAGCACGCCGTCCCGCTCGTGGACGCCCGCGGCGGCACGCTCAACCGCCGGAGCCTGGTGTCCCGCGGGGGGAACCGGCTCGAGCTGCTCGACGGCACGCAGGCCGCCGGGGTGCGCCTCGCCACCGGCGACAAGCGGCTGGAGGTGCTGCTCGACGAGCAGCGCGGCAGCCTGCGGCTCGCCGTGCTCGCCGGCCGACGGGTCACCAGCTCGATCACGCTCGACGCCACCGGCATCACCATCGACGCGGGAGCCGGCGAGGTGTCGATCAAGGGCCGGACGATCCGGCTCAACTGAGAACGACGAGGAGAAAGCGCATGCCCTCCGCTGCCCGGCTGGGTGACAAGACGTCCCACGGTGGCGCGCTCGGCCCGCCGCCCGGCCCGCTGGCGACCCTCGTGGCCACCGTGCTGATCGAGGGTGCGCCGGCCGCGGTCGTCGGCAGCGTGCACGTGTGCGTCAAGTACCCGGACACGCTGATGGGGCCGGCGAACGTGGTCCTGCCGCCGACCGGGCCGAGGACCGTGCTCGTCGCCGGCGTTCCCGTGGCCGCCATGCGGGACAAGACCGCCTGTGGGGCGACGATCCTGCTCGGCGCGCGGACAGTCTACATCGGAGGGTTGTGATGAGCGCGGACTTCATCGGCCGCGGCTGGGCGTTCCCGTTGCGGGTCGGGGCGACCGGCGGCATCGGCATGGTCGACCGCGAGCAGGAGATCCTGGAGGCGATCCGGCTCGTGCTGGGCACCGCGCCCGGCGAGCGCCCGATGCGCCCCGAGTTCGGCTGCGGCATCCACGAGCTGGTGTTCGCGTCGGCGGACAACGCCACCGCGGGTGACATCGCCCGCGAGGTGCGTGCCGCGCTGGACCGCTGGGAGCCGCGGATCGAGACCACCGACGTGATCATCGCGTTCGACTCCGTGGACGTCGCCTGCGTGTACATCGACGTCCACTACACGATCCGGGCCACCAACGACCAGCGCAACCTGGTCTTCCCCTTCTACACCATCCCTTCCGAGGAAGCGGAGACGAGCTGATGGCCCTGCAAGCCCCCAACCTCGACGACCGCAGGTTCCAGCAGCTCGTGGACGAGGCCAAGCGGTACGTCCAGCAGAGCTGTCCGGAGTGGACGGACCACAACGTGTCCGATCCCGGCGTCACGCTCATCGAGACCTTCGCGCACATGGTCGACCAGCTCGTCTACCGGCTCAACCGGGTGCCGGAGAAGAACTACCTGGCGTTCCTGGACCTGCTCGGGGTGCGGCTCTTCCCGCCGACGGCCGCCGGCACCGACGTCACGTTCTGGCTCTCCGCGCCGCAGCAGGAGACCGTGCTGCTGCCGCCCGGCACCGAGGTCGCCACCGAGGCCGGCGAGAGCGCCGAGCCGGTCGTGTTCGCCACCACCGCCGCGCTGCCGATCGTGCCGTCGAGCCTGTCGTGGCTCGTCACCAGGACGGCCGAGGGCGACCACACCGACCGCACCCGGGACCTGTTGGAGGGCAAGGACGTGCCGTGCTTCCAGGCCCGGCCGGTGCCCGGCGACGCGACGCTGTTCGGCCTGCCGACCGCGGTGCCGCGCTGCGCCGTGGTGGTGCGCCTGGACAGCCAGGTCGAGGGTGTCGGCGTCGACCCGCGCCAGCCGCCGCTGGTGTGGGAGGCGTGGGACGGCCAGGACTGGGTCGACTGCGCCACCGACGAGGACACCACGGGTGGGCTGAACCGGCCCGGCGAGGTCGTGCTGCACGTGCCCGCCGGCCACACCGAGTCCGCGGTCGCCGGCCACCGCGCGGGTTGGTTGCGCTGCCGGGTCGTCGAAGCACGCGCCGGTCAGCCCTTCTACTCCGAGTCGCCGACCGTGCGGGAGGCCCAGGTGTTCACCGTCGGCGGCACGATCCCCGTCGAGCACGCCCAGGTCGAGACCGACGTGCCGGTGGGTGAGTCCGCCGGCGTGCCCGGTGAGCGGTTCACCCTGCCGGTCGCCCCGGTGCTGCTGGACGGCGAACCGGTGGTCGTCCAGGTGTCCACACGGGACGGTTGGGTGGACTGGGCGGTAGTGCCGGACTTCGGCGCGTCCGGCCCCGACGACCGGCACGTGGTGCTCGACGCGACGGCCGGCGAGCTGCTGTTCCCGCCCGCGGTCCGCGAGGCCGACGGCACGCTGCGCCGGTACGGGGCGGTGCCGCGCAAGGGCGCGGCCATCCGGGTGCCGAGGTACCGCACCGGCGGCGGGCGGGCCGGGAACGTGGCGCGGGGCGCGATCTCCGTGCTGCGCAGCTCGGTGCCGTACGTGGCGGAGGTGGGGAACCGGGAGGCGGCCACCGGCGGGGTGGACGCGGAGACGGTGGCGGAGGCGAAGGTGCGCGTGCCGAACCAGCTGCGGGTGCAGGAACGCGCGGTGACCGCGGCGGACTACGAGCTGATCGCACGGCAGGCGGTGCCGTCCCTCGCGCGGGTGCGGTGCCTGCCGGCGGGCGGCGGCGCGCGGGTGCTGGTGGTGCCCGGCGCGGTCGCGGACGCCGGCGACCGGCTGCGGTTCGAGCAGCTGGTTCCTTCCGACGAGGTGCTCGCCACGGTCGCGGCGCACCTCGACGAGCGCCGGCTGCTCGGCAGCCGCCTGGTCGTGGAACCCCCGCGGTACCAGGGTGTCACGGTGGTCGCGCGGCTCGTCGCGCCCGAGAACGCCGCCGCCCGGGTCCGCGAGGACGCGCTCACGGCGCTGTACCGGTACCTGAACCCGCTGCGCGGCGGACCGGACGGCGCGGGCTGGGAGTTCGGCCGGCCGGTGCAGTTCGGCGAGGTCTTCGCGGTGCTGCAGGGCGTGCCGGACGTGTCGCTGGTGTCCGAGGTGCGGATGTTCCCGGCCAACCCGCTCACCGGCGAACGCGGCGGACCGGTGGAGCGGCTGGAGGTCGCGTCCAACGCGCTGGTGTTCTCCCACCAGCACCAGGTCTCGGTGGGTGCGTCGTGAGGGGGGCGTTGCCGGAGCTGCCGAGCCGACACCCGCTCGGCACGATGCTGCCCGCCATGTACACCGCGGACGACTTCGCCCTGCGGTTCACCTGGGGGCTGGACGCGGTGCTCTCCGCCCTGCTGTCCACGATGGACAACCTGCCGGCCTACCTCGACCCGGCACTCGCGCCGGCGGACTTCCTCGACTGGCTGTCGTCGTGGGTCGCCGCGGAGCTGGACCCGGCGTTGCCGCTGCCGCTGCGCCGGGCCGTGGTGCGCCGGGCCGTCGCCGCGCACCGCCGCCGGGGCACGGCGGACGGGCTGGTGGAGCGGTTGGCGCTGTCGCAGGGCGTGCGGGCCGAGGTGCGCGACGGTCCCGGCGCCGCCTGGTCGGCCACCCCCGGCACGGACGTGCCCGCCGCGGACGAGGTCGTGGTGCGCGTGCACGGTCCGGTCGACCGGGCACGCGTCGAGGCGGTCGTCGCGTCGGTGTGCCCGGTGCACGTGACCTGCGTGGTGGAGGTGGTGGACCCGTGACCTGTCCACAGTGCGGTGCCCAGGTCGGCGCCACCGACGACTTCTGCGGCAACTGCGGCAACTACCTCGGCTGGGGCGCGAAGGCCGCCGGCGACAGCCAGGCCGGGGCCGCGGGACCCGATGCCGACGCCGACGCCGCCGACGCCGACGCCGCGGCCGCCGACGCCGCGGCGAGGGCGCGCCGTGCGCAGGCACTGGTCGCGCCGATCGTCACTGAGCCGCCGCCCACCCCT
>NZ_JBJMIE010000237.1:0-3347 GCF_045807065.1 Actinophytocola sp. | reverse complement strand
TCGACGGCGCGCGGGTGTCGATCGCGTGTGGCAGCGCCAAGTTCTCGCTGCCGACCATGCCGGTGGAGGACTACCCACAGCTGCCGGCGATGCCACCCCACGCCGGCGAGCTGGCCGGTGAGGTGTTCGGCCTCGCGGTCAGCCAGGTCGCCGTCGCGGCCGGCAAGGACGACACGCTCCCGATGCTGACCGGCGTCCGCGTGGAGATCGCCGGCGACAAGCTCACGCTCGTGGCCACCGACCGGTTCCGGTTGGCGATGCGCGAGTTCGAGTGGAAGGCCGACGAGAGCATCAAGAGCCACGGCGAGCTGGCGGTGCTGGTGCCCGCCCGCACGCTCGCCGACGCGGCCAAGGCGCTCGGCACGTCCGGCAAGACGGTCGAGCTGGCGCTCGCTCCCGGCGACGGGCTGATCGGTCTGTCCGGCTCCGGCCGGCGCACCACCAGCCGCCTGCTCGACACGGAGTTCCCGCGGTACCGCCAGCTGCTGCCGAGCGAGCAGACCGCCGCCGCGATCGTCGAGGTCGGCGCGCTTGTCGAGGCGATCAAGCGCGTGTCGCTCGTGGCCGAGCGCGGTACCCAGGTCCGACTCGAGTTCGCCGACGGCGGGCTGCGCCTGTCGGCGGGCGGCGACGACGAGGGTTCCGCGGAGGAGGAGCTGTCCGTCGAGTACAACGGCGAGCCGGTGACGATCGCGTTCAACCCGAGCTTCCTCCAGGAGGGCCTCGGCGCGTTGCACGCCGACCGTGCCGAGTTGTCGTTCACGACACCGAGCCGACCGGCACTGATCAAGCCGGTGGGTGACGATGGGACCGTCACTCCGGGGTACCTGCACCTGTTGATGCCGGTACGCCTTCCCGGCTGATCGACTTTCCAGGAGGAAGTAATGCAGCTCGGTCTCGTCGGCCTCGGCCGGATGGGTTTCAACATGCGCGAGCGGATCCGCGCCGCCGGTCACGAGGTGGTCGGCTATGACCGCAACCCGGACGTGAGCGACGCCGAGTCGCTCGCGGACCTGGTGTCGAAACTGTCCGCGCCGCGGGCCGTGTGGGTGATGGTGCCGGCCGGCGACCCGACCCGGCAGACGATCGAGGAGCTGGCCGACCTGCTCGACGCCGGCGACCTCGTGATCGACGGCGGCAACTCGCGCTTCTCCGACGACACGCGCAACTCGGCGCTGCTCGCGGAGAAGGAGATCGCCTACCTCGACTGCGGGGTGTCCGGCGGTGTGTGGGGCAAGGACAACGGCTACGGACTGATGGTCGGCGGCGACGCGAAGCACGTCGAGCGAGTCATGCCGATCTTCGACGCACTGCGTCCGGAGGGGCCGCGCGAGGAGGGCTTCGCGCACGCGGGCCCGGTCGGCGCCGGCCACTACGCGAAGATGATTCACAACGGCATCGAGTACGGCCTGATGCAGGCCTACGCCGAGGGCTTCGAGCTGCTCGAGGCCGCGAAGATCATCGAGGACGTGCCGGCGACGGTCAAGGCGTGGCAGCGCGGCACGGTCGTCCGCTCGTGGCTGCTCGACCTGCTGGTCCGCGCGCTCGACTCCGACCCGGAGCTGGACGACCTGCGCGGCTACGTCGAGGACTCCGGTGAGGGCCGGTGGACCGTCGAGGAGGCGATCAACCTCGCGGTGCCGGCGCCGGTCATCTCGGCCGCGCTGTTCGCCAGGTTCCGCTCGCGGCAGGACGACTCACCCGCCATGCGTGCCGTCGCGTCGCTGCGCAACCAGTTCGGCGGGCACGCCGTGCACACGGCCGGCCCCACCTCCGGTGCGGGCAGCACGCAAGGCTGAGGTGACTGAGCGGAGCTTGCGAAGCGAACATCGTGTACGTCCGGCACTTGCAGGTCACCGACTTCCGCTCCTGGAAGCACGCGGACCTGGAGCTGGCCCCGGGACCCGCGGTGCTGGTCGGCGCGAACGGGCAGGGCAAGACCAACCTGGTCGAGGCCCTCGGCTACGCGGCGACGCTCGGCTCGCACCGGGTGGCGACCGACGCACCGCTGATCCGGCACGGCTGCTCCCGCGCGATCGTGCGGACCGCGGTCGTCAACGACGGCCGCGAGCTGACGATCGAGCTGGAGATCACCGCCGGCAAGGCCAACCGCGCGCGGGTCAACCGGGGACCGGTGCCCAGGACCAGGGACGTGCTCGGGATCCTGCGGACAGTGTTGTTCGCACCCGAGGACCTGGCGCTGGTGCGGGGCGACCCCGGTGAACGCCGCCGGTTCCTCGACGAGCTGCTGGTGTTGCGCGCGCCCCGGTACGCCGGGGTCCGCGCGGACTACGACCGGGTGCTGCGGCAGCGGAACGCGTTGCTGAAGTCGTCCGGCCACGCCCGGCGCGCGGGTTCGAAGGGCGACATCGCGACCCTGGACGTCTGGGACGGGCACCTCGCCCGGCACGGCGCCGAGCTGCTGGCCGCCCGGCTGGACCTGGTCGCCGACCTGGCCGGGCACGTCACCGCCGCGTACGCCGGGGTCGCCCCGGAGTCGCGGCCGGCGACCATCGGGTACCGCTCCGGCATCACGGACTCCTTCCCGGAGGAGTACGGCACGACCGGTCGTGCCGATGTGGAGGTGTTGACCGACGCGTTGCTCGCGGCCATGGTCGCCAACCGCGACCAGGAGCTGGACCGGGGCGTGAGCCTCGTCGGTCCCCACCGCGACGAGCTGGAGCTGACGCTCGACGAGTTCCCGGCGAAGGGCTACGCGTCGCACGGCGAGTCGTGGTCGTTCGCGCTCGCGCTGCGCCTAGGCTCCTACGAGCTGCTCCGCGCGGACGGCAACGAGCCGGTGCTCGTGCTCGACGACGTGTTCGCCGAGCTGGACCGCCGGCGCCGCGAGCGGCTCGCCGAAGTGTCGGTCGCGGCCGAACAGGTGCTCGTGACCGCCGCGGTGGCGGAGGACGTACCGGCAGAGTTGACCGGGGCTCGCTACCTTGTCGCCGACGGGGAGGTCCACCGTGAGTGATCGACAGCGAGTGACCATGCGCGGTGTGACTGATCCCACAGCTGGGGACAAACCTGTGGATAGTGTGGATAACGCTGTCACTCGGCGTCCCTCGGTGACCCCCAATGGGGGTGAATCGGGCGACCTGACCACCCAAAAGGGTGTTGATGTTGGCGCCGACTCGCGATCTACCACGGACCGTGACTATCCACAGCTGCGGGGGTCGGACCTTGCGCGGGCCGCGCTGGCTGCGGCGCGTGAGCAGACCGGCGGTCCGGCGGCGGCGCGGAAGAAGTTCGTGCCGCGCGGCGCGGGGGCGGTCGACCGGCGCCGGCGGCGCTGGTCCGGACCGGGTGCCGACGAGCGGGACCCGCAGCCGCTCGGGCGGATC
>NZ_JBJMIE010000236.1:0-26194 GCF_045807065.1 Actinophytocola sp. | reverse complement strand
GCTGCCGTGCGCGGCGGCCGGCAGTGCTGAACCGACCAGCAGGGCGGCCGCTGCCGAGAGCACGGCGACGGCACGTAGTCGGAATGACACTGTCCACTCCTCTCTGATGTGTGCGTTCACAGTGGTGGGTAGGCGTTTGCCATGAGCTGCTGGAACTGCGCGGAGAACCAGTGCCCGGACAGCGGGGCGTCCGGCAGCGCGCCGGAGGGGTTGTTGCCGTTGCGCGGGTTGCCCTGGTAGGTCGGGTCGCACATCCGGTCGAAGCCCTTGCCCTCGTCGTTCGGGATGTCCTGGCTCGCGCCGTCGGACTCGCCCGGCGGCTTCATCCAGACGTACGCGTCGATCCCCGGCTCCGGCGCGGCCTTCGGCCGTTCACCCAGCCCGGCGCCGGCCTGGTTGCACCAGTTGCCGACGTGGACGCGCCGGTCGACGCGGCCGCCGTTCACGTAGTCGTCCACCGAGGTCTGCGGACCGGGACCGGTCGGGCGCGCGGCGCCGCCCCAGCCGTTGCGGGAGGTGTCGATCAGCATGCCGACGCCGGAGGAGAACCCGGACTGGACGAGCCGCGCCCGGAACGCCTGCGCGAAGGACAGCTCGTCGACGTAGCGGTTCCAGTCGACCCACTTGGACTGGCGGACGTTGCCGCCCATGTCGTCGACGGTGAAGTACGGCTCGCGCAGCGCCGAGTAGTTCGCCGTGTTGACGATGAAACCGGTCACGTTCGCCAGGCTGCTGCCCTCGGCCCGCGCGGCCTCCGCGAGCTGGTCGGCGGTCGCGCCGAAGTTGTCGTCCCAGCCGAGCCAGCCGTGGTGCCCGGCGTCGACGTAGTTGTACACGTTATCGATCGCGCCCAGCTTGGCCAGCGCGTAGCCGACACCCTTGACGTAGTTGCCGTTGGCCTTCATGGTGTCGCACTCGGGCGTGGCCGTCGGCCGGCCGCTGGTGTTGGTCACGAGGTTCGGCAACGAGTCGATCTCGACGACGGTGACGATCCGCAGGTTCGCGTACGCCGGGTCGGCGAGGCTCGCGGCGATCGGGTCGATGTAGTCGGACTTGTACCTGGGCAGGTCGTCCGGCCCCAGCTCCCCGTTGGACGCCAGTGCCGCGCAGTCGCGGCCGGGCAGGTCGTAGATCACGAGTTGGATCACGAACGGCCGGCCGCCGGACTGCTCGACGGCCGCGTCGAGGTGGTCACGCAGGCCCATGCCGCCGTTCACGCCGTCGATGGCCGCGATCCGGTCCAGCCACACGCCGGTCGGCTGGTCGGCGATCCGGCTGCCACCCGGTTCGGCGGCCGCCTTCGCGGACCATTCGGGATTCACGTAGACCCCCGCGCCGACATAGGGGTTGTCGACCCTGGGCGCGGGTGCCGCGGACACGGTGGTGTCCACGGCGAAGAACGCCACCGACGCGAGCGCGACAGTGGCGGCCAGGGCGCGGAGCAAGCCTTTCCTCGGCTTGCCCCGTGCGATGGCAGAACGCATGATGACTCCTTTGTCCTCTGCTTCTCGGGAGAATTTGGGAACGCTCCCAGGAAGGGACTGTAACCGCGCGGGCCGGACACGTGAAGCCCGTTCGGCCGAAGCGGACGCGATGCCGTCACGGACCGTGATTTTCCGACCGGACAAGCGGGCACGGACTAGGCCGTTCAGGGAGGGTTCAGCGGCCACGTTCGGCGTACGCCAGCGGAACGCCGCGATGTTGGGCTGTTCGGCTGTTGATCTTAGGCCGTTCGAGGGAACTTCGGTGGCTCCGGTAACGGTCGGAGAAAAGAAAATATCGGCGCGGCGAAATTGCCGCGCCGATATTTCTCGGACCCGCCGTGAATCAGCCCGTCGCCAGTTCGTAGGCGCGTTGCGGCACGAACTGGCCGGCGATCGCGATGCAGCCGTCCGCCTCGCCGGGCAGCTTCACCCACAGGAACGCGTCGATCCGCGGGTCGCCGGTCTCGGTCGTGCTCGGCGTACCGATCCTGCGGCCGGCCGGGTCGCACCACTCGTTGCCCGCGGGGCCGTTGCCGTTACGGCTCGTGTCGATCACCGCGTGCAGCCGGGTGTCGCCGAGGCCCGCGAGGACCGCCTTGGCGTAGCTGACCTCGGCCGCGGTCGTGCGGTAGTTGGACACGTTGGTCGAGATGCCGTCCGCGCTGTTCGCGATGTCGGCCGCCCGCAGCCGGTTCGCGGCCTCGCCGGAGGACAGCCACGCGGAGTGTCCGATGTCGAAGTAGACCTTCGCCTGCGCGGAGCCGGCCTTGAGCCGCTTTCCCGCATATGCCAGGGAACTGCGCGTCTCCGCCTGCTGTGTCGCGTTCTGGCAGTCGGTCATCAGCGCCAGCACGTCCGGCTCGAGCACGATGTAGGCGGGCCGGCCCGCGAGGCCGGCGGCCACCTCGTCGACCCACGCCCGGTAGGCCTCGTGGGAGGGCGCGCCGCCCGAGCTGGCCCCGCCGCAGTCCCGGTTCGGGATGTCGTAGACGACCATGATCGGGATCTTGCCGGCCGCGGCCGCCGCGCCGACGAAACCGTCGACCTGTGCACGCACCGTGCTCGTGTTCGTGGTGGTGAACCAGCGCGCCTGCGGCACGTTCGCGATCCGGTCGCGGATCACCGCGGCCCGGCTGTCGTTCGGGTTGGCGGCCACCCACTGGGCCGCGCTGGTCTCCGGATCCACGTAGAAGACCGAGGGTGCGGCCGCGGCCGGACTCACCGATGCGCCAACGCCGGCAATCACACCGATGGTGACCACCCAATTCCTGAAGCCCATCCATACCTCCGAGAAAAGCCGTGCGAAGTCGGATGGGAGCGTTCCCAAATCGTGTTCTCCCAGTGTGGTCGGTCCGCCACGCCGAGTCAAGGAACGGACGGGTCTGGGAGGGTTCCCAGTATCATGGCCGCGATGCGGGTGCGAGCGCGAAGGAGCGGGCGCCGTACGGCTGAGGCGCGTGCGCAGGGCGAGAAGGGCGAGCGCGCACCTCGGTTGTTCGGGATCTCCCACGCTGGCCGCCGCTGAGCACAACGGAGCGGGAACAGCGGGAGTGCGGCATGACGACGAACGACAGCCGTCGTTCACGGGCGAGCGGGCGCCCGACCCTGGAACAGGTGGCGATCGAGGCGAACGTCTCCCGGGGCACGGCATCGCGGGTCGTGAACGGCTCGCTCGAGGTGAGCCCGTGGGCGCTCAAGGCGGTGCAGGACGCGATCCGCAAGCTGGGCTACGTGCCCAACCACGCGGCACGCAGCCTCGTCACGCAGCGGAGTGACACGGTGCTGCTGGTGGTGTCGGAGTCGGAGGACCGCGTGTTCGGGGAGCCGTTCTTCGCGAGCCTCGTGCGCGGCCTCTCGCACGAGCTGTCCAACACTCCCCTGCAGCTCAACCTGATGATGGCCAACACCGCGCGCCAGCACGGGCGGGTCGAGCAGCAGGTCCGCAACGGCCACGTCGACGGCGTGCTGCTCATCTCGCTGCACGGCGACGACCCGCTCCCCCGCAACCTGATGGCCGCCGGCGCGCCGGTCGCCCTGATCGGCCGCCCGATGTCCGACATCGGCTCGACCCCGTACGTCGACGCGGACAACGAGTCCGGCGCCCGCACCGCCACCGACTACCTGTACCGCCAGGGCCGCCGCCGCATCGCGACGATCACCGGCCCGCAGGACATGGCGGCGGGCATCGACCGGCTGGCCGGGTACCGTTCGGCGCTGCGCGGCAAGCGCGGCGTGAACCGCCTCGTGGCCCAGGGCGACTTCGGCCAGGCCAGCGGCGAGGCCGCGACCCGCGAACTGCTCGCGAATGACCCCGACCTGGACGCGATCTTCGCCGCCAGTGACCTGATGGCCGCCGGCGCGCTGCGCACGTTGCGTGCCGCGGGCCGCCGGGTCCCCGACGACGTGGCCGTGATCGGCTTCGACGACTCCGAGGTGGCCCGCCACACCGACCCGACGCTGACGAGCGTGCGCCAGCCGATCCAGCAGATGGGCAGCGAGGTGGCGAAACTGCTGATAGCCCAGCTCGGCAACCGCGACGCCAAGCTGGGCCCGGTCATCCTGCCGACGGAACTGATCTGCCGCGAGTCGGCCTGACGGCGGTCCCGGGCGCGCGCCGTATGGATTTCCTATGGCGGCACCAGCCACGCCCGATAGGCCGCGGTCGGTAGACCTTGCCGCGTTGTCGTTACGCTGCAGGGAGTTGACGCATGACCTACCGACCATCTCGGCGCACCGCACTCGGCATCGCGGGCGCGGCCGCCGCCACCGGCGCCATCGCGACGTTCGCCGGCTCGGGCGCCGTCGCGGCGAGCGGACGGACCGGCGGGATACCCGCTGGCCTCGAACCGGGCGGTGAGCTCGACCGCCTGGCGGCGGACCTGGCGGCGAAGGACCAGTTCTCCGGCAGCTTCCTGCTCACCTACCACGGGCGGCCGGTGCTGGCCCGCTCGTACGGCATGGCGAACAAGGCCCTGTCCGTTCGCAACGGACCGGACACCCGCTTCGGGCTCGCGTCGGTGACCAAGCTGCTCACCGGCATCGCCATCGCCCAGCTGGCGCAGGACCGCGCGATCGCCTACACCGACCCGTTGGGCCGGCACGTCACGGGGTTCCCGGCCGAGGTCGCCGACACGGTGACGATCCACCACCTGCTCACCCACACCTCCGGACTCGGCGACTACGTCAACACGCCCGCCTACCGGGACAACTACCTGAGCTGGACGACTCCCGACGCGGTGATGAACGGCATCACGGACGTCGTCCGGCAGTCCACACCGGCCTTCCCACCGGGTGCGGCACACCTGTACAGCAACTCGGCCTTCCACCTGCTGGCCGTGATCGTGGCCAACGTGTCGGGGAAGTCCTACTTCGACTACATGCGGGAGCACGTGTTCCAGCGCGCCGGCATGCGTGACTCGGGCTTCTACACGACGGCGGACTGGCGGAACGACCGGCGCATCGCGCGGCCGTACGCGCCACCGCGGTCGGGCGGTGACCGGGTGGACACCCTCGACGAGCACGTCTTCATCGGCACCGGGTGCGGGGGCGCCTTCGCCACGTGCGCCGACATGGACCGCCTCGCGCGGGCGCTGCTCGGCAACCGGTTGCTGACGCCGGCGTTCACCCGGCTCACCCTCGACGCGAAGCTGCCGGCGGACGCCGGACCGCCGCCGGGACCCCCGGCTGGAGCCCCGGCTGGAGCCCCGGCGGCGCCCACGCAGCCCACCGCGCCGCGGCTCGGCTTCAAGGCCTACGGCGGGCTGGCGTCGATCAACGACGCGAACCAGTGGTCCTACGGCCTCTCCGGCGGGAGCACGCAGGGGGAGTCGACCGACTACGCCATCTACGCGGAGCAGGGCTGGGTGTGCGTCGTGCTGGGCAACTACGAGTCGGGGACGGCTCAGCTCATCTCCTCGCCGGCCCGTAGGCTGGTCAACGGCGGGTAGCGAGTGGACGGTCATCCGCCACGCGCCGGACCTCGGCTGGTACGCCCGTTCGAGGTCCGGCGGGAGCCGACGATCCCGGCCGTGCTACGCCCCGCAGATGTCGCCGTTCACCGCGAACCGGACCGGGGCCGTGTGCTCACCCCGCTCGCTGGCGGTGAAGCCGACCGTGACCGTGCCGCCCAGTGGTATCTGGCGGTGGCTCGTGGCGGTGACGTCCCGGCCGTGCTGGGTCCACGTCGCCGACCGGCCGTTCCTCAGCTTCTCGTTGCCCGTGAAGGCGAAGCGCAGCGTCCAGCCCGGCCACGTGGTCGTGCTCGTGTTCCGCAGCGTCACCTGCCCCGTCACGCCCCGGTCCGAGGTGTGCGCCTGGTAGGTCACCCGGCAGGCGCCCTGTGCCGTCGACTGTTCCGCGGTCCAGTTCGCGAGCCACGCCAGCGCGGAGTTCCAGTTGATCGCGACCTCGTTGACCGAGTACGCCTCCACGTGGTCGACGAAGCACCGCTGCGGCGCGCAACCGGTCAGCAGCCGGGCCGCCACCGGGTCCTGCAGACCACTGTTCGGACCGCCGGACAGCGCGCCGGGCGGCGCCGTCGGCAGGGACGGGTCGAGCTGGTTGGCCCAGAAGCGGTGGTGGACGTTGCGTACCGGCTGGTCGCCGTAGCCGGCCACGTACGAGTAGTTCGTCGGGTTGCGGCCCAGCAGGTAGTTCAGCGCGGTGAACGCGCCGTCGCGGTACTTCGGCCGGTGGGTCAGGTCGTAGGCGAGCGCCAACACCATGCCGTTGTTGGCGACCTGGCCGTTCGAGCCCCACTCGTAGCGGCCGTCGGCGTTGCTGTACGGCGCGGGATGACCGGCCGCCGCCATGTTCGTCAGGTGCTGGTCCGCCGTGGCCACCAGCGCCGCCCTGATAGCGCTCACATCCCGGGCCGGCAGGCTGGTCGGCACGATCGCGAGGGTGACGTCCCCGAGCGGGCCCGTCGCGGCCCAGTCGAAGCCGCCGACGGTGATGCTCCTGCCGGCGTACAGCGGCGAGGCCATGACGTCGGCGCGGTACCGGCCGGTGGTCGCGAACAGCTCCGCCGCCGCCCAGTAGAACTCGTCGGTCACGTTGTCGTCGCTGTAGGTGCCGCCGCCCTGGCCGTCGTTCGGGTCGGCCAGCATGTCCGGGTGCGCCTTGGCGGCCGCGTACGCCTTCTCCGCGGCGGCGAGCGCCCGGGACGCGAACGCCGGGTCGTACTTCTTCCACAGGCGGGACGCCTGGGCCGCCGCGGCCGCCAGGTTCAGCGTCGCCGCGGTGCTGGGCGCGGACAGCCGGCGCGGCTGCGGGTCCTGGTCGGGCCGGGTGGGCAACCCGGTCCACTGCTGGTCGTGGATCTTGTGGTGGGCCATGCCGGCGAGCGGCTGGCCGTCGGGTACCTGCATCCTCAGCAGGAACTCGACCTCCCAGCGTGCCTCGTCCAGCACGTCGGGCACGCCGTTGTGCTGTTCGGGGATCGCGAGCGTGCCGTCGCCGAGCTCGCGGGCGTCGCCGAGGATCGCGGTCCGCTCGTAGGAGTTCTGCAGCTGCCAGGCGGCGATCCCGCCGTTCACCACGTACTTGCCGTGGTCACCGGCGTCGTACCAGCCGCCGCGCACGTCGAGGGTGTACCCACAGGCCAGGTCCGCCCGGCACGGCACGTTGTCGTCACCCTGGTTGGGCGCGACGTTCACGTGGCCGGCCGGCCGCGCGTACGCGGCGCCGACGTACCGCTCCTCGATGGGCGTGCCGCTGCGCTGGTGGTAGAAGAACGCCAGCGAGTCGTAGCGCAGCCCGGTCAGCGCGGTCGTGGAGATGTCGAACGGGAAGCTCGTGTCCGCCCCCACCGACAGCGTGTACCCGGTGCCCGGCGTGTCGTAGCGGGAGAAGTCGATGAGGTGAACGTTCTCACCCGAGCCCGCGTCGAGGCCCTTCGGCACGGTCCGGCCGCTGGCCACCGCGACGCCGCTCGCGTTCCTGAGCGTCCACGGCAGCGGCGTGGTCGAGTCGGTGGCCAGGCTCGCCTGCTTCGGCAGGCCCGGCACGTAGCCGACCTGGTTGACGCGGATCGGCGGGGCCGGCTCGAGCCCCGGCGGCGGGAGCACGCCGCCGACCAGCGACACGTTGTCCACGCACACCGTGTTGTCGAAGCTCTGCCCGCCGAGCCAGAACGTCAGCTGACCGTTGCCGGCGGCCGGGAAGTCCAGCGAGGAGGTGAAGGTGAACGTGAACGTCTGCCGCTCGGTGGTCAGGTTCGCGTCGAGCTTGGCGACCTGCCGGAACGGCTCCACCGCCTCGCCCGCGACCGCGGCGATCGGCTGCGGCGTCGTGGCGCGGGCGTCGAACCGCAGCGTGTAGGACTGGCCGGCCTCGTACGGCACGCCGTTCTGCCCGACGAGCGCCTCCCAGCCGTTGGTCGTGCCACCGGTGACGTCGACGCAGAACTCGCCGCCCGCGACGTGACCGGCGGTGCCGGCACCCGTCCACCACGGGTCGGCGGCGCCGCTGTCGAAGTTGCCGTTCACGACCCGCTCGTAATCGGCTGGTTCCGCGGCCGCCGCGAGCGGTCCGCCCAGCGCCACGAGCACGGCGGCGGCCGTCAGCGCACGCCACCAGTTCCTGACCACCACGTCGTGATCCTCCGTCTACCCGAGATCATCCCGATTGGGAGCGCTCCCATAATGTAGCCGCCGCCCTCACGGCTGGGAAGTGGGTCGGCGCGCATTCGCGAACATCCACCGAACGGCTCAGTGCTGTGTGCACGTCGTTCGCGGGACACGCGCGAACTGTTCCCAGCCCGTGACCAACGCGGGTTACCGTGAACAGTTGCTGGGAGCGCTCCCAGACTTCTGAAAGAAGGCGCGATGACACGAAGTAGGGCAACAACGGTGTTGGCCGCCGTCGCGATGCTGATGGCCGGCCTCGTAGGGGCGGCGCTGAACGCGCCGCCCGCGTCGGCACACGGCGCGCTGATGACCCCCGGCAGCCGGACCTTCCTGTGCTGGCGGGACGGGCTTTCCCCGCAGGGCAACATCGTCCCGAAGAACTCGGCGTGTGCCGGCGCCGTGGCGCAGAGCGGGGACAACTCGCTCTACAACTGGTTCTCCGTGCTGCGCTCGGACGGTGCCGGCCGCACTCAGGGGTTCATCGCCGACGGCCAGCTCTGCTCCGGCGGCAACCCCAACTTCGCCGGTTACGACCGGGTCGGGAACTGGCCGCTCACCCACCTGACCGCGGGCGCGAGCTTCGACTTCTCCTACAACGCGTGGGCCGCCCACCCGGGCTGGTTCTACCTCTACGTCACGAAGGACGGCTGGGACCCGACCCAGCCGCTGCGCTGGGACGAACTGGAGTCCCAGCCGTTCGTGACGGTGGACCACCCGCCGGTCACGGGCCAGGTCGGCACCACCGACGGCAAGTACCTGTGGACCGCGAACCTGCCGTCCGGCAAGTCCGGCCGGCACGTCATCTACTCGGTGTGGAAGCGCTCGGACTCCAACGAGACCTTCTACGGCTGCTCGGACGTCACCTTCGACGGCGGCAACGGTGAGGTCACCGGCGTCGGGGTGGTCGACAACCCGCCGGACCCGAACGCCCCGCCGAACGGCGCCTGCACGGCGACCTGGGCGGTCACCGGCAGCTGGCAGGGCGGCTACCAGGCCCAGGTGAGCGTGCACAACCCGGGCACGACCGCGCTCAACGGCTGGCGCGTCGGCTGGACCATCCCGAGCGGCACCACCATCAACAGCGTCTGGAACGGCACGCTCACCACCGACAGCCTCAACACGCAGGCGACGGTCAGCAGCGTCAGCTGGAACGGCACGATCCCCCCGAACGGCGACCAGTCGTTCGGCCTGACGGCGAACGCGTCGAGCCCCACCGCACCGGAGGTCACCTGCTCGAGCCCGTGACCGTGAGCGGCCGCCGGCGTCTGGACTGACGAGCACGAAGACGCGGCGAGGAACGAGCCCGGCGTCTTCGCGCGCAGGAGGGAAGGCGCCGGGTACAGGCCGCGAACCGCCGAGCGAAGCGAGGCAATCCAACCCGTGAGCGACCGCCGACGTCTGGACCGAGTGAGCAGCGGAGGCGACGGGACCGCAGCGACCCTCGCTGAGCAGCACAGGGAGGGAAGACGCCGGAAACAGGCCGCGAACCCGCGAGCGGAGCGAGCCAATCCAACACCGTGTCCTCAACCGTGCGTGTGCTCGGAGTTGGCGAACACGCACCCGTCCTCGTCGGCGGGGATGCGGTGGACCTTCGTGTCCGTGAAGTCGCAGAGGAACCAGTACAGCCCGAGCCGGTCGACCCCGAGCGCGCCGGCCGACACCGCGAAGCCGTTGCCGAAGGCGAAGGACGGCCCGTCCGCGACCTCGCCGGCGGTCATCGCGTCGTGCCACGATTCCTGGAATTTTCGCTGGCCGTCGCCGGAGAACAGCAGCAGGCCGACGCGGGGGAATTCGTTCGACACCGAGCAGGTGGCCCATTCGGCCACGTACGGCTCGAACCGCGCGGCGTTGTCGGGTCCGATGAACCCCCGCAGCGCGTCGAGGCCCTGGGGTGTCACGTTCTCGCATCCCCCTGCGGTCTCGCGCATCCATCCGACCACCGCGTCCATAGTGGACAATCGGTCGCCGAGCGCCGCGGCCCCGCGGGTCGCCGCCTGGCGCACGCCGGAGCATCCGGCGAGCACGCACAGCGCGACCAGGAATGCCACCGCGACACGCTTCATGGCATTCTGCTCTACCCCACATTCCCGGCCGGCACAACCGGCGGCGGGCGGGCGGCGGGATCCCTCTTCCCAAATCCGGCCGACACACCCTACACTTCTGGGAGCGCTCCCAGACAGCGGACCAACCGGTAGCCCTCAACGAGGAGGCCCCGTGCGCAACCGGCTCCCCCTGCTCGCGGTGCTGGCCCTGGCCGGCGCCGTGCTGGTGGCACCCTCGGGTGCCGCGACGGCCGCCGCCGCGCCCGCCTTCAACTACGGCGAGGCGCTGCAGAAGGCGATCTGGTTCTACGACGCGCAACGCTCCGGCGCGTTGGGTGCCGGCAACCGCGTCAGCTGGCGCGGCGACTCGGCCCTGAACGACGGGAGCGACGTCGGGCTCGACCTGAGCGGCGGGTTCTACGACGCGGGCGACCACGTCAAGTTCGGGCTCCCGTTCGCGTCGAGCATGACCATGCTCGCCTGGGGTGCGATCGAGTCGCCGGCCGCCTACCAGCGCGCCGGCCAGCTCGCACCGCTGCGGGCGAACCTGCGCTGGGGCATGGACTGGCTCATCAAGGCGCACCCGCAACCCCAGGTGCTGTACGGGCAGGTGGGCAACGGCAACGCCGACCACCAGTGGTGGGGCCCGGCCGAGGTCATGCCGATGGCCCGCCCCGCCTACAAGATCGACGCGAACTGTCCCGGCTCGGACCTGGCCGGCGAGTCCGCCGCCGCGATGGCCGCCGCGTCGATGGTCTTCTCCGACGACACCGCGTACAGGAACACCCTGCTGACGCACGCGAAGCAGCTCTACACGTTCGCCGACCAGCGGCGCGGCAAGTACAGCGACTGCATCACCGACGCCCAGAACTTCTACCGGTCCTGGAGCGGCTACCAGGACGAGCTGGTGTGGGGCGCGATCTGGCTCTACCGCGCCACGGGCGACGCCAGCTACCTCGCGAAGGCCGAGGCGGAGTACGACGCCCTGGCCAACGAGCAGCAGACCACCACGAAGTCCTACCGCTGGACCATCGCGTGGGACGACAAGTCCTACGGCGACTACGTGCTGCTGGCCCAGCTGACCGGCAAGGACAAGTACTTCACCGACGCGAACCGCTGGTTGGACTTCTGGACCGTCGGCGTCAACGGCCAGAAGGTCCGCTACTCCCCCGGCGGCCTGGCCTTCCTCGACACGTGGGGCTCGCTGCGGTACGCGGCCAACACCGCGTTCGTCGCGCTGGTGCACAGCAGGAACGTCACCGATCCGACGTTGAAGGCGCGCTACCACGACTTCGCCGTCCGGCAGATCAACTACACGCTCGGCCAGAACCCCCGGAACGCCAGCTACATGATCGGTTTCGGGCAGAACCCGCCCCGCAACCCGCACCACCGCACCGCACACGGCAGCTGGACCGACAACATCACCCAGCCCGCGCAGAGCCGGCACACCCTGTACGGCGCGCTCGTCGGCGGCCCGGACGCGAACGACGCCTACACCGACGACCGGCAGAACTACGTGGCCAACGAGGTCGCGCTGGACTACAACGCCGCCTACACCGGCGCGCTCGCCAAGCTGTACGACGAGTACGGCGGCACCCCGCTCGCGAACTTCCCGCCGGCCGAGACACCCGACGGGCCGGAGCTGTACGTCCAGGGCGCGGCCACGCAACAGAGCGCGACGTTCACCGAGGTCAAGCTGTACGTGGCCAACCAGTCCGCGTGGCCCGCGCGGGCGCTGGTGGGCGGCAAGGTCCGCTACTTCTTCACCCTCGACGGCACCACCACGCCCAGTCAGCTGACCGTCACCATGAACTACAACCAGTGCGGTGCGGCGTCGGCGCCGATCCAGTGGAGCGGCAACGTCTACTACGTCGAGGTGCCCTGCCCCGACACGATCGCCCCGGCCGGGCAGAGCCAGTACCGCAGGGAGATCCAGGTCCGCGTGACGAGCAGCGGCACGTGGGATCCCACCAACGACTGGTCCTACAGCGGCCTGCCGACGGGCAGCGGCGCCCAGCCGGCGAACACCAGCCACATCGTCCTGACCAACGCGGCCGGCGCAGTCCTCTGGGGCAGCGCGCCGCCTCGGTCAGCGCCCGGGAGTCCCTCCGGACGCTGACATCCGGGCGGGTCGCCGGCACGTGGCAACCGGCGACCCGCCCGCACTCCTCCCCCTGTGCTGAGCCCAAGAATGTGATCGCGCACATCGGGGTGCGCGACCACAAAGACCCGGGCCCGCCAGCCGCCGCTGGCGGGTCCGGGTCACCCGCAAGCCCACCCACCGCGCGAGTCGCACGGTCAGCACCGCCGAGTCGCGTTTTCGCGCCTGTTCCGATGCCCACGAACGGAACCCGTCGGCGTCAACCACGGAACTCGCGGGTGCCGAACCGAACCCATGAGTGCCCGACGCGAGACTCGCGCGGGTGGGGCTAGTTCCGGGGTCGGGCAGTGCTGCCGCGGACCACCAGGCGCGGTGGGGTCTGCTGGACCTCGGTCACCGTCTCGCCGTCGAGCAGGGCCAGCAGGCTCTCGGCGACCTGGTAGCCGTAGGCGGCGATGTCGCGGCTCACGGCGGTCAGCGGCGGGTGCGTGATCTCGCACAGCACCGAGTCGTCCCACGCCATGATGGACAGGTCGCCGGGCACGCGCACGCCCATCTCGTGGGCCACCGACACGCCGGCCACCGCCATCACGTCGTTGTCGTAGATGATCGCGGTCGGCGGGGTCCCGCCGCTGAGCAGGCGCCGGGTGGCCTGGGCGCCGGCCTCGGGGCTGTAGTCCGTCGGGATCGTGGTCGCCCACTCCAGCTCGAGCCGCCGGGAGACGGAGTCGAACGCCGACGAGCGCATCTCGTCGTGCAGCATGCCCGGCACGCCGCCCACCCGCGCGATCCGCTTGTGCCGCAACGCCGCCAGGTACTCGACCCCCATCACCATGACGCTCGCGTCGTCGATCCACACCGCGGCCAGCCCGCCGTGGTGCCCCGGCCCGCCCACCACCATCACCGGCAGGCGCAGCTCCTCCAGCACCGGGACCCGGGGGTCGTCGACGCACAGGTCGACCAGGAACACGCCGTCGACCCGGCGTTCGGCCCACCACCGGCGGTACGTGGCGATCTCGGCCTCGTGGTCGGGCACCACCTGCAACAGCAACGCGGTCTGGCTCGACGCCATCGCGCTCTCCATGCCGGAGATGAGCTTCATGAAGAACGACTCGGCCCCCAGTGTGCTCGCCGGTCGGGCGAGCACCAGGCCGAACGCCCCGGCCCGCGCCCCCGACAGTGCCTTGGCCGCGCTGTTGGGGTGCCACCCCATCTCCAGCGCGAGCCGCAGCACCCGCTGCCTCGTCGCCTCCGACACGCCCGGCTGCCCGTTCAGGGCGTACGACACCGCGCCCTTCGACAGCCCCGCCTGCCTGGCGACGTCGGCGATCGTCACTCGTTTCGTCACACCGGTTCGCTCTTCCGTCCATGGTGAACACCCGCCGTGTCGAAGCACGCCACGAAGTGGTCGTACTCGACCTCGTCGAGCGGTGCGCCACACTCGTGCCCCTCGGTCTCCGGGACCGGCAGGTCCTCCCAGCGCACCCCCAGCCGCGGCACGGACGCCAGCAGGGTCCGGGTGTAGGGGTGGCGCGGGTCACCGAAGACCTTCTCGGTCGCGCCCCGCTCGACCACCGCCCCGTGCCGCAGGATCACCGTCTGGTCGGACAGGTAGTTGCCCAGCGACAGGTCGTGCGTGACGAACAGGACGGCGAGGCCGCGTTCCTTCAGGTCAGCCAACAGGTTCAGCACGTCGATCCGCGTCGACGCGTCCAGCATGCTGATGATCTCGTCGGCCACGAGCAGCCTGATGTCCAGCAACAGCGCGCGGGCCACCAGGAGCCGCTGCAGCTGCCCGCCGGAGAGCTGGTGCGGGTACTTGCCCAGCACGAGGTCCGGGTTCAGGTTGACCGAACGAACGACCTCCACCACCCGGTCGCCCCACTCGTCGTCCTTCGCGGACGGGAAGTAGGACTGGCGGATCATCGCGAACACCCGGTCCGCGCGGAAGATCGGGTTGTAGGTGCTGAACGGGTCCTGGAACACGCCCTGTGCGTGCCGGTAGTACTCCTTCAACCCAGGTCCCCGCAGCCCAGTGATGTCGTTGCCCTCGAAGGTGATCGCGCCCGAGGTCGGCCGCAGCAGCCGCAGGATCATCCTACCGATGGTCGATTTCCCGCTGCCGCTCTCCCCGATCAGCGACGTGACCTGGCCCGGCGCCAGCTCGAAGCTCACGTCCCGGACGGCCTGCAGCGTGCCCCTGCCGAACGCGCCGACCCGGTAGGTCTTGGAAACCCGCTCCAACCGCAGCATCACGTGACCTTCCAGCAGGCGACCTTGTGGTTCTTCGCGACCTCGACGAACGGCGGCTGCTCGGCGCACTTGTCGAACGCGAGCGGGCACCGGTCGCGGAACCGGCAGCCGGACGGCGGGTCCAACAGCGCGGGCGGACTGCCGGCGATGCCGGTCAACCGCTTGCCGCTGTAGCGGACCCCGACCTCGGGCAGCGCGGAGATCAGCAGCTGCGTGTACGGGTGCTGGGGTGCGGAGATCAGCACGTCCGTGGGTGCCGTCTCGGCCAGCCGGCCCGCGTACATGACCGTGATCGTGTCGGCGATCTGGTACACCAGGGACACGTCGTGCGTGATGACGAGCATGCCGCGCACCAGCTGGTGGTCGCGGAAGGAGGCCAGCGCGAGCGCCACGGCCCGCTGCGTGGACACGTCGAGCGCCGAGGTCACCTCGTCGGCGATCAGCAGCGACGGGTTCAGCAGCGTGGAGATCACCATCACCATGCGTTGCTTCATCCCGCCGGACAGCTCGATCGGGTACCGGTCGAGCACGCCCCGGTCGAGCCCGACGAGGTCGAGCCTACGGTTCAGCTCGTCGCGCACCGTCGAGAACCTGATCTTCCGCGACTCGACCAGCTCGCGGACCATCCGGCCGATCCTGCGCGTCGGGTTCATCGCGCTCATCGCGTACTGCGGCACGATCGACACGTCGCTGAACCGGAACCTGTTCATGGCGGCGGTGTCCCCGATGGGCAGTTCGGCACCGTCGAGGGTGACCGTGCCGGCGACGTGCCGCATCCGGCTGTCCATCCGGATCAGGCTCTTGCCCAGCGTGGTCTTGCCCGACCCGGACTCGCCGACGAGCCCCATGATCTCGCCGTCCGCCACGGAGAAGGTGACGCCGTCGAGCGCCCGCACGTCGCCGCGCAGCGTGCGGTAGTAGACCTTGAGGTCCTCGACCCGAAGGCTCATGACGCCACCTCACCCGTTCCGCGGTGCCGGAACGCTCCGCAGGCTCCGCTCATCACATCTCCCGGAGCTTGGGGTTGAAGACCTCGTCGAGGCCGACGTTCATGATGTACAGCGCGCCGACGATGATCGTGATGCCCGCGCCCGGCGGGATGAACCACCACCACAGCCCGAGGTTCATCGCGCTCCACTGCTTGGCCTGGTTGAGCATCAGGCCGAGCGAGATGCCGTTCGTCGGGCCGAGCCCGATGAAGTCCAGTGTCGCGGCGAACAGGACCGCGCCACCGAACAGCAGGATGAACACCATGAACAGGTAGGAGGCCATGTTCGGCGCGATCTCGCGGAAGATGATCCGCCGCACCGGCATCCCGGACAGCTTCGCGAGGTCGACGAACTCCCTGGCACGCAACGAGAGGGTCTGCGACCGCACCGCGCGCGCCACCCACGGCCAGGAGAACAGCCCGATGATCACCGCCTGGGCGCCGACGCTGCGCACGTCCTGGTACGCCGCGATGATCATCAGCACCGCGAGCACCGGCAGGACGAGCACGATGTTCGTGACCATGTTGAGGATCTCGTCGATGAGCCCACCGCGGTAGCCGCCCACGAACCCGACGACCATGCCGAGCACGCCCGCGATGAGTGCCGCGACCGCGCCGACGAGGAACGTGGCCCGCAGGCCGTGCACGAACTGCGCGAACACGTCCTGGCCGAACGTCGTGGTGCCGAACCAGTACTCACCTGACGGCCCCGCGGACGGCGGCCCGACGTAGGCCATCGGGTCGCCGCCGTTGAACAGGGGGCCGAACAGCGCCAGGAGCAGGAAGACCAGCACGACGACGAACCCGCCGACGAGCTTGCCGTTGCGCCGCGCGAAGTACAGCGCCTCCCGGCGTATCGGTGCCGCGTGCACGGTGGCCACGCCGGGCACCGTGGCCACCTCGGACGTGCCGGCACCGACCGGGGTGGGCGCCGCGTCCGGGACTTCGGTCCTCGCGTTCGGTTGCGTCATCAGGCACTCCCCATGCCGACTCTGGTGCGGGGATCGACCAGCACGTAGACGATGTCGATGATGAAGTTGGCCACCAGGACACCGATCACGATGAACAGGAAGATCCCCTGCAGCAGGAACAGGTCGCTGGACTTGATCGCCTCCAGTACCAGGTAGCCGAGCCCCCGGTAGTCGAAGACGATCTCGGTCACCACCGCGCCGCCGATGATCACCCCGAGCTGCAACGCGAGCCCGGTGACCTGCGGCAGCACCGCGTTGCGGAAGGCGTACCGGCGCACCAGCCCCTGTGGCGCCCCGAGGGCGCCGAGGTAGTGCGCGTAGTCCGCCTCCAGCTCGTAGATGATCAGGTTGCGCATGCCGATGGCCCAGCCGCCGAACATCACCAGGAACAGCGACAGGAACGGCAGGAACCAGTGGCTGATCAGGTCCTCGATGAACACCCACGTGAAGGACGGCTGCAGGGTCGCCGAGAAGCTGCGGCCGACCGGGAAGACGCCGGCCACCTTCCCGAGCGCCCACGCCAGCAGGATCGCGAGCCACATGTAGGGCGTCGCGGTCAGCACGTACCAGACCGGCAGGACGGTGTTGTCCAGCAACTTCTTCCGCGCCGCGTACGCGCCGAACTTGTTGCCCGCCCACCAGCTCAGCAGGATGGCGGGCAACAGCAGTCCGAGCGTGTACGGCACGGCGCCGAGGATGATCGACCCGACGGGTTTGGGATAGGCCCACAGGCTCGTCCCGAAGTTGCCCTGGAGCAGTTCGCCCCAGAAGTTGAGGTACTGCTTCCAGATGGGCAGGTCGAAGCCGAACAGGTTGGTGTAGTACTCCCGCATGGCCGCGACCCCGGCCGGGTCCTGCAACCCGGCGCGCGTCACCATGGCGCGCACCGGGTCGCCCGGCATGAAGCGCGGGATGATCCAGTTGACCGTCACCGCGACGACGAACGTCAGCGCGTAGATCCCGAGCTTCCTGCCGAAGTACCGTCCCATGGAGCCGTCACTTCTCCTCGGGAGCCGGCTTCAGCTCGGCCAGCATCTTGATCGAGCCGCGCTGCAGGTAGCCGTGCCACATGGTGGGCACGAGCTTCGGCCCCTGGTCCGACGGCCAGTTGGTCCACACGTTGTTGCTGTACTGCGACCAGAGGCCGTTGTACCACAAGGGGATCACCGGTTCATCGGTCAGCTGGATCCGCTGCAGCTGTGAGGTGATCGCGTTCATGCCGGCCAGGTCGTCGACCTTCGTCCCGTCGAGCTTACTGACGAGGTCCCAGGCCTGCTGGTTCTCGTAGCGGCCGTAGTTGATCGTCGTCTGCTGCTCGAGCACCGGCAGGCCGAAGACGTACTCGTAGTACCGCCACGGCGTGTTGTCCATCTGCCGGTCGTTGTTGAGGATCAGGTCGAACTGACCGGACTCGCGCTGGTCCTGCACGACCTCGGCCGCCGGGGTCTCCGCGGTGATCTGGATACCGGCGGACTTGGCGCTGTCCGTGATGACCCGGGCCGCCTCGTTCCAGTCCGTCCAGCCGGACGGGGTGGCGAGCTTCAGCGAGATCGGCGAGCCGTCCTTGTTCTCGACGAACCCGTCGCCGTTGGTGTCGCGGTAGCCGGCCTGCTCCAGGATCCCTTTGGCCTCACTGGTGTCGTAGGTCGGGCCCAGCTGGTCGACGACGCCCTTGTCGATGTACTTGTCCCAGATGGGCAGCAGGCCGGTGGGGTTGGCCTTCTCCACGATGTTGCTGTACACCGAGTTCACGATCTTGTCGGTGTCGATCGAGAACGCCAGTGCCCGGCGGAAGGCCGGGTCGTTCATCGGGGCCTTCTTGGTGTTCGGGATCAGCCAGGTCGTGTTGGCGGCCAGCATGTAGGGCGCGTCCTTGAAGTAGGTCTGCAGCTTGTAGCCGCCCTTGACCAGTGACGCGATGCCGGGCAGGAAGTTGTTGGACAGGTCGATGTCACCCTGCAGCACCTGGCCGAGCGCGGCCTCGTTGCTGGTGTTGACGATGTCGACGATGTACTTGGGCTTCATGTTCAGGCCGAGCTTGTCCTTGCCCCACCACTTGTCGTTGCGCTTCCAGACCATGCGGTCCTGGTCGTGCGTCTCGTAGAGGTACGGGCCGGAGCCGACCGGCTTGTCGAAGTTCGCGCCCTGCGTGACGTCCTTCTCGGACTTCCCTTCCCACAGGTGCTTCGGCAGGATGGGGTTGAAGTACACCCAGTTCGCCCACTGCTGGTAGTGCGGTTCCTTGAAGGTGACCTTCGTGGTCTTGTCGTCCACGGCCTGTACCGAGTCGATGGAGCCGTACAGGGGGTTGTACTGCACCGTCTTCATCTTGCCGAGGTTGATGGTGAACGCCACGTCTTCCGCGGTGATCGGTTTGCCGTCGCTCCACGTGAGACCGTCGCGGAGCGTCACCTCGTAGGTCTTGTCATCGACCCACTGGTCCTTCTCGGCGAGCCAGGGCTCGAACTTGTCCCCCAGCGGGTCGTAGAGGAACAGTGTCTCGTAGAGGAGTCCGACCGTGCCGGTCGCGTAGTCGTTCTGCCGGAAGGGGTTCGCGTTGCTCGGTGGTCCCCACTGGGTGCCGCTGGTGAACAGCGTCTGGTTGCGCGGGTAGGAACCGGAAGCACTGTCCGAACCACCGCCTTCCGCACCCGTGCAGGCGGCGGCGAGTAAACCCACCGACAGGAGCAGGGCCAACAATCTCGACCGTTTGCGCATCGCGCCTCTCCTTGTTCAGAAATCCTCGAGTGCCAGCACCCGCACGCCGTACGGGCGCAACGTCACCTCGTCCACGGGCTCCCCCGTGACGAGATCGGCGAGCCGCCCCCGCGTGACAACCGGCTTCGCCCGCAGTTCTTCCGCCGCCTGGCTCACGAGCCAGACGAACCGCCTGCCGTCCCGGTGGCGCAGCTCGGCCGCGTGGACGAGCGGGTCGGCGACGGTCACCGGCCGCGACACGCCGGCCATGGCCGCCAGCGCGTCGTAGATCCGGTACGTCGGTTCGGGGTTGACGTGCGGCAGCGCCGCCGCCATCCCCTCCAGTGGGAACGTGCACAACACCAGGTGGCCGGCGCCGTGCCCACGCCGCAGCAGCACGGGGTTGCCGTGCCGGTCGACCGCGACGACCTCCGCGTCGGTCGCCCGCACGGGCAGGTACGACCGTGCGTGCTCGTTGCCCCCCGCGCGGAAGGTGAGCGTCGTCCCCTCGCCGAGGGAGCCGAAGTCGGTGGTGAACGTGACCGCGACCTCGTCGTCGGTGATCGGGTCGACCAGGCCGTACCGCAGCTGGTGCTCGACGCCGAACATGCCGTTGACGTCGGCGTGCCACAGGCCGCGCTGCACGCCGTGGTTGCCCGGGCTGTAGGAGGCGTAGACGGTCGCGCCCCGCTCGGCGAAGGCCGCGAGGTCCCGCCACGCCGGCCCGGTCAGCTGCTTGGCCGACGGTAGGAGGTAGAGCTTGCGGTCCCCCGGCAGCCCGTCGCGTTCGCGTGCCGTCCCCACCGGCAGGTCGGCTTCGCGGGCGGCGACGTAGGCCTGGCGGAGCACCTCGAAGACGTAGGTGTGGTCGTCCGGCTGCGTGAACGGGTAGTCCTGCTCCAGGTAGGACGGCACGACCAGCGCCGTCTCGCGGTCCGGCCGCGCGCACGCGGGGAAGTCGATGTTCGCGAGCACATCGGCGAACTCGCGGAACTCGCGCAGGGCGGGCTTGGGGTTGCCCTCGACGTCGGTGAGGCCGAACCGCATCTCGAAGGCGTGGTGGCGGTAGGGGTCCTGCGTGTGGAGGTTGTCGTAGTCGCTGTTGTTCCAGCCGATCCAGCCGGTCGCACCGGCGAGCAGCGAGTTGTGCAGGAGCTGGCGGTAGTAATGCGCGGCGTTCTCCCGCGAGACGAACGCGTCGGTGACGCCGAACTCCTCCAGCACCACGGGCTTGCCGAAGTCGGCCAGCTCGCAGATGAACGCCGCGGTCAGGTGCTGGCGGACGATGTCGGTCTCCATGCGGTACACGTGCGGCCCGACGAAGTCCGTGAGCGCTCCCAGATCACGCACGGAGAAGCCGTTGTCCGACCCCGTGATCTCCATGCCCCAGGCGCCGTCCCCGATGGACACGGGCTGGGTGCCGCCGCCCGCGCGGACGGCCTGGACCATGAGCTGCGCCCACGGCGTGACCTTCTCCCGCGGTGAGCGTTCACCGTAGATCGGCATCTCGTTCGAGATCAGCCACCCGGCGACGGCCGGGTGTTCGTGGAAGCGGGCGGTCATCCGCTCGACGAACCAGGCCTGCCTGGCGACCATCCACACGTCGCCGTAGAGGTCGCGGCCCTGCCGCCAGACCGGGTCCCAGTTCTCCCCCGACATGTGCCCGACGATGAAGGTCGGCACGGTGGCCATGCCGGCGTCGGTGTGCCGGTCGAGGAAGTCGGCGTACCGGGCGACCATCTCCTCGTCGATCCGGTCCGGCGCCGGCATGAAGTCCGGCCAGTAGAAGAACGACCGGGTGAGGTTCATCCCGTGCTCGGCGAGCACGGCGAGCTCCCGCGCGATCAGGTCGGGGTCGTAGCCGCGCCACATCAACGGGCCCCCGGAACGGGACCAGAAGTTGGCGCCCAGCCACGGCCGGCCGTCGTGCAGAAGCATCGTCGCCTCCAAACGCGCACGAGGAACTGAACCGCGTAAGTGCGAGCCCAGGAATCGAGCGTCGATCGACGCGGAGCTTACGACAACCATTCACGTCGTGACTAGACCCTTGAATGAACCGGTTCAGTAACTACTGAACACAAAGGAGGGCTGCCCGGGACGACGCCACACCCTGGACAGCCCTTCTCCGTGGTCGGTCAGCGCACGGCACCCGCGCGGCGCTTGGTCCAGACGTCGTAGGCGACGGCCGCCAACAGGACGAGACCTTTCACGAGCATGACGCGCTCGCTGGGGGCGCCGATCAGGGACATGCCGTTGTTGATGACGCCCATGATCA
The DNA here is from genome assembly GCF_045807065.1 of Actinophytocola sp. GTDB lineage: Bacteria > Actinomycetota > Actinomycetes > Mycobacteriales > Pseudonocardiaceae > Actinophytocola. The sequence goes on along the minus strand of NZ_JBJMIE010000236.1, from coordinate 4,754 downwards.
GGCCGCCGGTGATCGCGCCGATGACCTTGCCGACGCCGCCCTGCACGGCCGCCCCGCCGATGAAGGCGGCGGCGATCGCGTCCAGCTCGAACGACGTGCCCGCGGTCGGGCCGGCCTGGTTGAGGCGACCGGCGAAGATCACGCCCGCGAGCGCGGCCAGGACACCCATGTTCACGAACACCCAGAACGTCACCGGCTTCACCCGCACGCCGGACAGGGTCGCCGCCTGGAGGTTGCCGCCGACGGCGTAGATGTGCCGGCCGAACACCGAGCGGTTGGCCATCAGCGAGTAGGCCAGCACCAGCACGGCCAGCAGCACCAGCACCCACGGCAGGTTCCGGAACCGCGCCAGCTGCACCACCACGAACATGACCACGAACGCGGCGAGCACGATCTTGCCGACGAACAGCGGGAACGGGTCCACGACCTGGCCGTAGCCCTGCCGTGCCCGCCGCGTCCGCCACTGCACCAGCGCGAAGCCGACCACCACGAGGATGCCCACCAGCAGCGACAGGACGTCCGCGCCGCCCAGCGGGCCGAGGCCGACGTTGCCGAGGTAGCCGTCGGTGAAGCCGTTCGCGAGCGTGCGGATCTCGTTCGGGAACGGGCCGATGCCCTGGTTGCCCAGCACGGTGAGCGTCAACGCCCGGAACACCAGCATGCCGCCGAGGGTCACGATGAACGCCGGGATGCCGAAGAACGCGACCCAGTACCCCTGCGCCGCGCCGATGAGCGCGCCGGCCGCCAACGTCACCAGGACCGCGAGCCACCACGGCATGCCCCAGTTGACGGTCAGCACCGCGCTCAGTCCGCCCGTCACCGCCACCACGGAGCCGACCGACAGGTCGATGTGACCGCTGATGATCACCAGGATCATGCCGATCGCCAGGATCAGCACGTAGGAGTTCTGCACGATGATGTTCGAGATGTTCCCGGGTTCCAGCAGGTCACCGTCGGTCAGCACGGTGAACAGCACGATGATCATCGCGAACGCGACGTAGATGCCGCTCTGCCGCAGGTTGATCCGGATCCGCCGGCGCGGTGGCTCCGGCGTGGCCACCGGCGGCGAGGAGGCGTCCACTTCGGACGGCCGCGACTCACTCGCCAGGTCACTCACGGCTTACCTCCTGCGTCATGTACTTCATCAGCCGCTCCTGCGTCGCCTCGGCGCGCGGCACCTCGCCGGTGATCCGGCCCGCCGACAGTGTGTAGATCCGGTCGCACAGCCCCAGCAGCTCCGGCAGCTCCGACGAGATCACCAGCACCGCCTTGCCCTGTTCGGCCAGCGAGTTCACGATGGTGTAGATCTCGTACTTCGCGCCGACGTCGACGCCGCGGGTCGGCTCGTCGAGGATCAGCACGTCCGGCTCGGTGAACATCCACTTCGCCAGCACGACCTTCTGCTGGTTGCCGCCGGACAGCGTCTGCACGCCGGCCTGCACGGTGGGTGTCTTGATCCGGAGCGCGGTGCGGAACCGCTCCGCGACGCTGACCTCCTCGTTGTCGTTGACCCAACCGCGTTTCGACAGCAGCGAGAGCCCGGCCGCCGACACGTTCCGCTTCACGTCCGCGACGAGGTTCAGCCCGTATCGCTTGCGGTCCTCGCTCACGTAGGCGATCCCGTTGCGGATCGCCGACTCGACGGTGCGCACGTCGATCACGCGTCCGTCCTTGACCACCCGGCCCGAGATGTCCACGCCGTAGGTCCTGCCGAACACGCTCATCGCCAGCTCCGTGCGCCCCGCGCCCATGAGACCCGCGAGGCCGACGATCTCCCCGCGTCGCAGCGAGAGGTTCGCGTGGTCGACCACGACGCGACCGCGGATGGTCGGGCTGTGGACGGTCCAGTCCTCGATCCGCAGCACCTCCTCGCCGACGTGCGGCTCGCGGGGCGGGAACCGGTGCTCCAGGTCGCGCCCCACCATGCCGGCGATGAGCCGGTTCTCCGTGACGTCGCTCGCGTCGAGCGTCTCGATGGTCCGGCCGTCCCGCAGGATCGTGATGGTGTCGGCGATCGCGATGATCTCCGACAGCTTGTGGGAGATCACCACGCACGTGATCCCGTCCTCGCGCAGGCCGCGCAGCAGCTCCAACAGGTGCGCGGAGTCGTCGTCGTTGAGCGCGGCCGTCGGCTCGTCCAGGATCAGCAGCCTGACCTTCTTGGACAGTGCCTTCGCGATCTCGACCAGCTGCTGCTTGCCGACACCCAGCTCCCCGGCCGGCGTCACCGGGTTCTCCCGCAGCCCCACGCGGCGCAGGTGTTTCTCCGCCTCGTGGTTGGTCCGGTTCCAGTCGACCATCCCGTGCCGAGTCATCTCGTTGCCCAGGAACAGGTTCTCGGCGATGGAGAGCTGACCCACCAGCGCCAGCTCCTGGTGGATGATCACGATGCCGCGTGCCTCGCTGTCGCGGATGCCGGCGAACGAGCACACCGCGCCGTCGAAGTAGACCTCCCCGGAGTACGTCCCGTGGGGGTGCACCCCGGAGAGGATCTTCATGAGCGTGGACTTGCCGGCGCCGTTCTCGCCGCAGATCGCGTGGATCTCACCGCGCCGCACCGAGAACTCCACGTCCCGCAGCGCGGTCACGCCGGGGAACGACTTGGTGATGCCGTGCATCACCAGGATGTCATCAGCAGAGTCCACCACCGCTACCTCAGCTGGTCTTCGGTGTAGTAGCCGGTGTCGATCAGTTCCTTCTTGTAGTTCGACTTGTTCACGATCACCGGCTGGAGCAGGTAGGCCGGCACGACCTTCTCGTGGTTGTCGTAGTCCTTGGTGTTGTTGACCTCGGGCTTCTTGCCCGTCAGCAACGCGTCGGCCATGTTGGCGGCGACCTTGGCGAGCTTGCGGATGTCCTTGTGGATCGTCGAGTACTGCTCGCCGGCGATGATCGACTTCACCGACGCGACCTCGGCGTCCTGGCCCGTCACGATCGGGTACGGCTGGCCCGCGGTGCCGTAGCCGGCACTCCGCAGCGCCGACAGGATGCCGATGGAAAGACCGTCGTACGGCGAGAGCACGCCGTCCACCTTGGCGGCGCCGTAGGTCGAGGTGAGCAGGTCCTCCATGCGCCGCTGGGCCGTGGCGGGGTCCCAGCGCAGGATCGCGATCGTCTTGAAGTCCTTCTGCCCGCTCTTGACCACGAGCGTGCCGTCGTCGAGGTACTTCTTCAGCACCGACATCGAGCCGTCGAGGAAGTAGGTGGAGTTGTTGTCGTCCGGCGAACCGGCGAAGAGCTCGATGTTGAACGGGCCCTTGGCGGTGCCGGGCGACCCGTCCGGGTTGAGGATCTTCAGGCCGGTCAGCAGCGACGTGGCCTGCTGCACACCCACCTTGAAGTTGTCGAACGAGGCGTAGTAGTCGACGTTGGGACTGTTGAGCAGCAGCCGGTCGTAGGAGATGACCGGGATCTTGTGGTCGGCGGCCAGCTGGAGCTGCGAGGTGAGGGCCTTGCCGTCGATCGACGCGATGATCAGTACCTGCGCGCCCTTGGTGATCTGGTTCTCGATCTGGTTCGCCTGGGTCGGGATGTCGTTCTCGGCGTACTGGAGGTCGACCTTGTAGCCCTTGCCCTCCAACTCCTTCTTGAGGTTGTCGCCGTCGTGGATCCAGCGCTCGGAAGCCCGGGTCGGCATGGTGACACCGACGAGCGACCCCGGACCACCCTTCTCCTGCTGGTCGGCCGTCTTCTCCGACGATCCGCAGGCGGCCAGGGACAAGGCCAGGCCGGCGGTGAGGACCGCAGCGAGCCGAGAGAACCTCATCGTTTCTCCGTTTCTGTCAGTGCAGGCCGTTGGCGAGGCGGTAGTAGGCCTGGTTCCAGCGCAGCCGATCGGCGAACGCGTCGGTGGTGGTGTCGTCGTCGATGAGCACGAGCTCGGTTTCGGCCATGCGCGCGAAGTCCTTGAGCACGCCGGAACCGACCGACTGGGTGAGCACGGTGTGGTGCGGGCCGCCCGCGGTGAGCCAGCACTCGGCGGAGGTCTGCAGCGACGGCGCGGGCTGCCACACCGCACGCGCGACCGGCAGCCTCGGCAGCGGCTCGTCCGGCGGCACGACCTCGATCTCGTTGGCCACCAGGCGGAAGCGGTCGCCCATGTCGGCCAGGCCGACCACCACGCCCGGGCCGGCCGTGGCGTCGAAGACCAGGCGGACCGGGTCCTCGCGGTCGCCGATGCCGAGCGGGTGGATCTCCACCCGCGGGCGCCCCGTCGCGATGGTCGGGCACACCTCGAGCATGTGCGCGCCGAGGATCTTGGGCTCGCCCGGGCCGAAGTGGTACGTGTAGTCCTCCATGAACGAGGTGCCCCGGCCGGTGCCGGTGCCCATCGCCTTGATCGTGGCCAGCAGCGCCGAGGTCTTCCAGTCACCCTCGCCGCCGAAGCCGTACCCATCGGCCATCAGCCGCTGCACCGCCAGGCCGGGCAACTGGCGCAGACCGCCCAGGTCCTGGAAGTTGGTGGTGAACGCGCCGAACCCGCCGGCGACCAGGAACTGCCGCAGGCCGGCCTCGATCCGCGCCGCGTAGCGCAGCGAGTCGTGCCGGTCGCCGTCCTTGCGCAGCTCGGGCGCCAGGTCGTAGACGTCGGAGTACTCGGCGACCAGCGCGTCCACGTCGGCGTCGAGCACCGCGTCGACCACCTCGACCAGGTCGTTCACGCCGTACGTGTTGACCGAGACGCCGAAGCGCAGCTCGGCCTCGACCTTGTCGCCCTCGGTCACCGCGACGTCGCGCATGTTGTCGCCGAAGCG
>NZ_JBJMIE010000235.1:0-2225 GCF_045807065.1 Actinophytocola sp. | reverse complement strand
CCTTCGGGTTCTTGTCGAACCACGAGGTGAGGTCCTCGACCTGGCCGGCGTCGACCCACGTCTTCAACCCGCCGCCGCCCCAGCCCCAGATGATAGTGGGCGCAGTCCCGGCACCGAGCGCGGTCTTGATCTTGGTCTTGTAGGGGTCGTTCTGGAAGGTGGTCGTCTTGATCTTCGAGTCGGGGTTGGCCTTGTTGAACCGGTCCACCGCGCCCTGCCGGATGCCCTCCTGGGGCGGTCCGCTCAGGAACCAGTACGACGCACCGGTGCCGCTGCCCGGACCGGATGAACCACAGGCCGAGAGCGCCATCGAGACCGGCACGCTCGCGGCAAGGCCGAGGACCGTTCGTCGGGAGATAGGGGTTGCCACGCTCGTGCTCCGTTCTCGAGCCGCAGACTTCGCTGGCTGCCGGTTCCGAAAACTTTCGAAACGGCGCTGTGCCAGCCTAGGTATCCCGAAGAATTGGTGTCAAGGTCAACCTTGGTTTATTGCCCGAAATACATGGCAAACGTATGCTCGTCGAGTACGCCGAAACATTTCGAAACTTTCGGACCCGGGTGAAGGGAAGGCGATGAAGTCGGCTGACCCGACGCCGGCGGGAGGCTCAGGGAAGCCGTCACCGGCGGGCGCCAGGCGGACGACGTTGGCGGCCGTCGCACAGCTGGCGGGGGTGTCCGTCGCGACCGTGTCGAAGGTCGTCAACGGGCGCAGCGACGTGGCGCCCGAGACCCGCTCCCGGGTTCAGGAACTGCTGCACCAGCACGACTACGTCGCACCCGTGGGCCGCCGCGCCGAGGCCGCGGCGCCGGCGACCATCGAGGTGCAGTTCGCCGGTGACCTCAAGCCGTACGTGGCCGAGGTGCTGGAGGGCGTCGTCGACACCGCCACCGAGTTCGGCGTCTCCGTGGCGGTCAGCCAGCCGGACCGCGGCCCGCACTGGGCGCGGAACCTCGTCGCGACGGGACGCCGCGCGCTCATCGCGGTCACCAGCGTGTACACGCCGGCATACGTGGACGCCCTGACGCAGGCGGGTCTTCCGCTGGTCGTGGTCGACCCGATGCACCTGCCGCACACCGACGTCAACAGCGTCGGGTCCACCAACTTCGCCGGCGGCTTCGCGGCGACCGAGCACCTCCTCCGCCTCGGCCACCGCCGCGTCGCCTACCTCGGCGGCCCGGCCGTCGCCGCGGTCAGCCAGGCACGCGTGCACGGCTACCGGGCCGCCATGGAGGCGAGGAAGGCGCCGGTGCCGGGCGCGTACGTCCGCCCGGGGGAGTTCACGTACCAGGCCGGCGCGCACGGCGCCGCGGCGCTGCTGGACCTCGCGGAGCCGCCGACCGCGGTGTTCGCGGGGAACGACGAGATCGCCCTCGGCGTCCTCGAGACCGCCCGCACCCGCGGCCTGCGCGTCCCCCAGGACCTGAGCGTGGTGGGCTTCGACGACACACTCCTCGCCGGCATGGCCTCCCCGCCACTGACCACCGTGCGACAGCCCCTGCGCGAGATGGGCGGTGTGGCCCTGCGCACCGCCCTACGCCTGGCCGACGGCGTGAAACTCGAGTCGCACCACGTCGAACTGGCCACCGAGCTGGTGGTCCGCGCCTCCACCGCGCCCGTGTGACCCGACACCGTTCGGCCCGGTGATCGAATTCCCGGCCGGCTAGTTCTCGCGACTATCCATGAGGACGGACGAGGGCGGTGGTCGCGGATCCCCCGACGGGTCCGCGACCACCGGGCTGGCGGTCGGCAGTCACACGGCGCGTCTTCTCGACGCCGGGGCGCGAGTGCGCCGTTCACCGCGCGTCTTGCTCGTCCTCGTCGAGGGCGCGGTCGTCGCGCAGGCCGACGAAGGGTTCCTCCTCCTCGGGGTGGCCGGTCTCGATGGCGCGACCGCGGTGGAGCTCCGCGTCGAACTCGGCGCCGAGGAGGACGGCGATGTTGGAGATCCACAGCCAGACGAGGAAGATGATGACCCCGGCGAGGGTGCCGTAGGTCTTGTTGTAGGACGCGAAGTTGGCGACGTAGAAGGCGAAGCCGGCGGACGCGGCGATCCAGAGCACGACGGCGACCAGGCCGCCGGGGCTGACCCACCGGACGCCGGCCTGCTTCGCGTTGGGCGCGGCCCAGTACAGCAGGGCGAGGATCTGGCTGATGATGATCACCAGGATCGGCCACTTCAGGATCTTCCAGACGTTGACCAGGCCGTCGCCCGCGCCGACGTGGT
>NZ_JBJMIE010000234.1:0-7785 GCF_045807065.1 Actinophytocola sp. | reverse complement strand
GCTTGCTGGCCGAGTTCACCAGCACGTCGATCCCGCCCCACGACTCGACGACCGCCGCCACGGCCGCGTCGATGGACGGCTGGTCGGTGACGTCCAGCGCGAGGCCGAGTGCCGTCGCGTCGCCCGCACGCAGCTTCTCCGCCAGCTCGCTCGCCTTCTCCAGCGACCGGCCGGCCACCGCCACCCGCGCGCCCTCCGCGGCGAACTGCTCGCAGATGACCGCACCCAGCCCGCCGTAACCGCCGACGACGAGAACCCTCATGACACCCCCTCGCCAGCTCCGCGGTTCCGGAACGCTCCGCAAGCTCCGCTCATGACGCTCTCCTCAGCTCGTCACTCGACAGCCCGAACAGCGCCGCCGCGTTGCCGCCCAACACCTTCGCCCTGTCTACTTCGGACAGACCGAGCGCGTCGACCATCGCCAGCGCCGCGTCGAGCGGGGTGGCGAGCGGTGGCGAGTCCGTGCCGAACAGGAGGCGGTCCGGGCCGAACACCTCCAGCGCCGCCCGCAGCGCCGGCAGCGACGGCGTGGCCGTGTCCACGTAGATCTGCCGCAGCTGCGTGCTGATCGGTGGTCCGTCCACGGTGCCGCCGGGACTGTCCCTGCGCTGCGCCATGTCCAGCTTCTCGCGCAGCAGGGCCAGCGCCCCACCCGCGTTCGGCGCGACCAGCTTCAGCCCCGGGAACCGCTCGAGTCGTCCCCCGAGCAGGATCGCCGCGACGCCCATCGTGATGTCGCACGGGCGCACCACGTGCTCGATCGCGCCGACCGCCTTCATCGCGTCCGCCGCGACCGGCACCGCCGGCGGGTGCAGCAGCACCGGTGCGCCGGTTTCCTCCGCCATGGCGAAGAAGTCGTCCGTGCGCGCGTCGTCCAGGAACTCCCCGCGCACCGACGAGTTCACGATCAGCCCGGTGAACTCCTTCTCCCGCAACCACTCCGCGGCCCTCGTGACGTCGTCCGCGGAGAACGGGTTGGCGTAGACGTACCCGGTGAGCGCGCCGGCCTTCGCCCGCACGGTCTCGCCGACCCACTCGTGGAAGCGGGCCAGGTCGTCCGGGGCCTGGGCGTAGTTGTCGATGCCGGGAACCGGCAGCATCGTGCCGTAGCCGACGGGACTGCCGACGACGGTGGTGGTGATGCCGAGCGCGGCCTTGCGTGCCACCATGCCGTCGACGTCGCCGAGGACCGGCGGCATGGGGAACTTCTTCAACAGCTCGGGCGGCGTGACATGCCCGTGCACGTCGATGGTCATGGTGTCAGTCCCGCGGCGGGCCGAGGACCTGGCCGCCGTACTTCGCCGTGGACGCCATGACCGCGCCGAAGTCGGGGAACGTGCTCGGGTCGAAGGCGGGGATCTCCAGGCGCTCGGCCGGGGTGCCGGTCTCGACGAACCAACCCTCGTAGCCGGCGGGCGTGCCGAGCACGAGCGTTTTCACGGTGTCGGACTCGGCCTTGTAGGAATGTGGAACATTGCGCGGCAGGAACACCGAGGAGCCGGGCGTGGCGTGGAAGAGCTGCCCGCCCACCTCGATGCTCATCTCGCCCTCGAGAATGTGGAACAACTCGTCCTCGTTGCCGTGCACGTGGACCGGCGAACCGTAACCGCGGTTGCACGAGAGCTCCGCCAGCCAGTACTGGCCGTCGGTCTCCGCGCCCGTCGCCTTGAAAACCACCAGTGATCCGAAATGCCAAATGGCCTGACCCTCGGCCGGCCCACACAGGAACGGCTTCGTTTCCGACATGAAGACTCCTAGGCGAGAAAGGGAATTCACCTATATTTGTACCCAGGTCGGCTCAAGACCGAATGCAACAAGGGTCGAGGTGGGAACCGGAGTTTCCGCGCACGACGTCTTGGCGACGGGACCAACCGGGGCGCGGCTGGTCCCGCCGCCTGTCACAGCGGGATGCGAGTCGGTCTAGAGGTGCAGGGTCTCCCGCAGCGTCCGCAGCTGCGCGATGTCGTGGCCGCACGGCGAGAGCACCAGCTCGTCACAGCCCGCGGCGTCGAACTTCTCGATGGTCTCCCGGACGGCGGCGGCGCCGGCCGGCGTGGTGGCCCGCACCATCCGCGCGTACGGCGGCGCGAACGCGTAGTACTTGAGCAGGTACTCGTCCGCCAGCTCCGCCGCGTCGGAACCGAGCGAGAAGTACGACAGCGCCACCACCCGCGGCGTGCCGGACCGTCCGTGGTCACGCCACGCCGCCCGGAACTTCTCGGCACCGGCGTGGAACATGTCGGCCCCGCCGCCACCGGCGATCCAACCGTCCCCGATCCTGGCCGCACGGTCGATGGCCGCCGCCGAGTGGCCGCCCAGCAGCACCGGCGGCCCTGCCGAGGGCCCGATGGCCCCGGCGAAACCACGCCTGGCACCGCCCCAGATCTGCCGCGCCTCCTCGATCTGCCGTGCCAGCCGGCCGCCCCGGCCGGCCATCGCCACGCCGCTCGCGTTGAAGTCGTCCGGGCGGGAGCCGGCCGCGACGCCCACGGTCAGGCGGCCGCCGGAGAGCTTGTTGATCGTCGCGACCTGCTTGGCGAACAACGCGACGTTTTTGTGGAGCGGTCCCAGTAGCACCGCCGACAGCAGTTTTGCCCTTTTGGTCACCGCGGCGGCAGCGGCCAGTGTGGTCAGACTGTCATAGCTGTCATACACGAGCCGTTCCAAAGTGGCCACACCCGAGAATCCGGATTGGTCTACGGCCTGTGCCCACTCGAGCACAGCGGACTGCGGCGTGTTCGGCACGGTGGTGGGTAGTCCGATGCTGATCAGCATGTCTGTCCTCTTCAGGCCGGGGTGGCTTCGATGATGGCGAACGCGGTGCCCGTCGGAACGATGCGCTGGAGTTCGTAGCTGGCCTGCGCGAACACGTCGGCGTACTCGTCCTCGGTGCGCAGGAAGCCCGCCATCGTCGCATACATCATTATGTCGAAATGCCGCAGGAATTTCGACGCCTCGTGGCTCTGGACCAGCTCCGCCGCCGCGAACCGGGCCGTCGGCGACGCGTCACGGCAGCGCTTCAGCAGCGAGACGAGCTGCGCGTCGCTCCAGGAGTGCGTGATCTGCTTCGTCGTGTACACGTCGATGCCCGTCGGCACGTCGGCGAAGAAGTCGCCGGGGAAGAAGTCGAGCCGGCCGGACGTGATCAGCGGCGCCAGGTCGGCGCGCGTCCTCGCCTGCTCGACGACGGACGGTTGGTCCACCACTACGCCGCGTTCCACCGCGGGGTACCGGGTGAGGATCTCCGTCAGGAACGCGCCCGTGCCGCCGCCCAGGTCCGCGACCACGCCGGCCTCGCCGAACTTCGTGTAGGAGGCGACGATGCGCGGTCCCCACGTCGCGGAGAACTCCCGCATCGCGTCGTTGAACTGCCGCGCCGCGCCGGGGTTCTGGCCCAGCCACGCCCACAGGTTCGTGCCGTACGCCTGCTCGAAGCCCGGGCCGCCCGTGCGCACCGAGTGGCCCAGCTCGCCGTAGCTCGCCCACAGCCAGTCCGCCGCGCCCAATCCGGACATCACGTACTGTGAGTCGGGAACTCCCTCGCGCAGCAGTGTCGACTTCGGTGTGTTCGCGAACACTCCCGGTGACACCTCGGCGAACACGCCCTCGACCGCGAGCACGCGAAGCGCCTGGGACAACGGCCTCGGCGCCGTCCCCGTCCTCCCGGCCAGCTCCCCGATCGTCAGTGGTCCGTCCGTGAGCAGGTCCGCGAGGCGAAGCTCCGCGGCGACCCGCACGCACATGGCGGCTGAGGGGAACATCAGCTCCTGCAACGCGGTGATGTCCGCGACCGTCGGCTGCTCGTCCACGTTCCTGCTCTCCTTTGTTCGATCTACAGCCCGAAGGCGAGTAGCACGTAACCCTTGTCGCTGGGGCTCGGGTAGAACGGGTAGTAGCCGGACTGCACGTACACCATCCCGTCGGCCACCACCGCACCGCCGTTACCCGAGATGGCGCTGCCCCGGCCGGGGCCGTTGACCGCGTCGAAGTCGCGCACGGTGTCGTACTCCCACAGCACCCGCCCGGTACGGGACGAGTAGACGCGGAACTTGCCGTCCATGCTGCCGAGGTAGACGAGGCCGGGACTCGTCGTCACGGCCGGGGTGTGCGCCAGCTGGCACATCTGCGGGTACTCGGCCGCGCCGCCCCACGCGCATCCGTTGGCGGGGTTGGGGGTCTGCCACACGATGTCCCCTGTGGCCGGATCCAATGCGAACAGCGTGCCCGGCTTCGCCATGTACGTCGCCACGTAGAGCTTGTCGCCGTCGTAGCTGGCGCCCCACTGGATGCCGCCGTCACCGCCGTTCGCGATCGGCAGGCCGAGTTCGCGCTGCCACACGATCTCGCCGGTCCGCGCGTCGAACACGTGGTACACACCGGTCTTCTGGCCGATGCCGACGAGCTCGCGGCCGTGCACGGTGAACAGGTTGGGCACCGCGCCGAGGTCGAAGTCCAGCGCGGTGCTCTCCGCGATGGACGGGCAGTAGCCGGTCGCGGACGGGTTGCGGCACAACAGCCGCCAGGTGTCCACGTCGGTCATCCGCCGCTTCCACACCACCGCGCCGGTGCGCGCGTCCAGCGCCAGCATCGAGTCGAAGTCGCCGCCGTTGCCGGTGTAGTTCTGGCCGGTGCCCACGTAGAGCACGCCGGTCCGGGTGTCGATGGACGGCGTGCCCCACACGGCGCCGCCGGACGGCGCGTACCGGGTGGCCCCGCTCGGCCACGTGCCGTCCGCCCGCGGCTCGGGCACCGTGTAATAACGCCAGGACACCTGACCGGTCGCCGCGTCGACGGCCACCACCTGACCGCGGAGCGTGCAGCACGCGTAGCTCTGGTCGGTGCCGCTCTCGTAGCCGGACACGCCGAGGTAGAGCCGACCGCGGTAGTACACGGGTGAGCTGGTCAGGTTGGCCAGCGGGTGGTCGGCCACCCGCGTCGCCCACACCAGCGCGCCGGTGCGCCGGTCCAGGGCATAGAGGTACCCGGACTGGCCGCCGAAGTAGACCCGGTCGCCGACGACCGCCGGTCCGTCCCAGATGGCCGAGCCGTGCACGCCCCCGGCCGCGACCGCCGCCGTGTCGAACGTCCACAGTGGAGCACCGGTCTTCGCGTCGAGCGCGTGGAACGTGCCGTCGGTCGAGCCGACGTAGAGCGTGCCGCCGACGACGGCCGGCTGGCTCTTGCCCATGGTGTCCGGCACCCTGGGCAGCTGGAACGCCCACCTGAGCCTCAGCCGGCTCGCCGTGCGCGGGTTGATCCGCCACTCGGACGCCGCGTAGCGGGAGCCGTCGAGTCCCTTGTTCCAGCTGTCCCAGTCACCTGACGACGTCGAGGTATCGGCGCTCGCCGCCGTGACGGCGGTGGCCGCCATGACGAGTACGGCCAGGATCGGTCTCAACGAGCGCACGGGATACCTCCACGGTTACAACATGACCTTGCCGCCGGCGACGTCCAGCGTCACGCCGGTGATCCACGAGGCGGCGTCACTCAGCAGGAAAGCGGCCGCCTCGGCGCTGTCCTCCGGCTGCCCGAGCCGGCCGAGCGGGAAGGACTTCGCCATCCGCTCGATCATCTCCGCGCCGGCGTTCGCCCGGATGCTGTCGTTCATGGTCGTGCCCGGGGCCAGCGCGTTGACCCGCACACCGAACTCCGCGGCCTGGCTCGCCGCCTCCCTGGTGAGCATCAGCAGGCCGGCCTTGGCCGCCGCGTACTGCACGGCCGGGTGGAACGGCTGCCGTCCAGCGGTCGACGACACGGTGACGACCGCGCCGCGGCCCCGCTCCTGCATGCCGGGCAGGAACTCCCGCAGCGTCAGGAAGACCGAGGTCAGGTTGCCCTCAATGCCCTTCCGCCAGGACTCCGGGGTCACCTCCTGGATGGGCCGTGGCCGGCCCCCGATGCCGGCCACGGCGGCGAGCAGGTCGACCGGGCCGAACACCCGCTCCGTCTCCGCGCGCAGGTGGGCGACCGCGTCGGCGTCGGTCATGTCGGCGGCGACCGGATGTGCCGTGCCACCCGACTCCGTGATGCTCGCGGCCATCCGGTCCACCACCTCCTTCTCCCGCCCGTTGACGACAACGGACGCCCCGTGCGCGGCGAGCAGCCGGCACAGTGCCGCGCCGATCCCGCGGGAGCCGCCCGTCACCACCGCCACCCGTCCGTCGATGCCCGGATAGCGCGCCATTTCCTCGCTCATGGTGAATGTCCCTTTGTCAGAAAGTGTCCTGGCGATATTTCCCACCGTCGTGGGGCCGGTGTCCCAACCGGGTGGGAATGCGCTCCAGATGGTAGAAGCCCGCAGGGTCGCTGCGGGCTTCCACTTTCCGACCTCAGGAGACCGCCGGCGAACGCCGCCCGCGGACGATGCGGATCGTCGCCGCCGAAGTTGAACAGGCCGAGGAACGCGGCCGCGCTGAGCAGCCCCCTCGTCGCGCCGGGATGGGGCCTGTCGGACAGGACATCCCCTCTGGACGCGGCGAGCAGGGCCATGGCGGTCCTCCAGATGCGTCGTCGCCGCTCAGAGCAGGGCGATGCTGTAGCCGCCGCACGCGACGACCTGCTGCACGTTCACCAGGCCCTTCACCTCCACCGGCGCCTCACGGTTGTCCGTGGTGCCGTCGCCGAGCTGTCCGGCGTCGTTCAGACCCCAACCCACCGCGGTGCCGTCCTCGAGGATGGCCAGGCTGTGCCCGCCCGGACCCCACTCGTTGCGCCCGCCACCGCCGGCGAGCGCCGTGACACCGCTGATACCGGTCTTCACCGGCGCGTTCGCGTTCTCGGTGCCGCCGATGCCCAGCTGGCCCATGTCGTTGTTGCCCCACGACCAGACGGTGCCGGTCGAGTCGAGCAGCAGCGTGTGGAAGTAGCCGCAGGTGAACGCCGTGACCTCGACGTCGTCCAGGCCGACCACGCGGACCGGCTCGAACCGGGTCTCGTTGGTGCCGTCGCCGATCTGGCCGCGGTCGTTGCGGCCCCACGCCCACACCTCACCACTCTCGGTCTTGGCCAGCGTGTGCGAGCCGCCGCCGGCGATGGCGACCACATTGGACAGTCCGTGCACCTGGACCGGCTCCAGCCGGGTGGTGCTGGTGCCGTCGCCGCACGCGCCGACGATGTTGTGGCCCCAGGCCCAGACCGAGCCGTCGCCGCGGATCGCGACACCGTGGCCGCCGCCCCAGCCGAGCGTGACCACGTCGGTCAGGTCCTTGACGTTCACCGGCGTCGGGCGGTTGTCCGAGGTGCCGTCACCGCAGTCACCGCGGCCGTTGTGGCCCCACGCCCAGACGGTGTTGTCGTCGGCCAGCGCGACCGTGTGGCCGCCGCCGCCGATGAGCTGCTTGATGTTCTCCAGGTTCTCGATCGGCCGCGGCACGCTGCGGTTCTCGTACGTGCCGTCACCGGCCTGGCCGTGGTCGTTGCGACCCCAGCCCCACACGGTGCGGTCGGTCAGCAGCGCGGCGCCGTGCCCGCCGCCGCCGACGACGGTCTCGACGTCCGACAGCTGCTCGATCTGGGCGGGGATGAGACGGGGGTCGGTGGTCCCGTCACACTGCTGGGACCAGACGTTGTCACCCCAGATCCACACCGTGCCGAGACCGCCGTGAGTTTCCGGCATTGGGACACTCCCTTTCGTTACTTCGGATTCCTGTCAGGCGACTCGGTTCTCGACCACGAGCGGCACCAACTCGAGCAAGCCCCGCACGACGTGCTTCGCGCCCGCGGCACGCAGCCCGTCGCCGTCATCGACATCCCCGGTGGACAGGGCGACCACGACGTCCGCCACGG
>NZ_JBJMIE010000233.1:0-8746 GCF_045807065.1 Actinophytocola sp. | reverse complement strand
TACGCCCGGTCGCTGCGGGCGGGCAGCTCGAACGAGTCCGGGTCCGCCAGCACCTGGTCGGGGTCGGGCAGGTCGGAGTGCGCCAGCCAGGCCAGCAGCTCCAGGCCGGGGCCCTCGCCGACCGCGCCGGTCACGAGCACGCGCCGCACGTCCGGGGAGGCGCCGACGTGGTCACAGGCGGCGAGCAGCCGGGCGGTGGTCTCCCAGCTGCGCGGGCTGGGCCAGCCGCGGCTCGCCGCGTGCGCCGAGGCGGGCACCTGCAGCACGAGTTCCGGCCGCAGTTGCAGGAACGCGGCCACCAACGCCCGCCCGGCGGTCACCCGTGCGGTCGTCGGCCCGGTCTTGCCGATCACCGCCGGGGTCGGGAAACCCTGCGCGAAACCGGTGGCGACGGACGTCGCGCTGACCGTCCAGTCCAGGTGCACCAGGCGGTTGGCCAGGGGTGGCGACAGGTCCCAGCCGTCGGCCGCCTGCTCCGGCGGGTTGGCCGCCGCGACCACGCGGATCCCGGCGGGCAGCCGCAGATCGCCGACAACCCGCTCCAGAACCACGCGCAGCATGGCCGCCTGCACCGCGGGCGGCGCGGTGGTCAGCTCGTCGAGGAACAGCAGCCCGTCGGTGGCCGTCGCCAGCCGGCGCGCCCAGGACGGTGGCGCCATCCGCACCTCGTCGTCGGTGACCACCGGCAGCCCGGCGAAGTCGGACGGCTCGCGCAGCGAGCCGATCACCACCTCGACCGGCCAGCCGAGGCTCTCGCCCAGCGCGGTGACGACGGAGGTCTTGCCGGTGCCGGGGCTGCCCCAGAGCAGGACCGGCACTCCGGCGAGCACGCAGACGGCCAGTGCGTCGTGGCTAGCCGACGTGTCGATGACGGGCCCCCTCATATCCCCACGAATGCGTCACCAGGAAGTCTAGTGGGCCGTTCCGAATGCCACAAATGCGGGTTTGTCGTCGTTTACTCCATTTCCGGACCGATGCACCGGAGGTAGGTTCTTTGCCCATCATTCGCGCACCGCAGGAAATGCTCGAGTCCGGTGTTTACGTCGACCTCGAACCGGCGGTCGACCGGCGGTTCTTGCTGAAGTGTGAGGGCTTCAACTTCGCCGGCTCGATCAAGCTCCGCTCGGCGGCCGGTCTGGTGGCCGCCGCGGAGCGGGCCGGCCGGCTGCGGCCGGACTCGGTGCTGATCGAGTCGTCGTCGGGCAACCTCGGCCTCGCGGTCGGCGTGATCGCGGCCGACCGCGGGCTCCGGTTCGTCTGCGTGACCGATCCGCGGTGCGGCCTGGGCACCGTCAGCCTGATGCGCGCACTCGGCGTGGAAGTGGTCGTGGTGGACGAGCCGGACCCGGTCGGCGGGTTCCTCAAGAGCCGGCTGGACCACGTGCGCTCGCGGTGCGCGGCGGACCCCCGGTACGTGTGGCTCGACCAGTACGCCAACCCGGCGAACTGGCGGGCGCACCACGACCTGACCGCGGCCACCGTCGCGGCCGACCACCCGGAGCTGGACGTGCTGTTCGTCGGGGCCGGCACGGGCGGCACGGTCATGGGCTGCGCGAGGTACTTCCAGGCCGCGGGCGGCAGGACGAAGGTGGTCGCCGTCGACGCGGCGGGGTCGGTGAGCTTCGGCGGTCCGCCGGGCGCCCGGCTGATCCCCGGCCTCGGCACCGGCGTGCGGCCGCCGCTGATCGACCCGTCGCTGGTCGACGACGTCGTGTACGTGGCCGAGGTCGACACCGTCCGGTGCTGCCGGGCGCTGGCCCGGCGCGGCCTGCTGCTGGGCGGGTCGACCGGAACGGTGGTCAGCGGTGCGATGTCCTGGCTGGCCGCGCACGACCCGGACCGCCGCTTGTCGGCCGTCGCGGTGGCGCCCGACCTCGCCGACCGCTATGCGCACACCGTGTACGACGACGAATGGGTGCTGGTGCACTTCGGCGCGGCCGCGCTGGAACCGCTGGATCTCGCGGCGGAACAGTGGCCACGACTCACTGCCGAGCGGCAGCCGCGGCTGCGCCGGTCCGGCGCCCCGACATTCCGGTAATCATCCCGGTCAAGGAGATGAAATTGTGAACAAAGCTCTGCTCCGCGATTCCTTCCACGTTTACGACACCACTCTCCGAGACGGCGCGCAACGGGAGGGCATCGCCTACTCGGTCACCGACAAGCTGGCCGTCGCCCGCCTGCTGGACGAACTGGGCGTCGGTTTCATCGAGGGCGGCTGGCCGGGCGCGATGCCGAAGGACACCGAGTTCTTCGCCAGGGCGGCGGCCGGTGAGCTGGCTCTGCGGCACGCGGACCTGGTCGCGTTCGGCGCCACCCGCAAGGCGGGCGTCCGGGTCGAGCAGGACCAGCAGGTCCAGGCGTTGCTGGCGGCACAGGCGCCGGTGGTCACGTTGGTCGCGAAGTCCGACCGCAGACACGTCGAGCGCGCGTTGCGGACCGACGTCGCGGAGAACTGCGCGATGGTCGCCGACACCGTGCGGTACCTGACCGCGCACGGGCGCCGGGTGTTCCTCGACGCCGAGCACTTCTTCGACGGCTACGCGTTCGACCCGGACTGTTCGCTGCGGGTGCTGGAGGCCGCGGTGCACGCGGGCGCCGACGTGGTCGTCCTGTGCGACACGAACGGCGGCCAGCTTCCCTTGCAGCTGGCCGAGACCGTGGCCGAGGTGCTCGCCCGCACCGGGTTCCGGCTCGGCATCCACTGCCAGGACGACGCCGCCTGCGCGGTGGCGAACACGGTCGCGGCCGTGCAGGCGGGCGTGACCCACGTGCAGTGCACCGCGAACGGCTACGGCGAGCGCGTCGGCAACGCGGACCTGTTCGCCGTCGTCGGCAATCTCGTGACCAAGCTCGGCATGCCCGTGCTGCCCGCCGAGTCGCTCGCCGGGCTGACGAGGGTGTCCCACGCCCTCGCCGAGATCGCGAACATCGCACCCGACACCCACCAGGCCTACGTCGGGTCGTCGGCCTTCGCCCACAAGGCGGGGCTGCACGCGAGCGCGATCAAGGTGGATCCGTTGCTGTACAACCACATCGATCCAACCGTCGTCGGCAACGACATGCGGGTGCTGGTCACCGAGATGGCCGGCCGGGCCAGCCTCGAGCTCAAGGGACGCGAGCTCGGACTGGACCTGGCCGGCCACCCGGCCGCGCTCGGCAGTGCGCTGCGCAGGGTGAAGGACCTGGAGGCCCGCGGCTGGTCGTTCGAGGCCGCCGACGCGTCGCTGGAACTGCTGCTCCGCTCGGAGTTGGCCGACCTGGAGGCGCCGCCGTTCGTCCTGGAGTCCTACCGGGTCGCGCTCGACCACCGCGTCGACGGCGAGATCGTGTCCGAGGCGACCGTGTCGGTGCGGGTCGGTGACGAAGTCGTGCGGGCCACCGCTGAGGGGAACGGCCCGATGCACGCGCTGGACGCCGCCCTCCGCGAGGCGTTGCTGCCGCACCTGCCCTGGTTGGACCAGGTCGAGCTCGCCGACTACAAGGTGCGCATCCTGCCGGGCCACGGCGGGACCGACGCGGTGACGCGGGTTCTGGTCGAGTCCACCGACGGCGCGCGGAACTGGGTCACCGTCGGCGTGCACGGGAACATCGTCGAGGCGGGCTGCCTCGCGTTGCAGGACGCGTTGTGGCACAAGGCGATGAGCCTGAGCGACCGGGTGGGACTGAGCCACGGGTGACAGTGCCTTCATCACTCGCGGCCGGCAGCGACTCGCGGCCGCCGGACTTCGTCGACGCCTTGCTCGACTCGTTGCACCTCGGCCGCTTCGTCGACCAGGGCCTGCCCGTGCCGGTCGGGCGAAACCAGAACCATCGCGGCACCACGGAGTCCGGTCAGGACGTGTTCGTCAAGGTGCTGGTGGGTGAGCCGCGCGAGCTGGCCGGCAGGCTTCGACGGGCGCTGGACTTCCAGCGAATCGCCGACGGCGTAGCGGTTCCCGGGCTGCGCGCGCCACGGTGCCTCGGCCACGACCCGGCGCGGGGCGTCCTGGTGTTCGAACTGCTCCGCGACGCGCGCAGCGGCCGGGAACTGCTCGCCGACCAGGAGTTCGACGCCGACCTCGCGGCCCGTTCCGGGTCGGCGATCGGTTCGCTGCACGCCATGGTCGCGGACCCCGCCATCGACACGTCCACGCCGCACCTGCCACCGGTCGAATGGCTGCGGGCGCTGCCCCAGCACGTGTTCGACAACTCGAGCGGCGCCGCGCTGCGGGCGTGGCGGCTGATGCAGCGGGACCGGGCGCTGGTCGACGCGCTCGTGGCCCTGCGCGCGGGGGACGAGCGCACCGCGTTCGTCCCTGCCCACTGTGACCTGCGGCTCGATCAGCTCCTGCGGTGCGACGGCGAGCTGTACGTGATCGACTGGGAGGAGTTCCGGCTCGCCGATCCCGCGCGCGACGTCGGCGCCTTCGTCGGGGAATGGCTCCACCACGCGGTCTTCTCGATCCGGCTGGCCGGCGACGAGGACGCACCCGAGGTCAGGCTGTCCGGCGACGACATCCGCGCCGCCATCGCCACGGCGATCGACGGGTTCCGGCCCACGGTCGCCTCCTTCTACGCCGCCTATCGGGCCAGACGGCCGGTCGGGGACGGCTTCGCCGCGAGATGCTGTGCCTACGCCGGCTGGCACCTGCTGGACCGCATGCTGGCCGCGACCGAGCGCCAGGCGACGCTGGGTGCGGTCGAACGCGCCGGCGCGGGCATCGGCCGAACCCTGGTGTGTGCGCCGGACCGGTTCGTCGACACGGTCGGGCTGGGATGAGCATGCCACCGACCTCCGGTCTCTGTCCCGTGGTCGCCGCCGCCATCGACCGCGTCACGGTCGACCCGGCGTACCGCGCCGCGACCGTGGACGACGACGAGATCACCGCGGACACCGCGCGGGAACTGGTGCGAGGGCTCGGCGACCGGTTGTACCGGCACCTGCATGCCGGGCTCACCACCGGGACCAACCGGTTCCCGCGCCGCGATGTCGCGCTGGAACGGGAGCTCACCGAGGCACTGCCCGTGGCCACCACGTCGGTCACCGTGCCCGTGCTCATGGTTGACGACGACGGCGCGGTCGTCGTCGAACGGGACGGCGTCCGGGTCACCGTCGCGCCAGCAGCCGTGACCGCGACGCACCCGGACGGCACGGTCGACATAGCGGTGAGCACCGCTCGCCCCGCGCTTTCCCCGGGATTCTTCCTCACCACGCAGGAACATTCGGGCGAGAAGAAGGCGGTGCTCAGGGTCTACCTGCACCTGCGGGACATTCCCGGACTGTTGTTCGCGTGGCGCCGGGTACTGGGCTGGTTGCACCAGGCGAAGGCCGACTACCGGGCGAAAGTCATCTCCAGGCCCGAATATCTGCCGAGACGCGACGCGCTGGTCGTGTACCTCGACGCCGGGTCGGCGGACCTGGCGACGTGGTTGCCGCGGGTCCTCGACGGTTGCCCGGGCCTCGGCGAGCAGACCTCGGCGTTCGCCGCCAGGGTCCATCCGGGAGTGGCCGTCGCCTGGGAACCGGCCGACACCCGGGTGGGAATGCGTGAGCTGAGCTTCGGCCAGCACCGCGCGATGGCGATGGCGACCGGGTTGGTTCGCCAGGCGACCGCACCGAGAGCCGCCAGCGGAGCGGAATCGGTTGCCCGCGCGTTCGTCGAGGCGAACATCGATCCCTTGCGGCCGTGGCGGAACCTGGACTCCCCGGACCTACCGGGATTGTGTGCGACACACATCGAGAAGAGGAGTACGGATGAACACGTATGAGCTGGTGGCCGGTTACGACATCTACACGACGGCCGAAGAACTGTCCGTCGCGGCTCAACCGGCGGCCATGGAAAGCATCCAGAGCATCACGACGCCATCGCCGCTGTGCCCGACCCCGTGCGTGGCCAGCGTCCTCGGTTGCGTGTGACGACCGGTTCCGGAACCGGCCGCCCCCGCCAGGACCGTTGGCGGGGGCGGGAGGCGGACCGCGCCGCGGATCTCGTGTCGCTGCTCGCCGAGCGCCTCGCCGATCCTCGCGCCGTCGCCGAGACCGCGGCGCGGCTCGAGGAAGGCGTGCCGCCAGGCAGCACCGGTGCGTGGGTCCCGGCGGGGCTTGCCGCCGGGCACCCGGGGATCGCGTTGTTCTACGGCCACCTCGCCGAGACCGAGGACCGCCACGCCGCCGTGGCCCACCGCCACCTGCTGGCCGCGATGCGGGCGGTACGCACGACCCCGCCACGCGGCCTGTTCCTGGGGCCGGCGTCGGTCGCGTTCGCCGCGCAGACCTGCGGCGCGCACACCGGCGCCTACACCGCCTTGCGCGCGACGCTGCTGAACTGGACCGCCGAGCACCAGGTGGCGCGGATCGACGCCGCACTCGCCGGACGGACCGGAACCGCGGAGGGGACCTACGACGTCGTCACCGGCATCAGCGGTCTCGGCCGGGTGCTGCTCGACGCCATGGACGACCCCGCGGAGCACACCGCCGCCGTCGCTGCCGCGACCGCGGCCACGATGCGTTACCTGGTGCGGCTGAGCCGGCCCAGGTCGGTCCGCGGCAGGCAGGTGCCGGGGTGGTGGACCTCGCCGGAGCAGCTCCCGCTGGACCACGACCGGCGACGTCACCCCGACGGCGCGGTGAACGTCGGGATGGCACACGGCATCGCCGGTCCGCTGGCACTGCTCGCTCTGGCCGCGCGACGAGACGTGACCGTGGACGGCCACCTCGACGCGATCCGGTTCCTGTGCGGCTGGCTGGCCGACACCGCCGTGTCCGATGAGGACGGACCGTTCTGGCCGTCCCGGGTGGGGTTGTCCGCTGGCGCCGACGAACAGCCGGTGCGGTCCCGGGACGGGTGGTGCTACGGCGTGTACGGCGTGGCGACCGCGCTGTACCACGCGGGAACGGCGTTGAACTGTGCGGAATGGCGCGCCCTGGCCATACGCGCGGTCCGCGGTGCGCTGGCCCGCGGCACCCGGCCGACGGACCCCTACCTGTGCCACGGTTACGCCGGCGTCCTGCACACGGTGCACCGACTGGCCGTGGCGGAGAACGACGCCACGCTGCTGCGACACGCGTTCCGCCTCGCCACCGAGGCATTGGCCTTCGTCGACGGGGACGCGCCCTTCGTGGTCACCGCCCCCGCACACGACGTCGCCACGCACGGGTACCGCGTCTGCCATCGCGCCGGCCTGTTGGACGGCGCCGCGGGACTGGGGTGTGCCATGTGGACGCTGCTGGTCGGCCTCGACAGCGCCCGGACACGCGCCTGGGACCGGATGCTGCTCCTGAGCTGAGGCACCGAAGGCGAAAGCGGCACTACTGGCCGAGCCTGCCCGACAGCAGCGTGCGGACGGCGGGCCAGTCCTCGGCGGTGACGGAGAACAGCACCGAGTCGCGCACCGACCCGTCCGCCCGCCGCTGGTACCGGCGCAGCACGCCTTCGAAGGTGGCGCCGATGGCCGCCATGGCGCGCTGCGAGCGGACGTTGCGGATGTCGGTGACCAACTGGACCCGGCCGACGTTCAGGTGCTCGAAGGCGTGCTCGAGCAGGAGCAGCTTCGTCTGCGCGTTGACCGCCGTGCCCCACACGGCGGGTGCGTACGCGGTCGCCCCGATCTCCAGGCGGGCGTCGTGCGGTGCGGCGTTCAGGTACGACGACATCCCGACGACGCTGCCGGCGGCCACTCCCGCGTGCTCGGTGACCAGCCTGATGATCCAGACGACCCGGCCGATCGAGCGCATGCGGGCCAACCACTCGGCCTGCTCGGCCACGCTCGTCGGCCGGAACGGCAGGTGCCGCCACACCCGGTCGTCGGCGAGCGCGGCGAACAGGGGTTCGGCGTCGTCGTCCGTGTGCTGGGTCAGGCTGACGACCGAACCCGTCAGCACGGTCTCCGGCGAGGGCGGCCACCGCATCGGCGGCCTCGGCGAGTCGTTCTTCCGCGGATCGGGCGGGGCCTGCCAGCCGCTAGTCAACGCCACTCCTCACCTCGGCCACACTCCGGGCGGGCGAGCCGCTCAAGGCGAAGCACGCCGCGGCCCCGGCGAACAACAGGATGGTGACCGCCACCGCCGCGCGGGTCACCCCGTGCACGAACGCGGCGTGTGCGACGTCGGCGGGGGAACCCGGCGGCCTGCTCGCCAGGAACGCCGCGCTCGCGTTCAGCGCGACGCTGCCGGACAGTGCCACCCCGACCGAGCCGCCGAGCTGCTGCGCGGCGGTGCGCACCGCCGAGATCACGCCGAGCCTGCCGCCCGCCACGCCGCCGATCGCCAGCTGCGCCGAGGTGGTCAGCGTGATCCCCAGGCCGAGGCCGATCAGCACGACGGCGGGCAGGATGTGCACGGGGTAGTTCGCGTCCACCGGGAGGAACACGAACGCCAGCGTCCCACAGCCGAGCACCGCGAGCCCCGCGGTGAGGAGCACCCGGCCGCCGACGCGGGGGGCCAGCCGCGCCGCCAGCCCCATCGAGCCGAGGATCACCGCGACCACGAGGGGCAGCACGGCGACGCCGGTGGCGATCGGGCCGAAGCCCATGTAGTTCTGCAGCTGGAAGGTCAGGAAGACCAGCGCGCTGAGCAGGCCGCCCTGGGCGAGCCCGACACCCAGCAGCGCGGCCACCCGGCCGCGTTGCCCGACGACGCCCCACGGCAGGGTCGAGGCGGGGGACCGGCGCGCCTCGCTGATGCCGAACGCCACCAGCAGCACCGCACCCGCACCGGCCGGGACGAGCACCTGCTTCTTGTGAATTTCGTGGTGTTGGGTTAGTTTGT
>NZ_JBJMIE010000232.1:0-11024 GCF_045807065.1 Actinophytocola sp. | reverse complement strand
CACGGCCATTCGCGCGGCATGCTCGACATGGTCGCCAAGCTCAAGGCCAACACGCGCGCCGACATCATCGCGGGCAACATCGCGACCCGCGCGGGTGCCCAGGCGCTGGTCGACGCGGGCGCGGACGGCGTGAAGGTGGGGGTCGGCCCCGGCTCCATCTGCACCACGCGAGTGGTGGCCGGCGTCGGCGTCCCGCAGATCACCGCCATCTACAACGCCGACCAGGCGTGCCGGCCCGCCGGCGTCCCGGTCATCGGCGACGGCGGCATCCAGTACTCCGGCGACATCGCCAAGGCCATCGCGTCCGGCGCGTCCGCGGTCATGCTGGGCAGCCTGCTCGCCGGCACGGCCGAGTCGCCGGGTGACGTCATCCTCGTCAACGGCAAGCAGTTCAAGACCTACCGCGGGATGGGCTCGCTCGCCGCGATGCAGTCGCGGGGCGAGGCCAAGTCGTACTCGAAGGACCGCTACTTCCAGGACGACGTGCTCAGCGAGGACAAGCTGGTGCCGGAGGGCGTGGAGGGGCGGATCCCGTTCCGCGGCCCCCTGTCCCAGGTCGTGCACCAGCTGGTCGGCGGGCTGCGCTCGGGCATGGGGTACACCGGCTCGCGCACCATCGCCGACCTGCAGAACGCCCAGCTGGTCCGGATCACCGCCGCGGGGCTCAAGGAGAGCCACCCGCACGACGTGACGATGACCGTCGAGGCCCCCAACTACACCACCCGCTAAGGAGATCCCGGTGCCGGATCTTGTCGAGGTCGGCATGGGCCGGACGGCTCGCCGCGGCTACGCGCTGCACGAGGTCGAGATCGTCCCGTCCCGCCGGACCAGGTCGTCGCAGGACGTGTCGACGGCCTGGCAGATCGACGCCTACCGCTTCGACATCCCGCTGCTGACCCACCCGACCGACGCGGTCGTGTCGCCGGCGGTCGCGGTCGAGGTCGGCAAGCTGGGCGGTCTCGGCGTGCTCAACGCCGAGGGTCTGTGGGCCCGGCACCCGAACGTCGAGGAGGTCCTCGGCCGGGTCGTCGCGGCGGTCGACGACGAGGGCTACACGGCGCTGACCGAGCTGCTGCAGGAGCTGCACGCGGCCCCGATCAACCCGGACCTGCTCGCCGAGGCCGTCAAGCAGATCGCGGCCGGGGGCGTGACGGTGGCCGCGCGGGTCAGCCCGCAGCGGGCGGCGGAGGTGACCCCGCACCTGCTCGCCGCCGGCGTGGAGATCCTGGTGGTGCAGGGCACGATCGTGTCCGCCGAGCACGTGTCGCGGGACGGCGAGCCGCTGAACCTGAAGTCGTTCATCGCCGACCTGGACGTCCCGGTGATCGCGGGTGGCGTGCACGACTACCGGACCGCCATGCACCTGATGCGCACCGGTGCCGCGGGCGTGATCGTGGGCTACGGCTCCAGCATCGCGACCACCACGGACAAGGTGCTGGGCATCGGTGTTCCCATGGCCACCGCGATCGTCGACGCGGCCGCCGCGCGCCGGGACTACCTCGACGAGACCGGCGGTCGGTACGTGCACGTCATCGCGGACGGCGAGGTCGACGGGAGCGGCGACATCGCGAAGTCCATCGCCTGCGGCGCCGACGCGGTGATGCTGGGCGAGCCGCTGGCGCTGGCCAGCGAGGCCCCGGGCAGGGGCCTGTACTGGACGGCCGCGGCCGCGCACCCGTCCCTGCCCCGCAGCGGCGTGATCCCGACGGCGGACCCGGAGGACCTGGTCGATCTCCGCACGCTGCTGTTCGGCCCCTCCGCGGACCCGGAAGGCCTGATCAACCTGTTCGGCGCCCTGCGGCGCGCCTTGGCGAAGACGGGCTACTCGGACCTGAAGGAGTTCCAGAAGGTCGGACTCTCGGTACGCGGCTGATACATGGACAGGACGATCATCGCCGCGCGGGACGGGGTGGCCCTCGCCGACCTGACCGAGGCCGACCGCCAATGGCTCGCCGAGCGCGACGACCACACCTACGACATCGACCCCGACGACCGGCCGGCACCCGAACAGGGCTTCGAGGTGTTCCGCGCCGGGGTGCTCGACACCGCGAGCGGGCAGCTGATCGGCCAGGTCAACTGGCACGCCGTCGGCTACGGCCCGACGGCCGGGTGCACGGCGTGGAACGTCGGCATCGGCCTGCTGCCCGGCCAACGCAGGCGCGGGGCCGGCTCGACCGCCCTCCGCCTGCTGGTCGAGCACCTGTTCGCGACCACGGTGATCGATCGCGTCGAAGCCAGCGCCGACGTGGCGAACCTGCCGTCGCAGCGCGCACTCGGCAAGGCCGGGTTCCGCAGGGAGGGCGTCCTCCGCGGCGCCCAGCTCCGCGGCGGCGAGCGCCGTGACATGGTCGCCTTCGGCATCCTGCGCGCCGACCTCTCGCCGGCCGAGCGGACGATCGTCGCCGGCAAGGACGGGGTGGCCCTGGCCAGCGTCATCCCGAGCGACTGGCAGGAGTTCCGGCGCCGCGGCGACCACACCTACGACCCCGACCGCGATGACCGCCCCGGGCCGAGCTTCGACCCGCCTGCCGTGCTCGCGGTCGTCGACAGCGCCACCGGCGAGCTGCTCGGCAACGTCAGCTGGCACGCGGTCCGCTACGGGCCGACCGCCGGCTGCCTCGCGTGGCATGTCGACGTCGCGCTCTTCCCGGAAGCCCGCGACCGCGGCGCCGACGTGGCCCGGTTGCTGGTCGACCACCTGTTCGCGACCACCGACGTGGACCGGATCGAGGCCAGCGGCGACTTGGCGGACCTCCCCACCCAGCGGCTGCTCGGCAAGGCCGGGTTCCGCAGGGAGGGCGTCCTCCGCGGCGCACAGCTCCGCGGCGGCGAACGGCGGAACATGGTCAGCTACAGCATCCTGCGCGCCGACCTCCCGCCGGCCGTGCGGACGATCATCGCCGGTCGGGACGGGGTGGCCCTGGCCAGCATCGCGCCCGAGGACCGGGAGCTGCTCGCCGAGCGGGGCGACAACGCCTTCGGTGCCGATCCCGACGAACGGCCCGTGCTGCACAGCGGGTTCGAGGTGCACCGGGTGGCCGTGGTGGACACCGAGACGCGGGCGCTGCTCGGGCAGATGAGCTGGCACGCCGTCGGCTACGGGCCCACCGCCGCCTGCACGGCGTGGAACTTCGGGATCATGCTCCTGCCCGAGAGCCGCGGCCGGGGCCTCGGCCCCACGGTGATCCGGCTGCTGGTCGAGCACCTGTTCGCGACCACCGAGGTGGACCGGGTCGAGGCCAGCACCGACCACGACAACCTCCCCGCCCAGCGGGCGCTGGCCAAGGCCGGGCTCACCCGGGAGGGCGTCGTGCGCGGTGCCCAGCTCCGCGGCGGCCAGCGGCGGGACATGATCGCCTACAGCATCCTCCGTACCGACCTGCCCGACCCGGAGCAGGAGCGGGAGATCGTCGCCAGCGGGCAGGGCGTCCAGCTCGGTGACCTGCTGCCCGGCGAGCGGGACCTGCTGCGCGGCCAGGACGACGACGCCTTCGAGGTCGACCCGGACGACCGGCCGCCGCGCCACCACCCACAGCCGCACCGGCTCGCCGTGCTCGACCAGCACAACGGCGAGCTGCTCGGCGCGGTCAGCTGGCACGCCGTCGGCTACGGGTCCACCGCCGCGTGCGAGGCCTGGAACATCGGCATCGGCCTGCTGCCGCAGAGCCGCGGCCGGGGCGTCGGGTCCATCGCGACCCGCCTGCTCGCCGAGTACCTCTTCGCCACCACCGACATCGACCGGGTGGAGGCCGGCACCGACCGGGAGAACGTCCCGGCGCAGCGGGCGCTCGCCAAGGCCGGGTTCCGGCCCGAGGGGGTCATCCGGGGCGCCCAGCTGCGCGGCGGCCGCCGGCGGGACATGCTCGCGTACAGCCTGCTGCGCAGCGACGTCGTCGAGGCCACCGCGCCCGGGGTGCGTGAGGTGGTGGTCGTCCGGGACGGGATCGCGCTGGCCGAGCCGGCGCCCGGCGACCGCGAGAAGTTCTACATCGCCGGCGCCGGTGACTTCGCCGTCGACCCGGACGACCGGCCGCGGGTGACCGGGCCGACCCGCAGCTTCCTGCTGAGCGTCGTCGACGCGAAGACCAACCAGCTGCTCGGCGGTGTCAGCTGGCACGCGGTCGACTACGGCGGCACCGTCTCGTCGTCGGCGTGGAACATCGGCATCGGCCTGCTACCCGGGGCCCGCGGCCGCGGGGTCGGCACGGCCGCGCAGCGGATGCTCGTCGACCACCTGTTCACCACGACCGAGCTGGACCGCATCGAGGCCAGCACGGACGTCGACAACGTCGCCGAGCAGCGGGCACTGGAGAATGCGGGCTTCCGGCGCGAGGGCGTCCTGCGGGGCGCGCAGCTGCGGGGCGGCGTGCGGCGGGATCTCGTGCACTACGGACTGGTCCGGGGAGACCTCTCGAACTAGCCTCGGGAACATGAGTGAACTCGCCAGTAACTTCGACTACGACGTCGTGGTCGTCGGCTCCGGCTTCGGCGGCAGCGTCGCGGCGCTGCGGCTGACGGAGAAGGGCTACCGGGTCGCGGTGGTGGAGGCGGGCCGCCGCTTCGCCGACGACGAGTTCGCCAGGACGTCCTGGGACCTGCGCAGATACCTGTGGGCGCCGCTGCTCGGCTGCTTCGGCATCCAGCGCATCCACCTGCTCAAGGACGTCATGGTCCTGGCCGGCTCGGGGGTCGGCGGCGGGTCGCTGGTGTACGCGAACACGCTGTACCGGCCGCTGAAGCAGTTCTACGCCGACCGGCAGTGGGCGCACATCACCGACTGGGAAGCGGAGCTGGCACCGCACTACGACCAGGCCAGCCGCATGTTCGGCGTGGTCGAGAACCCGACGGTCACCCCGTCCGACGAGGTGATGCAGAAGGTCGCGGCCGAGATGGGCGTGGCCGACTCGTTCCACCCGACGCCGGTCGGCGTGTTCTTCGGCATGCCGGGGACCACCGTGCCCGACCCGTTCTTCGGCGGCGTCGGACCGGCGCGGACCGGGTGCACCGAGTGCGGCGCGTGCATGACGGGCTGCCGCGTGGGAGCGAAGAACACGCTGGTCAAGAACTACCTGTACCTGGCGGAGCAGAACGGCGCGAAGGTCATCCCGCTGACGACGGTCACGGCCGTACGACCCCGGTCCCGCGGTTTCGCGGTCGACCTCCGCCGCACCGGGCGCCGCGCCACCGCCACGATCACCGCCGGCCAGGTCGTGCTGGCGGCGGGCACGTGGGGCACCCAGCAGCTGCTGCACAGGATGAAGGACCAGGGCGTCCTGCCGCGCCTGTCGTCCCGGCTCGGCGAGCTGACCCGCACCAACTCCGAGGCCATCATCGGCGCGGCGCGCACCTCGGTCGACCCGGCACGCGACTTCAGCCGCGGCGTGGCGATCACCTCCTCGATTCACCCGAACGAGACCACCCACATCGAGCCGGTCCGCTACGGCAAGGGCAGCAACGCGATGGGCCTGCTCCAGACCATCGCGACCGACGGCGCCGCGTCGGTGCCGAGGTGGCTGCAGGCGGTGCGGTTCCTGGCGAAGCACCCGCTGGAGAGCGCGCGGATGCTGCGGCTGCACCGGTGGAGCGAGCGGACGGTGATCCTGCTCGTGATGCAGAGCCTCGACAACTCGATCACCACCTACACGAGGAAGGGCCTGTTCGGCCGGCGGAAGGTCACGTCGAAACAGGGCCACGGCGAGCCGAACCCGTCGTTCATCCCCGCCGGGCACGAGGCGAACCTGCTGGCGGCCAAGCACATCGACGGCATGGCGGGCGGCTCATGGCCGGAGATCTTCAACATCCCGCTGACGGCCCACTTCATCGGCGGCTGCCCGATCGGCGCCACCGCGGACGAGGGCGTGATCGACCCGTACCACCGGGTCCACGGCTACCCGGGACTGTCGATCGTGGACGGCTCCGCGATCTCCGCGAACCTCGGCGTGAACCCGTCCCTGACGATCACCGCCCAGGCCGAACGCGCGTTCTCCTTCTGGCCCAACAAGGGCGAGTCCGACCCCCGGCCCGCCGGCGGCTACGAGCGGCTGGCCCCGGTGCCGCCCCGTGCGCCGGCGGTACCGGCCCACGCACCGGCGGCGCTGCGATGAGCTTCGCGTCGAGCGGGGACCTCGCCGCCAAGGAGGAGACGTTCACCGAGCTGGCGCCCGGGGTGTACGCGCTGACCGCGGAAGGGGACCCGAACGTCGGTGCGATCGAGGCCGAGGACTTCGTGGTGTGCTTCGAGGCGCGGGCCACGCCCGTCGCGGCGCGGCGGTGGCTCGACCGGTTGCGGGAGCGGACCGACAAACCCGTGCGGTACCTGGTGTTGAGCCACTACCACGCCGTGCGGGTCCTCGGCGCGAGCGCGTTCGGTGCCGCCGAGATCATCACGCACACCGAGACGCGGCGGCTCATCGCGGAGCGGGGCGAGCAGGACTGGGCCTCGGAACTGGGGCGGATGCCGCGGCTGTTCGAGGAGCCGTCGTCGATCCCCGGGCTCACCCGGCCGACGCTCACGTTCACCGACCGACTGGTGATTCCCCTTGGCGGGCAACGGGAGCTCGTGCTGGCGTACTGCGGCCGCGGGCACACGGCCGGCGACATCGTGGCGTGGCTGCCGCGGGAGCGGATCGTGTTCGCCGGCGACCTCGTGGAGGCGCGGGCCGCGCTGTACACGGGCGACGCGTTCCACCACGACTGGTCGACGTCCACATTGGACAATGTGGCCGCCTTCCCCGCAGCCGCACTGGTCGGTGGGCGCGGGGCCGTGGCCGTCGGCGAGGACGCGGTGGCCGCGGCGATCGCGCAGAGCCGGCACTTCCTCGACGAGCTGCGCCGCACGGTCGGCGCCGTCCACGCCGGCGGCGGCACGCTGAGGGAGGCGTTCGAGTCCGCGCACGCCGCGCTGGCCCCGGAGTACGGCCGGTGGCCGATCTTCGAGCACTGCATGCCGTTCAACGTGCAGCGGTACTGGGACGAACTGGACGGTGTGGACTGGCCGCGGATCTGGACGGCCGAGCGTGATCAGGAGGTGTGGGCCGCTCTGGTAGCTTCCGGCGCGTGAGCAGACGACCTACCGCGGACGAGGAGTTCCGGTTCTGGAGCCTGATCGAGTCCGCGTGGGCGTGGACCGGTGCCGAGGAGTCCGCCAGGCGCAGGGCCCTGATCACGCGGGCGAGCGACAACGAGGCGTACGGGCTCGACCTGGACACCTTTCTGGACAACCTGCGTGAGCTGTGCGAGGACATGTCGGCCGCCGAGCTGACCGCGCTCGACCGGGTGCTCGAGCGGAAGCTGTACGACCTCGACCGCGCCGACATCCAGCGGGTAACGGACGGCGGCGACGACGGTTTCCTGTACTGCCGCGGGTTCATCGTGGCGATGGGACGCGAGTTCTACCAGGCCGTGGTCGCCGACCCGACCGTGGCCGTGCTGGACGCGGAGTGCGAGGGGATGTGCTACTTCTTCGCGTTCCTGCACGACAAGCGCTTCGGCGGCTTCCCGGACACGGAGTCGGGCATCTCGCGCGAGACGACGTCCAACAAGGCCGGCTGGAGATAACTACCATCGACTGATGCGCGTCGTGGTCGTCGGGGCCGGGCCCGTCGGGATGACGGCGGCCCTCCTGCTCGCCAGGCACGGCGTGCCGACCACGGTGCTCGAGGCCGCGCCGAGCCGGGAGCTGGTGGGCAGCCGGTCGATCTGCGTGCAGCGCGACGTGCTCGACATCCTCGAGCGGGCCGGTGTCGGCGTCCAGGTCGCGGAGGCCGGCGTGACGTGGACGCGCGGCCTGACCTTCTACCGGTCCCATGTGGTCGGCGAGATCCGGTTCCCGGAGGTGGGCTCGGCCGCGTTCCCGCCGTTCGTGAACACGCCGCAGACGGTCGTGGAGTTGTTGCTGGCACGGCGGATCGCCGAGGAGCCGCTGGTCGACCTCCAGTACGGCCGGCGGGTGACCGGCCTGACCCAGGACGAGTCGTCCGTGACCGTGTCCACCGAGGACGGTGACGTCACCGGCTCGCACTGCGTCGCGGCGGACGGTGGCCGCTCGACGGTGCGTGCGCTGCTGGGCCTCCCGTTCGACGGTGTGTCGTACGCGGACCGGTTCCTCATCGCCGACGTTCGCGCCGACCTCGGCTTCACCGCCGAGCGGCGGTTCTACTTCGACCCGCCGTGGAACCCCGGCCGCCAGGTGCTGGTGCACCCGCAGCCGGGCGGCGTGTGGCGCATCGACTGGCAGGTCCCGGCGGACTTCGAGCCGACCGGCGAGAACGTGGCGGCACGCATCCGGGAGATCGTCGGCACGGCGGACCACGACATCGTGTGGGTGTCGCTGTACCGGTTCCACCAGCGCCGGGTGCCGAGGATGCGGGTGGGCCGGGTGCTGCTGGCCGGGGACGCCGCGCACGTGATGAGTCCCTTCGGCGCCCGCGGTCTGAACTCGGGGATAGCCGACGCGGACAACCTGGCGTGGAAGATCGCCCTGGACCGCCAGGAGTCGGCCGGCCCAGCGCTGCTGCCGTCCTACGACACCGAACGCGGCGCGGCGGCCGAGGAGAACCTGCGGGTCACGGGCGACACCATGCGTTTCCTGGTGCCGCGGACCGAAGAGGACCGCGCCCACCGCGTCGACGTCCTGACCCGCGCGATCACGGACGAGACGGCCAGGGCGGAGGTCGACTCGGGCAAGCTGGCGGCGCCGTTCCCGTACCCGGACTCCCCACTGACCACGTCCGGCGGCACCCTGTGCCCGGACGCCCGACTGGCCCGCGGCGGCCGCCTGCGCGAGCTGACCACGTTCCGCGTCCTGACCAACTGGTGCGACTGGCACCCGGCGAACGCGTGGGAACGCACGCTCGTGCCGGACGTGCTCCCCCTGGACCAGGAGGACGACACGGCACTCGCCGACGCGCTGGGCCTGAAGCCCCGCCAGGCCGTCCTGGTCCGCCCGGACGGACACGTGGCGGCCGTGCTGACCGAGCCTCCGGGTGGCCTGGCCACTCCACTCACCGCCGCCCTACGACGCGCCACCGGCTGGTGAGGCCGGCCGCGCCCAGGCCGAAACGATCTCCTCGGGGCCGAACGAGGCGGCCAGGGGCAGGCCTTCCCGCACGCCACTGCGGGAGACGGCGACGAGCGGGGTGGCGTGGTCGCGGCCGGGCACGGACATGGACCCGGCGAGCAGCCTCTCCAGGTCCCGCTGGTCGAAAGGCTCGGACTCCAGCCACTTGATGGAGCCCGTGAACGCGATGCGGGTGGCCGGTTGCTCTCGGTCGGCGCCGACGAGGTCGATCTCCGGGTTGTTCTGCCGGTTCCACCAGCCGCCGACGACGTCCGCGCCGGGCAGCCGGTCGTCGGGCAACAGCCGTGCGAGGCCGGCGCGGACGACGGGTTCGACGGCCCGGCCGCGCCAGGACTGCCAGGACTGTTCGATGCGGGCGGCGGCCAGGTCGCCGCGACCCCGTTCGACGTCGGCGATGCCCCGTCGCAGGAAGGCCAGCCAGAACCGCAGGTACGAATCCTCGATCCGGTAGCGCCTGTTCTTGGTGTCCGGGCGGGTGGCCAGTGGGTTGTCGATCGCGATGAGGCGTTTGGCCGTCAGGGTGTTCAGGATGGGCGCGAGGGTGCCCGAGGGAACGGGACTGCCGGCGCCGATCCGGTTGGCGATCGTGGTGAAGGTCCGTTCACCGGTCCCCACCGCCTCGAGGGCCGCCCGGGTGTGGGACGACTCGGGGAACTCGCCGAGCAGGGACAGCTCGCCGGCCATCAGCAGCGGGGAGAGCGGGTCGGCGAGCTGGTCACGCAGGAAGTCGCCACGGCTGGTACCCGGCGTCCAGCGCTGGACTATCTCCGGGAAGCCACCGGTGATCAGGAACGCGTCGAGGGCCTCGGCCGGCCCGAGCCCGGTCATCTCCCGCACGTCGGCGGGGTTGAGGGGGTGAATGACCATGGGGGCGGCACGACCGTGGAAGGGGCGGCCGTACTCCTGGAGGGACCGCATCACCGACAGATCGCTGCCGACGAGCAGCAACAACACGGGCCTGGCCGAGAGGTACCGGTCCCACACGGTCTGCAGGGCACCCTCGAACTCGCGGTCCTGCTCGACCAGCCACGGCACCTCGTCGAGGACCACGATGCTGGGTGCGTCGTCGGGCACGGCGACCGCCAACGCACGCAGGGCCTGGTGCCAGTCGCCGCCGGTCATGCCCGCGACCAGGTCGGCGTTCGGCAGGTCCGACTGGGTGAGCGCGGCGAAGAAGTCGGCCCGCTCGGCCACCGGGTTGCGCCCGCGGGACGCCTGGAACACCACGTACGGCACACCCGAGCGGTCGCAGAACTCCTGGAGCAGGCGGGACTTGCCCACCCGCCGGCGGCCGGTGACGATCACGGCCTGGCCGGGAGTGGTGGCGAGTCGGTCGCGGACCAGGCGCAGCTGCTGCTCGAGGACTACGAGGTAGTCCGCGCGACCGTGGAAGTGTGCCAAAGGTTAGTTCCGATCTAAGTATGATTGCTCCTTACTTAGACCGAAGCATACTTGGTCTGGGTATGACACAACCCGCCGACCTCCCGTGCGTCTGACCTTTGTGGAGGTGGTCGGGGGTATGGACATGAACAGGCGGCGGTTCCTCGGGGCCGCGGCGCTCGGGGTGGTGGCGACGGCGTGCTCGCCGAAGCCGAAGCTGGCGGACTCGACGACGCCGACGACGACAACAACGACCGCCAGCCAGGCGCCGGTGCCGCCGGACTGGAACGCCCTGCGCTCGCGGTTGCCCGGGGGGCTCGTCCTGCCGGGGGACAGTGCGTACGCGGTGGCCAGCCAGTCCTACAACCCGCGTTTCGACAACCACCGGCCCGCGGCCATCGCGCGGTGCACGTCCGTCGACGATGTGCAGCGGTGTGTCGAGGTCGCGCGGAACGCTGGGCTGCAGGCGCTGGGGGGGGACCGGCTCGACGTTGGCGACCATCTGCAAGGTCTCGAGCACGTTGTTGTAGAGTTATGGGAAGTGGGTGGTGTTGTTATAGTTTTT
>NZ_JBJMIE010000231.1:0-5765 GCF_045807065.1 Actinophytocola sp. | reverse complement strand
TGCCGACGGGCCGCGCCGGCAAGGTCGACCACCGGGCACTCGCCGAGACGGCCGCCACCGCCGCGCGGTCGACCGCGCCGGTGCGGGCCACCCGGCCCGCACCGACACTCGCCGCGGTGCGGGCCACCTTCACGGAGGTGCTCGCGGCCCCGGCGGCCGGTGACGACGACTTCTTCGCCCTCGGTGGCGACTCGCTGCTCGCGATGCGGCTCGTCTCGGTGGCCCGCAAGCGCTTCGACGCCGAAGGCGCGTCCCTGCGCGGCTTCCTGGCCGACCCGACGCCGCGCGGCCTGCTGGCCGTGCTGCGCGCCGCCGGCGAGGTGGCACATCCGGCCGAGCACGCCGAGCTGCTGCCCGGCGCCCTGTCCTCCGGGCAGGAACGGCTGTGGTTCCTGGAACAACTCCACCCCGGACGTGATCCGCTGGTCATCCGCCTCGAGCTGACGCTGCGCGGCACCCTGGACCTGCCCGCGCTGCGGCACGCGCTGAACGCGGTCGTCGCCCGCCACGAGCCACTGCGCACGGTCTTCGCGCAGGTGGGTGGCGTGCCGGCGGGGACGGTCTGGCCCGCTGCCGAGCTCACCCTCGAGGAGGTGCCCGCGAGCGAGGTGGACCCGGACGCACCCAGCGGGCTGTCCGTGCACACCGCGCGCCCGCCGCTGATGACCGCCCGCCTCGCGCGGGTCGCACCCGACCACCACGTCCTGCTCCTCGTCCTGCACCACCTGGTCGCCGACGGGTGGTCGATCGCGGTGCTGAGCGAGGAGATCGCGACCTACTACCGGCGCCACCTGGCCGGCGACCACGCGGTGCCGCTGCCCGACACCACCTACGCGCGCTGCGTCGCCGAGGAACGCCGCTGGCTCGCGAGCCCGGACGGCGAGGCGTGCGAGCGGTACTGGGCCGGCGCGCTCGAGGGCGCCGAACCGGTGATCGAGCTGCCGCTGTCGCGACCGCGCCGGGCCAGCCCCGACTTCACGGCACACCACGTCGTGCGGGAGCTGACCGAGCAGGAGACCGACGCGGTCGCGCTGGTGGCGCGCACCGCCCGGGCCACCCCGTTCATGGCGGTGACCGCGGCGTTCTACGCGGTGCTGCGCGGGCTGTGCGGCACCGACGACCTGGTGCTCGGCATCGACTCGCTCAACAGGTCCTGGCCGGGCAGCGAGGGGCTCATCGGCACGTTCGTCAACCAGCTCCCGGTGCGGCTCACGCTGCCGGCCCGCGGCGAGCCCACCTTCGGCGAGCTGCTCGCGCTGGCGCGCGGGCGGTGCCTGGACGCCTACGAGCACGACCGGCTGCCGTTCCACAAGATCGTCGCGGCGGTGAACCCGCCGCGCAAGGCGGGCCGCTTCCCCCTGTTCCAGGTCAAGGTCACCCAGCAGAGCGGGTGGAAGACCGGCGCGGCGCTGCCCGGCGTCGACGTGGTCGCGAGCGAGCTGGCCGAACCGGTGACCGACCTCGACCTCATGCTCGACGTGTCCGGCGAGGCGAGCAGGTTGCGGCTGGAGCTGGTCTACCGGCCGGAGGTGCTCGACGCGGCGACGGCGCGGACCTGGCTCGACGCCGTCGCCGACGTCCTGCGCGCCGGCGGGGCCGACCCGGCGGCCGCCGTGCCCGTGTTCGCGCCGGCGGGAGGTGCGCGATGAGCCACGCGGAGGAGAACGCGGTGGAGGAGAACACGGGGGTGGGGCCGGTCCTGCCGAGGACGCCGACCGAGGCGGTGGTCGCGCAGGTCTGGGCCGAGCTGCTGGAACTCGACGTCGTCGACGTGACCGAGGACTTCTTCGCGCTGGGCGGCCACTCGATGCTGGCCGTGCGCGTGGTGCACCAGCTCGCCGAGCGCACGGGGACGCCGCTCGAACTGGAGGTGTTCTTCGACCTCGCCACCGTGGAGGAGGTCGCCGGGGAGCTGGACCGGCTCACCGCGGCGCGGGCACACGAGCACGCCGACGACCACGTCTACGAGGGGGAGCTATGAGCGCGCGGGACCTGCTGCGCAGGCTCGACGACCTCGGCGTCGGCCTGACGCTGGCCGGCGAGCGCATCCGCTACCGCAACCAGGGCGGCGACCTGCCCGCCGGGCTGGTGGCCGAGATGAAGGACCACCGCGACGAGCTGGTGTCGTTGCTGGCGCGGCGGGCCGAGCTGACCTGGCCGCCACCGCGTGAGGACGACGAGCCGGGCGAGGTCCGGTGCGGTCCGCTCACCCGTGCCCAGCGGAAGCTGTGGGCGACGAGCTACCTCGTCGAGGACGGCACGTACAACCTGTGCGGCGCGCTGCGGCTGCGCGGCCACCTCGACCGCGACGCCCTGCGGTCCGGGCTCGCCGACGTGCACCAGCGCCACCCGTCGCTGCGCACCGTCTTCCCGGTGGTCGACGGTGAACCCCACCAGCACGTCCTGAGTGCCGCCGTGCCCTCGCTGACCGAGCACGACCGCACCGGCGCGGCGGTGGACACGTGCCTGGACGAGTGCGCCCGGCTCGCCGGCCACGCGATCCCGCTGGCGGAGTGCCCGCCGGTCCGGGCACACCTGTTCCGACTCGCCGCGGACGACCACGTCTTCTTCGTGCTGCTGCACCACATCATCGCCGACGGCCCGTCGGTCGCCGTGCTGCTCGACGAGCTGGCGCGGTGCTACGGGGCCCGCCTGGCAGGCACGCCGGAGGGGCCGTCCGCCGGGCGAGTCGACATGGTCGACGTGGCCCGGTGGGAGCAGGCCCGCCTGGCCTACGGCGACCTCGCCGCGGACCGCAGGTACTGGCGGGGCCGGTTCGGCTCAGCCGAGCTCGGGGCGCCGCCGCTCCCGCCGCCGCTGCGCGCCGCGGCCGACGGTGACGGGGACGACACCGTGACGGCGGTGGTGGACCGGGCGACGACCACCGCCGTGCGGCGGGTGGTGTCGGCGAACCGGGCCAGCGCGTTCGTCGTCGTGTCGGCCGCGGTCGCCACCGTGCTGTCCCGCTACACCGGCCGCGACGACCTCGTCGTCGGGATGCCGGTGGCCAGGAGGAACGAACCGGGCCTCGACACCGTCGTGGGGCTGCTGCTGGACATGGTGCCGGTCCGCCTGGAGCTGGGCGCGGGCGTGACGTTCCGCGACCTGGTCCGGCGCACCAGGACCGCCGTCCTCGGCGCCGCGGCCAACCTCCTCACCGCGGACGAGGACCCGGACGTGACCGGCCGCGCCCTGCGGGGCGTCGTCCTCACCGACGCGGGTGCCGCGCTGCCCCGGCCGTCGTTCCCCGGCCTCGACGCGACCGAGCTCGACGTGGCCCGCTCCGGGGTGAAGTTCGACCTCAACTTCCTCGTCCGCGACGACGGCGCCACCCTCGGCATCGAGGTCGAGTTCGACCGGCGGGTGGTGAGCCGGGAGGACGTGACCGCGATGCTCGCCGTCGTGCGCAGGGTCCTCGCGCAGGGCGCGGCCAATCCCGCCCGACGGGTGGACGGACTGGCCGTCGCACCGCTCGACGAGCCGGGCACCGGCGCGTTCGGCGACGCGGCGGACCGCGTCCCCGGCGCGGACGAGTCCCTCGTGAGCCGGCTGGCCGGCGTCGCGGCCACCCGTGGCGACGCGGTCGCGATCAGCACCGAGGACGGTGGGCTGACCTACGCGGAACTCCTGCGGCGCGTCGACCTCGTGGCACGCGGCCTGCGCGACCTCGGCCACGGTCCGGGTGACGTCGTCGGCATCGCCCTCCCGCGCGGCGCCGACCTCGTCGTCGCCATGCTCGGCGTGCTGGCGGCCGGCGCCGCGTACCTGGTCCTCGACGACAGCTGGCCCTCGGCGCGCGTCGACCGCGTGCTCGCCGACGCGGCCGTGCGCCTTGTCGTCGCGCCGGAGCCGGCCGGCAGCGACACGGGCACCGGCTCCGGCAGCGGCACCCGGACGACCCTCGCGGCACTCGCCGAGCGTGGCAGCGGCGCCGTCCCCGCCGGCGCGGTGCCGGGCTCGGCCACCGCCTACGTGATCTACACCTCCGGCTCGACGGGAGAGCCGAAGGGCGTGCTCGTCTCCCACCGCAACGTCCTGCACCTGCTGGACGCCACCGCGGGGCGGTTCGGGTTCGGGGCGGACGACACGTGGACGCTCTTCCACGCCTGTTCCTTCGACTTCTCCGTGTGGGAGGTGTTCGGGTGCCTGCTGCACGGCGGGCGCCTGGTGGTGGTGCCGAAGTGGACGACCCGCGAACCGGACGCGTTCGCCCGGCTCCTCGCCCGTGAACGGGTGACCGTGCTGAACCTGACGCCGTCCGCGCTCTCGGCGATGCTGCCGGCCATCGCGCGGACGCCGGGGGCCGTCGACCGGCTGCGGCACGTGGTGTTCGGCGGGGAGGCGCTGGAGCGCAGGCTCGTGGACGCCTGGTACGCGGCGGTGGGGGACCGGGTGGCGCTGGTGAACATGTACGGCATCACCGAGACCACCGTGCACGCCTCGTGGCGGTGGCTCCGCCCCGCCGAGCCGGGTGTCACCGAACGGGAGTCCGCCATCGGCGGTCCCCTGCCCGGCACCGCGCTGCACCTGCTGCACGACGCCGGGGCGCCGGTGCTCAACCGGTGCGTCGGCGAGATCCACGTCGGCGGTCCGCAGGTCAGCGGCGGCTACCTCGGCAGGCCCAGGGAGACCGCGCTGCGGTTCGTGCCCGACCCCTACAGCCCGGTGCCCGGGGCCAGGATGTACCGCTCCGGTGACCTCGGCAGGCGGGACGGGACCGGCATCGCCTACCTCCACCGGCGGGACGCGCAGGTGCAGGTCAACGGGTTCCGGATCGAGCTGGCGGAGATCGAGGAGGCACTGGCCGCCCAGCCCGGCGTCGCGGCGGCGGCCGCGGCCACGGCACGGGACGGCAGCGGTGCGCACGTCGTGGCCGTGGTCGTCGCCGCGGCTGACCCCGCCGGCCTGTCCACCTCGGACGTCGTACGCGGGGTGCGCGCGGCGGTGCCGCGGTACATGGTCCCCCGCGCGGTCGGGGTCGTCGACCGTTTGCCCCTGACCGACAACGGCAAGCTGGACCGGGCGGCCGTCGTCGCGGCGGCGGAGGCGGCGGTCGGGGAACAGGCCTCGGCGACCTGCCCGGCGCCGCCGTCGAGCCCCGCCGAGGAGGTCCTCGCGGAGCTGTTCGGGTTGGTGCTGCGCGCGGACACCGTGTCCGCCGGCAGCGACTTCTTCGACCTCGGCGGCGACTCCATGCGGGCCATCAACCTCGTCGGCCTGGCCAGGGAGCGGGGGCTGCGGCTTTCCGTGCGCGACGTCTACGACGCACCGCGGCTCACCGACCTCGCGGCACGGGTGGTCGGTGGGGACTTCCGCGCCGCGGTGCGGGAACCGTTCTCGCTGCTGCCCGACGGCGCGGCCGCCGGCCTGCCGGCCGACGTCGAGGACGCCTACCCGATGACCGCGCTGCAGTCCGGCATGGTCTACCACCAGGAGCTGGCCCCGGGCGCGGGCGTCTACCACATCGTGCTGAGCTACCGGGTCCGCGGCGCCATGGACCCCGACGCGTTCCGCGCGGCGACCGTCGCGGTCATGGCGGCCCACCCGATCCTGCGCACCAGCTTCGACGTGGCGGGTCCGCACGGACCCCTCCAGCGCGTGCACACCCGGGTCGACACCCCGCTCGAGTTCACCGACCTGCGCGACCTGGCCGAGGCCGACCAGGAGGCACGCATGCTCGCGGTGGTCGACGCGGAGATGGCCCGGGAGTTCGACCCGGCGCGGCCCCCGCTGTTCCGGCTCGTGGTCCTGATCCGGTCCGCGGA
>NZ_JBJMIE010000230.1:0-22219 GCF_045807065.1 Actinophytocola sp. | reverse complement strand
GAAGGCGACGTCCGTGCCCGGCTTGATCTGGCAGTAGATGTCGGCGTGGTCGGCGATCCGCTCGCGCCGCGGGTCGACCACGATCAGCTTGGTGCCGCGCCGGCGCGCCTGCTTGAAGAACGAGCTGGCCACCGGGTGGTTGGCGGTCGGGTTGGAGCCGGTGATGATCACGACCTCGGCGTTGGCCACGTCGCCGTAGGTCGTGGACACCGCGCCGGAGCCGACGCCCTCGAACAGCGCCGCGACGGACGACGCGTGGCACAGGCGGGTGCAGTGGTCGACGTTGTTGGTGCCGAACCCGGCGCGGATGAGCTTCTGGAAGAGGTAGGCCTCCTCGTTGGAGCACTTCGCGGAGCCGAACCCGGCGATCGCGCCGGGGCCCTGGGTCGCGTGGATCTCCTTGAGGCGCCGGGTGACCAGGTCGAGGGCCTCTTCCCAGGTGGCCTCGCGGAAGTGCGGCATGACCTCGTCGTAGTCGACGAGCCCACCGGGCTTGCGGCGGCCGTCGCGGCCCAGCTTCTTGTCACCGCGGCCGCCGCCGCTGCGGTTGCCGCCGCCGACGCGGCCGCGATCGTCGTCCCCCCGTACATCCGCGGACAGCGGGCCCTTCGGGTAGGACTCCTCGCGCCGGATCAGCGGCATGGTCAGGCGTTGCGGCGAGGCGGCGTAGTCCCAGCCGTAGCGGCCCTTCACGCACAGCCGGCTCTTCGACCCGGGCTGGTCGCGGCCCTCGGCGAAGGAGATCGCGCCGCGCTCGCGGTCGACGTAGTAGGTGAGCGCGCAGCCGACGCCGCAGTACGGGCAGACGCTGTCGACCGCGTCGAGCCGCTC
The DNA here is from genome assembly GCF_045807065.1 of Actinophytocola sp. GTDB lineage: Bacteria > Actinomycetota > Actinomycetes > Mycobacteriales > Pseudonocardiaceae > Actinophytocola. The sequence goes on along the minus strand of NZ_JBJMIE010000230.1, from coordinate 21,388 downwards.
GCGCGGCTGGATCGGGATGTTGTTGATGGCCTTGTTGGTCAGCGCGCCGGTCGGGCAGGCCTGCACGCACTCACCGCACGTCACGCACGAGCTCTGGCCCATGGGGTCGTTGAGGTCGAACGCGATGAGGGTCGAGTAGCCCTTGCCGGAGCGGCCGATGACGTCGTTGCCCTGGACGTCGTCGCAGGCGCGGACGCAGCGGTCGCACAGGATGCACGCGTCGTGGTTGACCTCGATGACCGGGTTCGACAGGTCGACCCCACGCCCGGACCCGCACGGCAGCTCGGTGGTCTCCTTCGCCACGTCGAACCGGTCGGCCAGCTCCAGCAGCAGGTTGTCGCCGGTCTTGTTCTGCTTCGGGTCGTCGGCGCGGGCCGGCTGGTCGGAGATCAGCAGTTCGGTCAGCGTGGCCCGATTGCGCTGGATCTCCTCGGTGTCGGTCCTGACGGTCATCCCGTCCTCGCACGGTCGCACGCACGCGGCCGCGAGCACCCGGCCACCGGTGTCGACGACGCACATGCGGCACACGCCGACCGGGTCGTAGCGCTCGTTGTGGCACAGCACGGGGATGTCCACGCCGACCTGTCGCGCGGCGTCGTAGATGCTCGTGCCCTCCGGCACCGTCACCGACCGGCCGTCGATCTCCGCGGTCACGGTCCGCACCGACGTCTCCGGTTCCTCGAGAGTCGTCATCGTTGCTCGCTCCCTCTCGACATTGCATACAGCATACTGCTGTCCATGTCGTCCGGTCCTGCGGCCGACGCTAGGCGTCCAGAAGTAGATCCGCCAGATCGGTTTCCGCCACCCGACCGTGCTCGTCCAACCCGCGTGCTTCGTAGTAGCCGGCGACCATCGACCGGAGCCGGTCGGCGGTCAGCGACACCGTGCGTCCCGACCCGAGTTCCAGCGGGGTCTCCAGCATCCTGGTCGGCAGGGTGTCGTCGGCCGCGGTGGCGCCTTCGCGCAGGTTGAACGCCCGCTTGGCCCGCACGATCCGGCGGGCGGTGGCACGCAGCTCGTCCGCGTCGAGGTCCCAGCCGGTGACCAGCGCGAGCAGCCGAGCCCACTCGGTGAACGGGTCCTCGAACACCCCGCGCAGGAACTTGCACAGGATCATCGAGTCCATCACCGCGGCCCGGTCCTCGGTGTTCACCGCGGCCGCCACGTGCGGTGCGCCACCGGCGAAGCGGTCGACGTCGCCGGAGAGGTCCGCCTCGTAGGCGCCGGACCGGTTGTGGTCGGCGCCGCGCGCGTTGACCGCCAGCCCGAGCGCCATGGACTGCAGGCTGCGCGGCTCGTAGCCGGGCATCTCGAGCCCCTTGACCTGCGCCGCGAAGTCGATCGACCCGTGCCCGACCCGTTCGGCCGCGCGGCGGGAGCCCACGGCGAGCAGCTCACCCAACCCCGGTGCCCGGGTCCCGATCTCGTCGAGCGCCCTGAGCAGGGCCGCACCGTCGCCGAACCGCAGCCACGGCGCGTCGATCAGCCCGCGCTCGACGCACTCCATCGCCCACGCGATCGTCCCGCTGGCCGAGATGGTGTCGATGCCCAGCTCGTCGCAGCGGGCGCTGGCCGCGAACACGTCGTCCGGGTCGGACACCCCGCACAACGGGCCGAGCGCGAACACGTTCTCGTACTCCATGCGCTGGCTGCCGCCGCCCTTGCGTGCGTAGATGTGCTCGCAGCCGATCGAGCAGGACGCACAGCTGTTGCGGGCCACCCCGCGCAGCTCGTGCAGCTCCTCGGCCGCCAGTCGGGGCGCCTGCTCGAAGGTCGCGGCGGTGAAGTTGCGGGTCGGGAGCGTGCTGACCGCGTTGAACGCCAGCAGGTTCGCGAGCGTCCCCAGCTCGCGGTACTTGGCGGTGGCCGGCCCGAAGCTGCGCGTGCGCAGGTCCCGCGCCGCGGCCAGCACCCCGGCCTGGTCCGCGACGGCCACCTTCGTCGCCGCCTTCACCAGCACGGCCTTGATGTTCTTCGCACCCAGCACCGCGCCGAGCCCACCGCGCCCGGCGTGGCGGCCGTCGTGGCTGACCGTCGCGAACCGCACGCCCCGCTCCCCCGCCGGCCCGATCGCCGCGGTCCGCCACCCGCGCCCGTACCGGTCCCTGACCCGGGCCTCCGCCTCGGCGGCCGGCAACCCTTCGAGGTCGGGTGCGGCCGCCAGCCGTGGCCCGTCACCGTCGATCAGCAGCACGGACAGCTCGTCGGCCCGCCCCCGGACGACGATCGCGTCGTGCCCCGTGAGCTTGCCCGCGATGGCGAACTGGCTGGACGCGAGCGCGTCGGTGAGCAGCCCGGTCAGCGGCGACTTCGCGACCACGGCGAACTTGGCGCTCGTGGTCAGCGGCGTCCCGACGAGCGAGGAGAACACGAACGCGAGCGGCGCCCGCGGCGCGAGGGGGTCCACCCCCGGCGGAGCGAGCCGGTGCGTGAGCCACGTCCCCAGCCCGACGCCGCCCAGATACGCCCGCAGGACCCGGTCAGCCAGCGTCAGCGTGGTGCCGGTCGCGTGGTCACCGCGCACGTCCACGACCAGCGCCCGCCCGAAGAAACCACCTGGCGCCATGAGTCGACTGTATGCCCTATCCCCCGGCGTCCGCCGACAGAAATGCCACGGTGTCCCCCGCGACCAGCGGCAACCGCCCGTCCCTGGTCACCTGGTCCCCGTTCACAGCAGCGACGACATGCCGGTCGAACGCCAGCCCCACCGCCGCCGCGGCATGCCCGACCGTCGCCGCCCGCACAGCCCGCGGCCGATGCCCACCTCCCTTGGCCAACGCCCCGAACCGCTCCACCGCCACCTCCGGCGGCTCCCGATCCCGCGCGGCCCGGTAGTCCTCAGGCGTGTTCACGTTGACCACCGACTCCAGGCCGGGGTCGAACCTGGCGACCGCCACGTCCGCCAACAGGCCGGCGTCATCCAACTGGGTCACCGCACAGTGCTTGAAGATCATCCCCGGCCGGTCGTTCCCCTGCCGCAGCAGATCCGCGACCAACCCCGCCAACCCGGTCCGGTAGGCAGCGGCCAACGGCTGCCGAAACCCCCGCGCCACAGGCAACACCACATCGACACCCTCGGTGAGCCCACGCAGCACCCGCCGAACAAACGCAGGATGCAGAAACGGCAGATCAGTCGAACAGACGAACGCCGCCCCGGCCCGATCCCCCACCGCCGCCAACCCCACGGCGAGCCCCTGCATCGGCCCAAGCCCCTCCACCGGATCCTCGACAACAGCGATGCCCGCCGGCAGCTCGGGCAACTCCTGCCCAGGCGCCGCGACAACCACCACCGGCCCCTCAACCGACCGCGCCATCACAGCGGCAGCCCGATAGAGCAACGTCGAGCCGTGCCACTCCAGCCCAGCCTTCGCCGCCCCCATACGAGTGGATCTACCACCCGCGAGCACCACACCAGCCGCAATACCCACCCACCCGAGGATAGTCAGCTCAACCCGCACCTCTCGCTCTCACCTTGTCGCCTCGTACGTGCCGCCACCCCTACTGGCTGCACACGGCGGTAACGGCCGTTTGGTGATCCCCGTGCCGGCCGCCGGCCCGCCGGAGCTGGTCGCCCGCGCCGTCGCCATGTGGCGTGGCAACAGCGCCGCCACAGTCAAACCTATCCCGGCCACCACGTTCACTTAAGCCGCATGAGCAGGCGCCCGCTGCGAGCGCTGTCCACCACCCCCTTCTCCACCGAAGGCTGGGGCGTCTACGCCGAGGGCCTCGCCAGCGAACGTGGATACTTCCAGCACGGCTCACTTCACGCTACGGACTGTTTACCCTGGGTTCCCATCCGCGGCACCCCACCTACGAAGTGCCGTTCCAGATCGCGGATCAGCGGTGGTCTGGCGACCTTCGACAGGTCGAGCAAGGGCTTACCGTGCGAGCCAACCTTCCCCGGGTAGTTTCCGTGCGGGCTGACCCAGCCCGTTCCGTTGTTGCACCCGTCGCAGTAGTGGTCATTGGCCTTGGGGCTGCTGGCGGGAGGACTGCTGAAGACTGCAGCCACAGGCATTGACAACTGCTGTCGAGATCACCAGGCACGAGTGGACCGGGCCGCCTCTGTTGTCGTCAAGGATTGTCCAGTCGGTCAGTAGTCCTTGAGGACGATCGCGTTCGCGGCGGCGTTGAGGGGTTTCAGGATCGGGCGTAGGGCCAGGTCCTTCCACGGGAGGACGCTGACGTACCGCATCATGAGGTTCTGCATGCGGAGCTGGCGCTTGCTGCCGGCCACCATCTGGCTGGCGTTGCTCTCGCCCAGCTTCAGGTTCACGTCGACGTACTCCCGCATCTCCTCCCGGTACCGCTCGAACGCCACCCGGTGGTCACCCGCCGCCGCCCTCAGCTCGCCCGCCAGCACGTACGCCCCGACCAGCGCCAGGCTCGTGCCCTGACCCGACAGCGGCGACGGGCTGTGTGCCGCGTCCCCGACCAGCGCGACCCGGCCCGCCGACCAACTGTCCATGTGCACCTGGCTCGACGAGTCGAAGTAGAAGTCCGGCGACCGCGGCATCGCGGACAGCAGGGTCGGCGTCTCCCAGCCGGCGTCGGCGAAGACGTCGGCCACGAGTCGCTGCTGCGCGGCGACGTCGCGGCGGTCCGGGGGAGAATCCGGGCTGCGGAAGATGAACTGGGCCTTGGCCGCCGACTGGGCGGTGCTGTAGATGTTCACGACCCGGCCCGGCGCCGCGTGGATCAGCTCCCAGTGGTCGAGGCCGAGGTGGTTGGGCACGCTGAACACGCACGCGTGCATCCCGAGTGGACGGACGAACCCCTCGCCGAACACCTGGGACCGCACGTTCGAGTGCAGCCCGTCCGCCCCGATCACCAGGTCGAACACCCGCGGCGCGGACCGGGCGAAGGTGACGGCGACGCCGTCGTGGCTCTGCGTGATGCTGGTGATCGAGTCGCCGAACACGTACTCCACGTCGTTCTTCGTCGCGTCGTACATGATGTGTGCCAGGTCGCCGCGCAGGATCTCGTCGTCGCCGGGGGCACGTAGGCCGATGAGGTCGGGGCCGAGCGTCGCGATCGGCTTGCCCACGGCGTTGACCCACTGGCCGCCCCGCATGTTGGTGCTGTACTGCTTCAGGGCCGGGGTCAGCCCCATCCGGTCGATCACCCGCATGGCCACGCCACGCAGGTCGACCTTGTAGCCACCCTCCCGCAGCGCGGGCGTCTGCTCGACGACGGTCGGGGTGAAGCCGTACCGCCGCAGCCAGAACGCGAGCGCGGGCCCGGCGATGCTGGCGCCGGAGATGAGGACCGTCTTGTTGTTCAACTGTGTCATGGCGGTAGCGTCGGGCGACCCGCTCACCGCGGGCTCACCAAGCACTCACCGGCACTCACCGCACCGCGGCCAGGCCCTCCTCAGCGGCCGCCGCCACCGGCTGGTTACCCGTCGCCGCGGCCAGGGCCGCGTGGAAGTGGTCGCGGGCGTGGCCCAGGTCGCCGGCCGCGTGGGCGGTCCAGCCCAGGCCGGTGAGGATGCGAGCGCGGGCCTCCCGCGCACTGATCGACGCCGCCCCGCACTCCGCGAGTGCTTCCTCGTAGTGGCGGCGGGCGACGCCGAGATCGCCGGCCGATCGTGCCAGGTCGCCGAGCCCCCGCCGGGCGTTGGCGTGCTGGACGGACGAGCCGACCGACCGGGCGAACTCCGCGGCGCGCCCGTAGCCGGCCAGCGCCGCGGTCACCTCGCCGGCCTGGGCCAGGATGTCCGCCCGCCGGGTGAGGAGGTCCGCGGTGTCCTCCACCCGCCCGAGCTCCTCGACCAGCACGACGGCCTCGTCCATCATCGCCAGCGCGTCCTGCGGCGAGTCCGCCAACCCGGCCAGCTTGTCCAACGCCGTCGCGACTCCCCACCGGTCACCCACCGACCGGAACCCGGCCAGCGCGGCCGTGAACTCCGCCGCCGAGGGCCGGCCACTCAGCAGCAGCACCAGTCCGGTGCCCATCCGCTCGAACGCCTGCGCCCACGGATCGTCGCCGATCAGCTCACGCTGCCGCGCCGACGACATCTCGACCACACCGCCGGCCATGGACAGCAGGTACACCACGAACGGCCGCCGCAACGGGCCGGCGCACGACGCCAGCGCGGCCACCGCGCGGTCCGGCTCGCCGGCCGCGACCGCGCACAACGCGTACTCCTCGGCCGGCCCCTCGACCGCCGAGAGCAACCGTGCGGCCAGCGGTGCGACCACACTCCGCACCCCCTGCGACCACCAGAACCACGACGACGCCGCCACCAGCCGCAACCCCAGCGCGGGTGCCTCGGAAACGGCCCACCGCAGCGCCGCGAGCAGGTTGCCCTGCTCGGCGGACAGCCGCGCCAGCCACGTCAGCTGCTCGGACCCACGCAGGAAGGAGTCCGCCGTCTCGGCCAGCTCGGTGAAGCACTCGGCGTGCGCCCTCGGCACCCACGACTCCACCCCCTCCGCGCAGAACTCCCGGATCGTCTCCAGCATCCGGTACCGGCCGTCATGCGCCTCCACCAGCGACTTGTCCGCCAGCCCGGCCAGGGTGTCCACCACGTCGGACAGACCGCAGACCCGCTCCGCGTCGGCCAGCGTGGCCCCGCCCGCGAACACCGTCAGCCGCCGCGCCAGCGCCTGCTCCACCGGATCCAGCAGATCCCAGCTCCACTCGACGACCGCCCGCAGCGTCTGGTGCCGGGGCGCCGCCGTCCGCGCACCTCGGGTCAGCAGTCCGAACCGGTCGGCCAGCCGCGCGTCGACCTCGTCCAGCGTCAGCGCCCGGAGCCGGGCCGCCGCCAGCTCGATGGCCAGCGGCAACCCGTCCAGCGCGGCACAGATCCGCCGCACCGCGCCGATCGTCGCCGCGTCCACGGTGAACCCGGGCCGCACCGCGGCGGCCCGGTCGGCGAACAGCCGGATCGCGGGTGACGCCAGTGCCGCGGCGAGCTCCGCGTCGGCTGGCGGGACGGCCAGCTGGCGCACCGCGAACAGGACCTCGCCGGTGATGCCGAGTCCCTCGCGGCTCGTGGCCAGGATCCGCAACAGGGGACACGCGGCCAGCAACCGGTGCGCCAGCCCGGCGGCGCCGGCGATGACGTGCTCGCAGTTGTCCAGGATCACCAGCAGCGGCCGGTCGGTCAGTGCCGCGACGAGCCTCGACTCCGAGGGCGCCCCGCCGTCGGGCAGTCCCAGTGCCGCGGCGAGTGCCGGCGCCACCTGGGTGTCGTCGGTGAGTGGGGACAGGTCGGCGAAGCACACCTCGCCGGGCACCCGCACCTCCACGGCGAGCCGGGTCTTGCCGGTGCCGCCCGGGCCGGTCAGCGTCACCAGCCGAGCCTCGGCCAGCAGGGCGGTCAACCGCGCGAGGTCCGACGAGCGCCCGACGAAGCTGGTCAGCTGGGCGGGCACCCGCCGCGCCGGGGGCGCGGCGGCCGGCTCCGCACGCAGGATCGCCAGGTGCGCCGCGGCCAGCTCCGCCGACGGGTCGACACCCAGCTCGTCGCCTAGCAGCCGCCGGGCCTCCTCGTATACGGCCAGCGCCTCGGCCTGCCGGCCGGCCGCGTACAGGGCTCGCATCAGCAACGCCCTCGCCCGCTCGCGCAAGGGATGCGTGGCCACCAGCTCGGTCAGCGCCGCGGCCACGGCGTGGTGCTCGCCGAGTGCGAGCGTGGCCTCGGCCCGGTCCTCGGTCGCGGTCAGCCGCTGTTCCGCGAGCCGTTCCACCGCCGCACCGGCGAACGGCGTGTCCAGCACATCGGCCAGCGCCGGACCCCGCCAGAGATCCAGTGCCGCACCCAACAGCGCCGCGGCGCGCGCCGCATCGCCTGCGGCAAGCGCTTGCCTACCCTGACGATGGAGAGTCGTGAACCGATGTGCGTCCACATCGTCCGGATCGACGGCGAGCCGGTAGCCCGCCGGTCCGAACTCGACGGTAGGGCCGCCCCGCAGTCCGCGCCGCAGCCGCGACACCTGCGACTGCAACGCGTGCCCGACGTCCGACGCGTCAGGTCCGTAGAGGCCCTCGGTCAGGCGGCCCGTGCTGACCGTGCGGCCCGCGTCGAGCAGCAGCATCGCCAGCAGCGACCGCACCTGCGGCCCGCCGACCGCCACAGGACTGCCGTCGGGCAGTCGTGCCTCCACCGGCCCCAACACCCCGAACCGCATCACGGCGCAAGTATGCCCCGCGCCCCGCGAGTCCCGCGTTCACACACCCCGGGTTGCGGTGGCGCACACCGACCTCTGCGACTCGGTCCAGCGCGAACGCGAGACTCGCGGCGACTCCGGCAGCGGTACATGCACCTCGCGACCGCCCTCCCGCGCCGGTGATCGCGCTGAGAATGCTCCTTCCCGCAGTCACCGTGACCGTGTCAGTCGTCGCTGACGGTGTGCCCTATGGCCTGGCTGATCACGTCGTAAGCCCGATCCAGCATGGTGGCGTAGGGGCCGACAAGCAGGTTGGCGGTGGCCGACTCCACGCCGGGGTGGGGGTGTGTCGGGGCCAGCGCCTCGGCGGCCTTGACCGCCTTCGCCATCGCCTTGAGCCGGGAGTCGCTGTGGGCCGAGCGGAGACACGGGAACTCCTCCTGCTCCTCGTGCTTGGCGTGATCCTCCACCGCGATCCGCAGCTCTTCCAGCCTGGGCAGGAACCCGGCCGCCTCCGTGCCCAGGTTCTCCAGCTCCACAAGGACCTGCTTCGCGGCGAGCTCCTCGGCCAGGGTGGCATCCACCACCAGGTCGCCATCGGCGAGCAACTTGCGGGCGTCCGGGTGCACGATCAGCTCCTCGGCGGTCTCGTGCACCGCGAGCAAGCGGCGCAACCGGTCGAACGCCTCGGCGCGATCAGCCGGCCCGGCATCCCTCACCTCGACGAACAGCCGGCGGATCTCCTCATGCTGGTGCAGCAACAGCGCCACCACATCGTTGTCGGACATGGCCTCAGGCTTGCTCATCCCTACCTCCCAGGGTCACACCTACTTCTGGATTCCCGATCGGCACTGCACTACACGTCGCGACTGCCTGTGCCCGGTCCTTGGACCACGGTCGGCGCCACGGATCCTCGCCAGCGCACAGCCCACCAGAGCGGGCCTGCGCCGAACTGCCCGTCCTCTTCTGCCGACGAGCGCTAGTCGAAGTCGATCATCGTTACGAAAAGGCGAGGTAGCCGACGCAGCCGATGTACGCACGCTCACGTTGGCTGGTCGCGCAGGGTCGGGCTGTGAATCGCGACTCGTCGCATCACGCCGCGACGATGACTCGGATCTGTCCGGTGGGTGTGGGTTTCGCTGAAGTGGGCTCGGTAGGGCGGGTGGTGCTGGACAATGGCGGCATCCGTGAATGGGGAGGTGGGATGGCGGCAACGGTGACGGTGCGGCTGTATCCGTTGGCTGCCGAGCATCTCCTGCCGATGGCGGTGGATGCGGTGGCGTTGTGCGCCGCCATCGTGGTCTGGGGCGCCGTGGGGTTGACCGGCCGGGCCGTTGCGGTCATTCCACTGCTGGTCTTCGCCGTGTTGGTGCATGTGGTGCAGATGTACTGGGTGGCGGTGCGGTTCGACGACACCGCGATCACGATCATCAGGCCGTGGCGCCGTCGGCGGATCGAGTGGAGCCGGGTCGCTGGTCTGATGTACAGCAGCCGGTCCGCCAGCCCCACGACCTACCGGCTGCACCTGGTCTTCAGGGGAGCCGAGCCGCCGTTCGGCCGCTACCTCAGCAACCCGGAGCTCATGCGCTACGCCACGGGACCGGTGGTCATGACCCTGTTCCGGCTGGAGGATGCCGAGCCCGGCTCGTCGTCCCGCGCTGGCCGCTGCGCGAACCAGATCATGACCGAGTTGGCCCGACACGGGTTCCCCCCACCTGCGCCACGCATCCTGCAGTACCGCTCACCCGAGTTCACCGCGGAAGAATGGATGCACGCCTCCGCCGAGGACATGATCCGCCGCCGCGACGAAGAACCCGAACCCTAATCGCACGCTGCCGGTCGCTATCGAGCGGAGTTGAAAACACAGGACGCACGGCCATCCCGCAGATCACGTGCTGCGAACGTCCGCTTCTGCCGACGAGCGCGCGTTGGTAGGGATAGGAGTTCCCGACAACGCCTGTCCCTGCCGGCTGACCAGTGCACTCTACTTGGGTGCCTGGAAGCCGCCAATCTTGTGTTCGAGGAGTTCGGCCAGCCGCAGCGGGGTGCGGTCTTCGAACATCGGGCCGATGAGCTGTACTCCGACCGGCAGCCCCTCGGGGGACCGGCCCGTGGGTATGGCGGTGGCGGGTAGGCCGGGCATGGTGGCCAGGCCGGCCCAGACGAGCTGGTCGAAGTAGGGGTACTCGACGCCGTCGATGTCGATGCGTCGTTCCAACGGGTTGGGGTTGTGATCGTGCGGAAACGCGGGCGTGGGCGTGATGGGGCACACCACGGCGTCGAACACGGTGAACAGAGCCCGCCAACCGTGGCGGTGGAGTTCTCGGCGGTTGTTCGCCTCGATCCAGTCGCGGTGGCTGAACACCATCGCGCGTAGCCGCACGGCGTCAAGGCTCTGGTCGTCCGCGCTCAGTTCGGCGGCGCGGGTCGCCAGCTGCTCGAGCGATTCGATGGGAAAACGCGCGACGGAGCCCGAGATCAGCAACTTCATGTAGAGCGTCGCCGCTTCGGTCAGGTCGGGCAGCAGCGGAGTGTGCTGTTCGACGTGGGCGCCGCCGTCGACGAGCGCGGCGGCCACCCGGTGCACGCCCGCCCGCACCGGGGACCCGGTCGGAATGAGCGGGTGCTCGTCGAGGACCAGGACCCGGAAGTCGCGGAGCCGCTCGTGGCGGGCGGGCGGCAGCGCCAGACGGTGCGCGACGCCGTGTGTCAGCGGGTCCGGTCCGGCCATGACGTCGAGCAGGAGCGTGAGGTCGCGGGCGGTGCGCGCCATCGGACCGACGACGGCGAGGTCGAACTCGGCCGGCAATGCCGGCTCGCACGGCGCGACCATGCCGCGGGTTGCCGCCAGTCCGAGCGTCGGCTTGTGCGCGTAGACGCCGCAGAAATGCGCGGGGGTGCGCAGCGAGCCGGCGAGGTCGGAGCCGATGGACAGCGCGCCGAACCCGGACGCCAGTGCCGCCGCCGACCCGCCGGAGGACCCACCCGGCGTGCGAGCGTGATCCCACGGGTTGGTAGTGGTGCCGTAGATGTCGTTGAAGCTCTGGATATCCTGTAGCCCCAACGGCACATTGGTCTTGCCGAGCACCACCGCGCCCGCGCCCTTGAGTCGCGACACCTGTACCGCGTCCTCGGCCGGCACATAGTTCCGGTGCGGCGGCATGCCCCAGGTCGTGGGCAGCCCGGCGATGTTGTAGGACTCCTTGACCGTCACCGGAACGCCGAGCAGCGGCCGGTCCTCACCACGCGCACGTGCCTGATCGGCACGGTGTGCCGCGGCCCGCGCACGGTCGAAGTCCGGCACGCAGATCGCGTTGATCACCTCGTCATCGCGCTCGATACGGGCGATCGCCTCGTCGGTCAGTTCCACCGACGTCACCGCACGGCCGCGCAACGCGGCAACCAACTCTTCGGCCGTCTGAAAGCTCCATTCCATGAATCCGAAGCTACCGACCGGCCACAGAGGACACGAAATTCCGGTTCGCGCAACAGCCAGACCGAACGGGCCACCTTCACCGACGAAGCCGCGCACTCGTTCAACCATCGAATGCGGCCATCCGCAGGTCACAGCGCCGACAGTGGACCAACCCCACCCGCACAGGCCATGAAATGCCGCTTCGTGCAACAGGATGGATGTCTCAATTCCTGACCGTTGCTGTTCCCGATCCCCATCGGACCTTGCCCAAGTCACCCGTTGTCGACAGGCAATCGTCGTCATAGGTGCCGGCCGTCGGTAGCCCGCCCGTGTCTACGTACATGTCGCTGTAGAACTCGCGTAGCCAGCCCAACTGGCGGACGATGCCGGCCCGACTTGAGCCGGCACTCGCCCTTCCTCCCCCGCTCTGTCAGATACCGTTGGTGTTGGTTGCCCAGACCGCGGTCCAGACGCCGAGGTTGGCTTCGCTCCGAAACAGCATCTGGGTTGCGCCGGAGCCCTCGGTTCCGGTCCACCACTTCGCGATGCCGGTCGACGCCTGGTACATCAGGTCGTGGCCACGAACAACCGCCCAGCCACCGCTCGCCACGGAACTGTGGCAGGGGTGCGCAGGCTCACTCTTCTGCCGACGAGCGGATGTTCGTACACAGGCCCGGGTGACCTTGCCTTCGTGACGCGGTTCAGTCGCGACGTTTGGTGACCGCGGGCAGGCAGTGTCAGCTCTCGGCCTGCGTCTGTCCCGATTGGATGGTCGTGGAGAGGGCGCGTAGATCGTCGAAGGCTTGCAGCAGATGCGCGTCCAGACTCTGTGCGGGGTGGTCGATCCAGGTCTGGACCGCGTGCTGGAAGGCGGCCCAGCCGGTCCGGGCGGCCAGGGCGGCCAACCCGTCACCGACACCGCGCTGCCGCAGCGCCTCTGCCGTGGCGTCGGTGAGCCACGCGTGCTTGGCCAGTTCGCGCTCGCGGAGCGCCGGGGTCACCGCGACGACTTTCCACCGTGGTTCGGAGTACGGGCGGTTGTTCTCCAGATTCCGCGCGGATTTCCGGAAGGCGTAGAGCAGTACGTCGAACGGCTCCAGCCCATCAGGCGCTTCGGCGACCGACTGCATCAGCGCGGCGCGCAGGTCGGCTTCGCCGTCGAAGAGCACCTCGCGCTTGTCCGGGAAGTGCCGGAAGAAGGTGCGCTCGTTGACCCCGGCCCGCGCGGCGATGTCCGCCGCGGTGGTCTGGTCGAACCCCCGTTCCTGATACAGCTCCAAGGCCGCCTGCTGAAGGCGGCGACGCGCTTCTGCTCCGCTGCGTGGCACCAGCCGAGCCTACCGCGTTACGTCAGTGACTGACACCACGTTGTGTCGGTGACTGGCGCAACGCGTAGAGTCAGTCACTGGCACTACTTATCGCCAGCTGCTGGCGCTACCTGGGAGAGTCCTCATGCGTATCTTCGTCACCGGTGGAACCGGGCAGACCGGCCCCACCGTCGTCGCCGAGCTCGTCGCGGCTGGTCACACCGTCACCGGTCTGGCACGCTCGGACGCCGCAGCCGCTCGGCTGGAGTCGCTGGGCGCCATACCCCACCGCGGCAGCCTCGAAGACCTCGACAGCCTGAGCCGCGGCGCCGAAGCCGCCGACGGCGTCCTGCACATGGCACACGGCGGCGACTACGCCGATCCGGATGACCTCATCCGCCGCGACTGCGCCGCGATCGACGCGCTTGGGCAAGCACTGGCCGGGTCCGGCAGGCCGTTCGTCAGCACCTCGGGCACGTTGGTGACGAAGGCCGGCCGGATCAGCATCGAGCAGGACGCGCCGGATCCCGATTCGGTCGCCGCCTTTCGCATCCCGGGCGAGCTGACTTGTCTGGGATACGCCGAGCTGGGGGTCCGGGCCAGCGTCGTGCGACTCGCGCCGACCGTGCACGGCCCAGGCGACTACGGGTTCATTCCAGCGCTCGTCGCGGCCGCGCGCAGGTCAGGCACCTCGGCTTACATCGGTGACGGCGCCAACCGGTGGCCCGCCATCCACCGCGCCGACGCCGCCCGCCTCTTCCGACTGGCGTTGGAGAAGGCGCCCGCCGGCAGCGTGCTGCACGGCGTCGGCGAAAGCGCCGTCACGATCAAGAGCATCGCGGAGCAGATCGCGGAGATGCTCGACATCCCCACCGCCTCGCTGACCCTCGAACAGGCCACCGAGCATCTCGGAAACCCTTTCCTGGCCAGGTTCTTCTCCCTCGACGTGCCCGTCTCCAGCGAGCACACCCAGGCGCTGCTGGGCTGGACGCCGCGGCACGCAACGTTGCTGGAGGACCTCAGAACTGGCGACTACTTCACCCCACAAGCCAGCATCCGCGCCGAGGAGATCTGGCTACACCGTCACGACTCGCACGAGCACAACCAGAACTGACCGCAAAGCCGCGGCCAGCGAAGATCCACTGCCTCGACGCTAGGCACCTACAGTCCTGCAACGTCCTGTCATGCCGCTGATCGGCCACACGTCGAACGCTCGGTCGTGGCCGATGAGCGCGTCTGCTCATCCTCGCGGGCCAGGCCGCCCTGGACCACCACGGGCACCTCGACGGCGCACTGCCGACCAGCACGACCGTCGAGGTGAGCAGGCTGTTCCGCCCCGGCATGCTGCTCGAGGTCGACATCACGGCAGTGGTCGCACCAACGGCCTGAGTAGGCCCGGCACCGCGTCGGCGGCGGAGAGATCGGTCTGGCTCGCGAAAACACGGTTCCGCCGGTCGGCGATGAGCAAGAGCGAATTCACATGGGACATCAAACGGCGAGATTGCCACGTCATATGAGCCTAATATGGGCAAGAATATGTATCCGATATGGTGGGTGTCGCTAAGGTTCGGTTTCAGAGCCACTGGGGCCCTGAATTCGAAACCGAAATGGATTCAACATGGACGCACGCCGGAAATTTCTGGAAAATGTCGAGGCAGAACTGGCCGGCCCGACGGACAGCGGGCGCGACAGGACGCGGATCCGGCGGGTGGGCGGGATCGCCGCGGGGCTTCTCGCTGGGGTTTCGTTCCTGACGCTCACGGCCGGTGCCGCTTCTGCTGCTGTCGCCACACCGTCGGACACACTCGCGGACTCCTGCTTCCAGCCGAACCACGTTCAATACACCCACACCAAGCAATGCCCGAGCATCACGTGGGTTCAGCACATCTACAAGTACACCTACAGTCCCAACGGCGGGCTCAGGTACTGCTACGTCTTCGACTCCGAGGTGCACAGCCCCTGCGGTGACGGCACTTACGAGAGCGAGTCCTGCGGCTGATCTGGTTCGTGGGCGCCCGCCCGGCGGGCGCCCCCGTCCGCGGGAGGTTTTCATGTCATCAGTGGGCATCGCGATTCTCGCGAGAGACGAAGAGCGCTGCATCGCGCGTTGTCTGGACAGCGTGACCGGCCAGGGTTTCGCCGACATCCTGGTCGTCGACACGGGGTCGGTGGATCGAACGGTCGGCATCGTGGCCGGTTACGAGGACGTCCGGCTCGTCCGGATGCCGTGGCCGGGGTCCTTCGCGGCTGTGCGGAACCACGCGATCGAGGAGATCAGGGCAGAATGGGTCGTGTTCGTCGACGCCGACGAATGGCTGCCACCGGACTGCGTGGCACGGTTGTTCCCCCTTCCCGACGGGGACGTCTTCGCGCCTCGGATCCGGGAGGTGGGCCGGGGCACGGTGGCGACCGGTGTTCCGCGTATTCTCCGCACGGACAGCGGAATCCGCTATCGGGGACCGGTGCACGAGTACGTGGTCCACGCCGACGGAACGCCGGTCGACCTCGTCCGGTTGGACATCGAGTTCCGGCACGACGGCTACGAACCGTCCGTCGCGCGAGCCAAGGGCAAGCGGAAGCGGAACCTGGACCTCCTGGACATCGCGATGGCCGAGGAGCCGAACAACCCCCGGTGGCCGTGCTTCCGCATCCGCGACGCCGGCATGGAGATCACCAGCGCCCAGATCATGGAACTCTGTGCCACTGTGCACGCTCTCCTGGACACCGACGCCAGGAGTGGAGACACACAGAACGCTCTGGGTTACTACCGCATCGCGGTCGGCTTCGCGTGCAAGGCTCTGGTCGCCATGGGCGAGTGGGACTACGTGTGCCGGTTGTGCGACGCACTGGACGTCGTGGCGGACGGCGACCCGGACGCGCACTACTTCCGCTCGATGTTCGGGTTTCACACGGGTGCGGTGACGAACCGGGACCTCACGCGCAGCATCAGGATCCGCAACGACGACGCCCTGGTGGCGACCAGCGCACTCGACCCGTCCGGCCGGCACCTGGACGCCCTCATCGGGCTGCAGCTGGAGGTGTGCCGAAGCGCGACCGAGGCCGGCCACTACCGGAAGCTTTGCGCACCGTGGACCGACGGGTTCTTCGAGCGATCGCTACTGCGCGGGCCGTCGACCACCCACAGGGCTACCGGGCCGTCGACGGGCACGACGGTCATCGTGCCGGACCTGTTGGAACGCGGCGATGAGCATCGGGGCGCTGTGGTCGACGAACTCGGGGTGGCGTGGCGCCGCCACTGATCACCGCCCGGCGACTGCGGGCCCCGCGGGGTAGTCGAGGCCGGTGGACAGCAGGTCGAACGCCTGCCTGGTCAGTTCCGGATTCCGGCGCGTGATGGCCGGCGCTCGCCACGCGACGACTGCCGTCTGTACCGCGCAAGTGGTGCGGCAGCCTGAACAGATTGACCGGGTGGAGGCCGAGGTCGCGGAGTTGAAGCGACAGCTGGGGCAGAACAGCCGGAACTCGTCGAAGCCGCCGTTCGTCCGGAGGGTGCACCGACCAGCGGACAAGATCAGTGCAGGACACGGCGTCGGCGTCAGATGTCTTTTCGACGAGGAGCGTGTGGCAGGTCGACGATTCGATGCCGGTGTGGACCGCTTGAAAGGTGGCGGGTTGGGAATGCGGTATCGCCTGGTCGGCCTTACGGGCTGGGGTACTCCGTGTGGATCTCGCCGTCGAACAGCTTCCAGTAGAAGGCGTTCATCTTCGCGGCGGCCGGTGCGTGCCGGGTCAGGATCGCGGCCACGACCGGCGGCACGTCGTCCGGGACGTGACCTATGGCGCACTGGAGTACGTACTGGTTGCGGGCGACTGGGCCGCCGCTGGCCGGCGCCGGTATCCCGCAGACGTCGGTCACCAGCCAGTTGACCAGTCGCATGGCGGCGTAGCCGGCATCGTGGGTGGCGTGGTGTTCGGCGAAGTCGCGCTCGGCTGCCGACAGGTCGAAACGCGGCGATGTCGCCAGCCCGAAGTCGGTGAGACAAATCCGCTGCCCGTCGGTGCGCATGTTGCCGAGGTGTCCGTCCATGTGCAGCAGTTCCCGACCGCGCAGGAACCCCACGATCTGTGCGAACTGCCGCTCGACCGAGGCGGCTTTGCCCACCGGATCCTCACCCAACCATTCCGGCAGCGGGTACGGGATGTACTCGCAGAACAACACGAGGCTCCACGTTGCGTCGCGCAGCGCTTCGAGTCGGACACGCACGGCCGGGCAGCCGCCCAGGGCGGCGACAACCGCGTCGATGTCGGCGTGTTCCGCGGCGATCGGCGAACGGCCAGGCAGCACCCGCCAGTGGTAAAGCACCGGGAACGACTGCGTCTCACCCGCCAGAACGGCGTCGCTGACGACCCTGTTCGCGGCCAACTCCCGCCACGCGTTGAATCCCGGGCTGACGACGCCGTACTGACAGAACACCGGCAGATCGAACAGGTTCGCGGTAGAGCCCGGGTGGGCCAGTTCCCGGTCGGTCAACGGAATCCGCTTGACGAACACCGGCACACCATCAACGTCCACCACCGCTGAACCGCCGCCCACACCCACGCTGTCGGCCCGCCCCGTGTCCGTCAGCGCGGCAAGTTCGCTGTCGCTACAGGAAGCCAGCAAGGCCGAAAGTCGCCGACGATAGTCCTTGCGAGCAGCCGTCATGACACCCACTGTGCCACCGACCCCGCCGCCGACCGGTCGAACGGGCCGCCGTGATCACGACAAGATCCCGCTTCACCCAACGGCGACGCCGTCGCACCGCTCGGGCCGCTGACCGCGCTGCCGCGACGCGTGCACGTGCGTGTGGCAGGTCGACCATTCGATGCTGGTGTGGACCGCCTGAAAGGTGGCGGGTTGGGCATGCGGAGGACTCACGAAGAACGCGGGTTGAGGACTTCGCGCAGGCGTGTGGTGAACGCGGCCGGATGGGTCGAAAGGCTGTGCCCGCCGGGAAACTCCGTGACGTCCGTGTCCAGGAGGGACGCCAGCGCCTGCGCGCAGTCGTAGTTCCAGAGCCTTCGCGATTTTTGGCCCGCGGCAGGTACGACCCGGCTCGTCAGCGTGGCGATGTGGCCCGCGTCCAGTTCCGCGGCGCGGAGTTGCGGCAGGTCGTTGCGGAAGAAGAACTCCAGGTCGGCGAGGCGTTCCGGCCCGGGCGGGGTGGGCATGGGCACGTCCGGCTCGCGGTCGGAGAAGTCGGCTTCGACGAGTTCGCTGAGTTTCGCCAGCGCCGGGAGCGTCCCTTGGTCGCGGAACAGGTCTTCGAGGATGTCGAGGTCACGCGTGGCTCGGTCGCGTCCTTCGGGGGCCAGCAGCCGGAACGTCGCCGGGTCGTGTGCGACGAGGGTGTGCACCTGGTCGGGGTGGGCGGCGGCCAATGTCAGGCCGAGCAGGGCGCCGAAGCTGGAGCCGAACACGTACGCGGGCTCGTCGGTGAGCGCGGCCAGCAGCCGGTGGGCGTCGTCGGCGTGCGTGGCCACGGTTACCGGGGTTGTCGGGTCGTCGAGGGTGCTGTGTGACAGGCCGCGCCGGTCGTAGGTGACGACCGTGTGGTCGGCGGCGAGCCGGTCGGCGAGGTCGGCGCCGCGGGCGGCATTGCCGTCACCGCCCTGGGCGATGAGCAGCAACGGGCCCGAGCCACGGACCTCGTAGTACAGGGACGCTCCCGGCACCGGCAGCGTGCCGGTCTTGGTGTCGTGCATGGTGCCGACCGTAAAGCATCACAATAGATACATCAAGAAAGATGTATCTATTGTGATGTATGTTGGCCGCATGAACGGAGTCGACCTGTTCCTGCTGGGGCGTGCCCTGATGAAGATCGCCGAGGAGGCCATGCCGACCGAAGGGCTGCGCGAGTACTCCACCAGCGTCCGGGCGGTGATGATCGTGGCCACCGACGTCCTCGAGAATCCCGGCAGCGCCATCGGCGAGATCGCCGCGCGCACCACGCTCCCCCAGAGCCAGGTGTCCGCCTGCGTCGCACGGCTGCGCGAAGGCGGCGCCATCGTGACCGAACCCGACCCCAAGGACCGCCGCCGGGTACTCATCCGGCAGGCGCCCGAGGCGTCCGACCGGGTCGCGTTCGTCCGGTCCACCACCATCGACGCCGCGCTCGCGAAAGCACTCGGCACCGACGACCCCGACGAAATCTCGGCCGTCGCCGCCACGCTGGAAGCGCTGGCCCAGCGGCTCAAGGCAAGCTCTTCCCGCAACTCCTGAGGCCGGTCGAACTCGACTCAACACCACCGCTCCTGCCTCAGCGACCCTTGCCGGTCCAGCCCCGGACTCTCGACCTCGTCGGCGGTAGCCCACGGGCACCCACCCGGAGTCGCGGTGCGGCGGCCGTGCGACAGCTGCAGTCAAGGACCAGACCTCGTCACCAACAGGATGTGACACCAGCGGGGCCGCCGCGTCGGGTTTGCCCCTGGTGGGATAGATCGTCTGGATCGTCCTCAACAGCGGGCGGGGAGTGTACCCGGGATGTGCCGGCGAGTGGAGAGTTCCGGAGAAAGCGCTTTCCTAGTAAACTGACACGTGCGGGCAGCGCCTTGTTTGGTATGCAATCGTATGTGGAGGCGAGAATGCCCGTCACGGTTCGTCGAGGCTTTGTCGTGGGGTTGAGCGGTGTGCTCGCCCTCGGTTCGGTGACACCGGCGGCCGCGGCGCCGGCGCGGTACGAGGCGGAACAGGCGACGATCGTCAACGGGGTCGTCGCGAGTAACCACCCCGGGTTCACCGGGACGGGGTTCGTGGACACCACCAACGCGGTCGGGTCGGCGGTGGAGTTCAGCGTCGACGTGGCCGGCACCCAGAACCTGGTGTTCCGGTTCGCCAACGGGACCACGGCGGACCGGCCGGCCACCCTGACCGTCGACGGGGTCGACCGGGGCACGCTGAGTTTCGCGCCCACCGGCGACTGGGCCACCTGGAACACGCGTGCCGCGCCGGCCGAACTCGCCGCGGGCACGAACACGGTGCGGCTGACCGCGACCACGGCCGGCGGCCTGCCCAACCTCGACTCACTGTCCGTCGGGGGCGACCCGCCGCCCGCGGACGTCGTGCCGAGCCTCGCGCCGAACCTGGTCGCGTTCTACGACTTCGAGCATCCGTCACCGGGGGACGCGGCGGTCGAACTGGACCGCGGGCTGTCCGGCACCAGCATCAACCTGATCAACGGCGGCGCGGCGATGCGGGTGGCCGACGGCGCCTATCCGGGCAGTACCACATCGCTGCAGCTGCAACAGGTTCGCCCGACGGTCAAGGGCAACGACGACTGGAAGTCGGGTCGCTACTCGACGTCCGGCGTGCCCAGCCTGAGCGCGTTCAGCCGGGTGCGGGGCATCACGGTCATGGGCTGGTTCAAGATGACCGGCACGAACCCCAGCCCCAACTCGAACACGTCGAGCACCACCGACTTCTACGACGCGGTGGGGCTCGCCGGTCTGCTCAGCGGTGATTCGGACGGCCACGAGGTCCGCGCCCTGATCGAGTTGTTCGAGGTGAACGGGAAGATCCACCTGGTCGCACTCGGCCGCCGACTGGACGACCAGTCGTCGCAGGTGTTCGCCGCGAACGAGGACTGGCACACCCTCCTTCCCCAGAACACCTGGGTGTTCCTGGCCGCGACGCTGAACTACGACACCGGGACCATGGCGCTCTACAGGAACGGCCAACCGATTGCCGGTACCTACAGCGTCGACGGCGACCCGTGGAAGATCCATGGCGGTGGCGGCCCCTTCGCCACCTCCCCGACCAACCCGCGCGGCATCAAGATCGGCGGCAGCTTCCCCCAGAACAACCGGGAGAACAACCCCTGCGACTGCCGGATGGACGCCCTGATGTTCCTCGACCGGGACGCGTCCGCCGGCGAGATAGCGCAGCAGTACGCCCTTGTCACCAGCCAGAGCTGAGCCCCAGAGCCGAACCGAGGAGAAAAGCATGAAACGTACGGTGCTGTCCGGGTTGGCCGCCCTGCTCATGGCCGGCCTGACGACCACCGCCACCGGCGGGCCGGCCGCGGCGGCCGCCGCGGTGTACGAGGCGGAGCAGGCCACCATCTCGGGTGGCGTCGTGGAGAGCAATCACACCGGTTTCACCGGCAGCGGATTCGTCAACAGCGACAACGCGGTCGGCGCCGCGGTCGAGTTCACCGTCGACTCGGCCGCGGCCGGGACCAGGCTCCTGGCGTTCCGGTACGCGAACGGGACGTCGACCAGCCGCCCGGCCACGATCACGGTCAACGGCACGGTGCGGGCCGAGCCGCAGTTCTCCGGCACGGGCGGCTGGACCACCTGGCGCACGCAGACCATCAGCGCGCCGCTGAACTCCGGCGCCAACACCGTGCGGATCGCCGCCACGACCGCGAACGGGCTGGGCAACCTGGACTCGCTCACGGAGGACGAGTTCAGCGGCCCGATCTCCGACCCGATCCCGCAGGACCCGATCCAGTCCGGCCTCGGGCTCGTCCTGACCCAGTTCGGCGCCCAGTTCCCGCAGTCGAACCCGACGCCCACCCCCACCGACTCACGGCTGGTGCGGCGGG